>NZ_JBVHEO010000002.1:513780-985404 GCF_055562815.1 Streptomyces sp. NPDC016677 | reverse complement strand
ACGACGTTCTCCCCGTCGACCTGGACCGTGGCGTCCGCGGGGGCGCGCAGCGCGGTGTGCAGCACCGCGCGGTCCTCGGTGACGTTGATCTTCTCGCCGCGGAACATGGCGTCCCGGAGGCCGAAGACATCGGTGGCGGCGGCCAGCTCCCGCAGCAGGGCGAGGGTCTCGTCGGTGATCAGGTGCTTGGAGTAGTCGATGCGCAGGTCACCCACGCGTACGACGTACCGCTCGGCGCGCGAGGGGTCGGCGGCGAACAGCTCACGCAGGTCCGGACGGAGCAGCGCCTCGGCGCGGTGGTCCTCCAGGGCCGTCCACTCGGGACGGCGGGTGAGCTCGGGGGAGTCAGACATGGACAGGGGTCTCCTCGGTGCCCTCGCCGCGCAGGGCGATGGCGTACATCTCGTCCGCGTCGAGGCGCCTGAGCTCCTCGGCGATCAGTTCGGAGGTGGAGCGGACCTTCAGGGCCAGCGTGCGCGGCGGCTGGTCGGGCAGGGTCAGCGTGGCGACGGGGCCCTCGGGCCGGTCGATGACGATCTCGCCGGCCGCGGTGCCCAGGCGGACGGTCGTGACGGCCGGGCCGTCGCTGACCACCCGGTCGGCCGCGACGCCGAGGCGGGCCTCCAGCCAGCGGGCCAGCAGTTCGGCGGCCGGGTTGTCCGCCTCGGCCTCCACGGCCGCCGACGTCACCTTCATCCGCGCCTGGTCCAGGGCGGCGGCCAGCATCGACCGCCACAGCGTCAGCCGGGTCCAGGCCAGGTCGGTGTCGCCGGGGGCGTAGGTGCGGACCCGCTTGCGGAGGGTCTCCATCGGGTTCTCGACCGCGTACAGGTCGGTGATCCGGCGCTGGGCGAGCGCGCCCAGGGGGTCCTTGGACGGGTTGTCCGGGGCGTCCACCGGCCACCACACGACGACCGGGGCGTCCGGCAGCAGCAGGGGCAGCACGACGGAGTCGGCGTGCTGCGACACCTCGCCGTACATGCGCAGCACGACGGTCTCGCCGGTGCCGGCCTCGGAGCCGACCCGCACCTCGGCGTCGAGGTGGGACTTGGTGCGCTCGCGCGGGTTGCGGGTGTGCCGCTTGATGACGACCAGGGTGCGCGAGGGGTGCTCGTGCGAGGCCTCCTCGGCCGCCTTGATCGAGTCGTAGGCGTTCTCCTCGTCCGTGACGATCACCATCGTCAGGACCATGCCCACGGCCGGGGTGCCGATGGCCCGGCGGCCCTGGACCAGCGCCTTGTTGACCTTGCTTGCCGTGGTGTCGGTCAGGTCGATCCTCATGGCCTGCGCCAGCTCCGTCCGTCTCGTGCGAGCATCTCGTCGGCTTCCCCGGGGCCCCAGCTGCCCGAGGCGTACTGGGCGGGCTTGCCGTGGGTGGCCCAGTACTCCTCGACCGGGTCGAGGATCCGCCAGGACTCTTCCACCTCCTGGTGACGCGGGAACAGGTTGGCGTCACCCAGGAGGACGTCCAGGATCAGGCGTTCGTACGCCTCGGGGCTGGACTCGGTGAAGGACTCGCCGTAGGCGAAGTCCATCGACACGTCCCGGATCTCCATCGACGTGCCCGGCACCTTGGAACCGAAGCGGACCGTCATGCCCTCGTCCGGCTGGACGCGGATGACGATCGCGTTGGCGCCGAGTTCCTCGGTGGCCGTCTGGTCGAAGGGGGAGTGCGGGGCGCGCTGGAAGACGACCGCGATCTCCGTGACCCGGCGGCCGAGCCGCTTGCCGGTGCGCAGGTAGAAGGGGACGCCCGCCCAGCGGCGGTTGTCGATCGCCAGCTTCATCGCGGCGTAGGTGTCGGTGGTGGAGGCCGGGTCGATGCCGTCCTCCTCCAGGTAGCCGCGCACCTGCTCGCCGCCCTGCCAGCCGCTCGCGTACTGGCCGCGCACGGTGTGCTCGCCCAGGTCGTCCGGGAGCCGCACGGCCCGGAACACCTTCAGCTTCTCGGTGAGCAGCGACGCCGCGTCGAAGGAGGCGGGCTCCTCCATCGCGGTCAGGGCCATCAGCTGGAGCAGGTGGTTCTGGATGACGTCACGGGCGGCGCCGATGCCGTCGTAGTAGCCGGCCCGGCCGCCGATGCCGATGTCCTCGGCCATGGTGATCTGCACGTGGTCGACGTAGGACCGGTTCCAGATCGGCTCGTACATCTGGTTGGCGAAGCGCAGCGCCAGGATGTTCTGGACGGTCTCCTTGCCCAGGTAGTGGTCGATGCGGAAGACCTGGTCCGGCTCGAACACGTCGTGCACTAGGGCGTTCAGCTCCTGCGCGCTCCGCAGGTCGTGCCCGAACGGTTTCTCGATGACGGCGCGGCGCCAGGAGCCCTCCGGGGCGTCCGCCAGGCCGTGCTTCTTCAGCTGCTGGACGACCTTGGGGAAGAACTTCGGCGGCACCGAGAGGTAGAAGGCGTAGTTGCCGCTGGTGCCGCGCGAGGCGTCCAGTTCGCCGACGGCCTTGCGCAGCTCCTCGAAGGCGTTGTCGTCGTCGAAGTCGCCGGGGATGAACCGCATGCCCTCGGAGAGCTGCTGCCAGACCTCCTCGCGGAACTCGGTCCGGGCGTGCTCCTTGACGGCCTGGTGCACGACCTCGGCGAAGTCCTGGTCCTCCCAGTCCCGGCGGGCGAAGCCCACCAGGGAGAAGCCCGGCGGCAGCAGGCCGCGGTTGGCCAGGTCGTAGACGGCCGGCATCAGCTTCTTGCGGGACAGGTCGCCGGTGACACCGAAGATGACCAGGCCGGACGGGCCCGCGATACGGGGCAGCCGACGGTCCTGCGGGTCACGCAGGGGGTTGCTCCAGTCGTGGACCGGGACCTGCGCCGAAGCCTTCCGCCCGCGGGTGCGCTCCGGTCCCTGTTGCGGGGTCTGCTGCTCCTGGATCTGCTTCAGGGTCCGCTCCCGCTGCTGCGCCGGGGTCTCGGCGGGGGACACGGCGTCCGCGACGCCCGCCGCCTCCTGGGCGTCCCGGACCTCCTTGGCCTCCTTCGTCGCCTTGGTCTCGCCCGCGTCCGGGTCGGGAAGCTTCTTGCTCATTCCCCGTCAACTCCCTTGTCGTCGACCTTGCTGTCGAGGGACTTCGTCACGGCGTCGAGCAGGTCCTGCCAGGCCGCCTCGAACTTGGTCACGCCCTCGCGCTCCAGCTGCTCCACCACCTCGTCGTACGAGATGCCGAGCCGCTCCACGGCGGCGAGGTCGGCCCTCGCCTGGGCGTAGCCGCCGGTGACCGTGTCGCCCTGGACGTCACCGTGGTCGGCGGTGGCCTCCAGAGTGGCCTCCGGCATGGTGTTCACGGTGCCGGGAGCGACCAGCTCCTCCACGTACAGGGTGTCCCGGTATGCCGGATCCTTCACCCCGGTGGACGCCCACAGGGGGCGCTGCCGGTGGGCGCCGGTCCCCGCCAGGGCGGTGAAGCGGTCGCCGGCGAAGACCTCCTCGTACGCCTCGTAGGCCAGCCGCGCGTTGGCCAGGGCCGCCCTGCCCTTCAGGGCGAGGGCCTCGTCCGTGCCCAGCACGGTCAGCCGCTTGTCGATCTCGCTGTCGACGCGGGAGACGAAGAAGGAGGCGACGGAGTGGACCGTGGCCAGGTCGTGGCCGGCGGCCCGCGCCCGCTCCAGGCCGGCGAGGTAGGCGTCCATGACCTCGCGGTAGCGCTCCAGGGAGAAGATCAGCGTGACGTTGACGCTGATGCCGGCGCCGATGACCTCGGTGATCGCCGGGAGACCGGCCTTGGTAGCCGGGATCTTGATCATGACGTTGGGGCGGTCCACCAGCCAGAACAGCTGGCGGGCCTCGGCGATCGTCGCCGCCGTGTCGTGGGCGAGGCGCGGGTCGACCTCGATGGAGACCCGGCCGTCCCGGCCGCCGGTCGCCTCGTACACCGGGCGCAGCACGTCGGCGGCGGCGCGGACGTCGGCGGTGGTCATCATCCGCACCGCCTCGTCCACGGTCACGCCGCGCACCGCGAGGTCGGCGAGCTGCTCCTCGTAGCCGGCGCCGGAGCCGATGGCCGCCTGGAAGATGGACGGGTTGGTGGTGACGCCGACGACACCGCCGGTGGCGACCAGCCGGGCCAGGTCGCCCGACTCGATCCGGGTGCGGGACAGGTCGTCCAGCCAGACGGAGACACCCTCGTCGGCCAGGCGCTTCAGCGCCTTCGGGGTCCCGGTTGCTTCGGTCACAGTGATCATCATCTTCTTTCTGGCGTTGCGATCAAGCACGAACGTCGCGGTCAGGCGCGGGCGGCGGCGAGGGACTCCCGGGCCGCGGCGGCGACGTTCTCGGCGGTGAAGCCGTACTCGGTGAACAGGGTCTTGGCGTCGGCGGAGGCGCCGTAGTGCTCCAGCGAGACGATGCGTCCCGCGTCGCCGACGAAGCGGTACCAGGTCAGGGCGATCCCGGCCTCCACGGCCACCCGGGCCTTCACGGCCGGCGGCAGCACGCTCTCGCGGTACGTCCGCGGCTGCTCGTCGAACCACTCCACGGACGGCATCGACACCACCCGGGTGGGGGTCCCCTCGGCCTCCAGCAGCTCCCGTGCCGCGACGGCGACCTGGACCTCGGAGCCGGTGGCGATCAGGATCACCTCCGGGGTCCCGGTGGAGGCGTCCCGCAGGACGTAGCCGCCCTTGGCCGCGTCCGGGTCCGCCTCGTACGTGGGCAGGCCCTGGCGGCTGAGGGCGAGGCCGTGCGGGGCGGGGGCGGTGGAGTGGCGGCGCAGGATCTCCGCCCAGGCGGTGGCCGTCTCGTTGGCGTCGGCCGGGCGGACCACGTGCAGGCCGGGGATGGCGCGCAGCGAGGCGAGGTGCTCGACCGGCTGGTGGGTCGGGCCGTCCTCGCCGAGGCCGACGGAGTCGTGCGTCCACACGTACGTCACCGGCAGCTGCATCAGCGCCGACATGCGCACGGCGTTGCGCATGTAGTCGGAGAAGGTCAGGAAGGTGCCGCCGTAGATCCGGGTGTTGCCGTGCAGCGCGATGCCGTTCATCTCGGCCGCCATCGAGAACTCGCGGATGCCGAAGTGGACGGTACGGCCGTACGGGTCGGCCTCGGGCAGCGGGTTGCCCTCGGGGAGGAAGGACGAGGTCTTGTCGATGGTGGTGTTGTTGGAACCGGCGAGGTCGGCGGAGCCGCCCCACAGCTCGGGCAGCACCGGGCCGAGCGCCTGGAGCACCTTGCCGGAGGCGGCCCGGGTGGCGACCGCCTGGCCCGGCTCGAACACCGGCAGCGCGTCCTGCCAGCCCTCGGGGAGCCGGCCGGCCACCACGCGGTCGAACAGCGCCGCGCGCTCCGGCTGGGCGCCGCGCCACTTGTCGATCCGCTTGTCCCAGGCGGCGTGCGCCTCGGCACCCCGGTCCAGCGCCTTCCGGGTGTGGGCGAGGACCTCGTCCGCGACCTCGAAGGACCGCTCCGGGTCGAAGCCGAGGACGCGCTTGGTGGCGGCGACCTCGTCGGCGCCGAGCGCCGAGCCGTGCGACGCCTCGGTGTTCTGGGCGTTCGGCGCGGGCCAGGCGATGATCGTGCGCATGGCGATGATGGAGGGACGGCCGGTCTCCGCCTTGGCGGCGGTGAGCGCCGCGTACAGGGCGTCCACGTCGACGTCGCCGTTCTCGGCGGGCTCGACGCGCTGGGTGTGCCAGCCGTACGCCTCGTACCGCTTGAGCACGTCCTCGGAGAAGGCGGTGGCGGTGTCGCCCTCGATGGAGATGTGGTTGTCGTCGTAGAGGAAGACCAGGTTGCCGAGCTTCTGGTGGCCGGCCAGCGACGACGCCTCGGCGGAGACGCCCTCCTGGAGGTCGCCGTCGGAGACGATCGCCCAGATCGTGTGGTCGAAGGGGGACTCGCCGGACGGGGCCCCGGGGTCGAACAGGCCGCGCTCGTAGCGGGCGGCCATCGCCATGCCCACCGCGTTGGCCACGCCCTGGCCCAGCGGCCCGGTGGTGGTCTCGACGCCGGCGGTGTGGCCGTACTCGGGGTGGCCGGGCGTCTTCGACCCCTGCGTCCGGAACGCCTTCAGGTCGTCCAGCTCCAGCTCGTACCCGGCGAGGTAGAGCTGTGTGTAGAGGGTCAGCGAGGTGTGTCCGGGGGAGAGGACGAAGCGGTCACGGCCGGTCCACTCGGGATCGGCGGGATCGTGACGCATCACCTTCTGAAAGATCGTGTAGGCGGCCGGGGCGAGGGCCATCGCCGTCCCCGGGTGCCCGTTCCCGACCTTCTGCACGGCATCGGCCGCGAGAACGCGGGCGGTGTCGACGGCACGCCGGTCGAGTTCGGTCCATTCGAAGCGGTCCGCTGTGTGCGTGCTCATCTTCAAGAAATCCTCGATTGGAGCGGAGTGACTGGTCTGACGTGTTCAAACTTAAAAGTCTGACTTTTTGGAATGAAGGTCATCGTGTGCCAGCCTGTGGTGAAACTGGGACACGCCTCGGGCACTCGTGCGCGCGAGGGGACGGTACGAGAAGGACATGGCGGACGAACAGCACAAAGATGCCGGTGGCGACGGGGGCGGACACGCTGTCGGCGGCGGCGGCGACGGGATCAAGACGTTCCCCTTCCCGGTCGATCTCAGCCTCCTCGGCGTCGGCATGCAGGTCGGCCCGATGGGCACCGGCCGTGCCTGGCACGCGCAGGCCCCGCTGCACCGCGTGCACCGCATCGACTTCCACGTCGTGATGCTCTTCACCGGCGGCCCGGTCCGCCACATGATCGACTTCACCGAGTACGAGGCGACCGCCGGCGACCTGCTGTGGATCCGCCCCGGACAGGTCCACCGCTTCTCGCGGATCAGCGAGTACCGCGGAACCGCGCTGACCATGCAGCCCGGCTTCCTGCCCCGCGCCACCGTCGAGGCCACCGGCCTCTACCGCTACGACCTGCCGCCCCTGCTGCACCCCGACCCGGCCCGGTACGACGCCCTGACGGCCTCCCTGGAGCAGCTGCGGCGCGAGTACGAGGACGCCACCACCCTGCCGCTGAGCCTGCACACGGCGGTGCTGCGGCACACGCTCACCGCCTTCCTGCTGCGCCTCGCGCACCTCGCGGCCAGCTCGGCCGAGGCGGCGCGCACCCAGCAGGACGGCACCACGTTCACCCTGTTCCGGGACGCGGTGGAGCGCGGCTTCGCCACCAACCACAGCGTCAGCGCCTACGCCGACGCGCTCGGCTACTCCCGCCGCACCCTGGTCCGCGCGGTGCGCGCCGCGACCGGGGAGACGCCCAAGGCGTTCATCGACAAACGCGTCGTCCTGGAGGCCAAACGGCTCCTCGCCCACACCGACATGCCGATCGGCCGCGTCGGCGCGGCCGTCGGCTTCCCCGACGCCGCGAACTTCTCCAAGTTCTTCCACCAGCACACGGACCTGACGCCGGCGGCGTTCCGGGCGGAGCTGAGCTGAGCACGGCGAAGGGGGCCGCGCGGTGCCGCGCGGCCCCCTTCTCGGGTGGGGTGCCCGTGTTCTGGGGTGGGGTGCTCAGTGCCCGAAGCTGAACCAGTTCACGTTGACGAAGTCGGCCGGCTGGCCGCTGGTGAACGTCAGGTACACGTCGTGGGTGCCGGTCACCGAGGAGATGTTCGCCGGGATCGTCCGCCACGACTGCCAGCCGCCCGTGCCGCCCACCGCGAAACTGCCGACGGGCGTGGCGGTACGGCTGTCCAGGCGGACCTCCACCAGCCCGCTGACGCCGGCCCCCGCCCCGCTCGCCACCCGCGCGTTGAACTGCGTGGCGGCGCTGGAGCCGAACTTCACGCCCTTGAACTGCGCCCAGTCGCCGTTGGCCAGGGCGCCGATGTTCTGCCCGCCGCCCGAGTCGGTGGTGGTCTCCGTGATGGTGCCGGACTGGGCGTCGTGGGACTCGGCCTGGATCGCGGAGTAGGCGTCCCGGTTCGTGGGCGGCGTGGTGGAGCCCCCGCCGGACGACAGCACCTGGACGTAGTCGACCAGCATCGGGTGGCCGGGGACGGTGCCGCTGTCCGGGCCGCCGCCGAAGGCGCCCGGGAAGCCGCCGCCCATCGCCACGTTGAGGATGATGAAGAAGCCGTGGTTCGTGGCGTTGGACCAGGTGGTGGCGTCCATCTGGTCGGCGCGCACGGTGTGGTAGTTGACGCCGTCGACGTAGAAGCGGATCTGCTCGACGCTGGTCGAGCGGTCCCACTCCATGCGGTAGGTGTGGAACCCGGACTGGCAGGTGGAGCCCGGACAGGCGGTCGAACCGCCGATGCCGGTGGTCTCGTTGCAGGGGCCGCCCGGGTTGGTCCCGCAGTGCATGGTCGACCAGACGGTGTTGAGGCCCTGGACGTTCTCCATGATGTCCAGCTCGCCCACGCTCGGCCAGTTCCAGTAGTTGCCCCGGAACGGCGCCCCCAGCATCCAGAAGGCGGGCCAGTAGCCCTTGGCCGCGGCACCGGTCACGTTCGGCATCTGGATGCGCGACTCGACGCTCAGCTTGCCGCCGGCCGGGGGCTGGAAGTCGGTGCGGTTGGTCTCGATGCGGCCCGAGGTCCACTTGCCGGCGGCGTCGCGCAGCGGGGTGATGCGCAGGTTGCCGCTGCCGTCGAGGGAGACGTTGCTGGTGCTGGACGTCATCGTCTCGACCTCGCCGGTGCCCCAGTTGGCGGCGCCGCCCGGGTAGGACGTACCGGTCGCGTACTGCCAGTCGGACGTGTCGACGCCGGAGCCGGCGGCACCGTCGAAGTCGTCCAGGAAGAGCTGGGTCCAGCCGGACGGGGGCGTGGGCGCGGAGGCGTTCGCGGACGGGGCGGCGAGGGTGGCGCCGGCCACGGCCAGCCCGAGCGCCCCGAGGGCGGCGACGAGCGCGCGCCGCAGGGGACGACGTCTGTGCGGGGTGCCGGAGGGTTCGCGCATGGGGGTGCCTCTCGGTACGGGGTGGGAGGATGCGGGGCACTGCGACTCCGCAAGCGCGTTCTGAGAGCGCTCTCAGAGTGCGGCCAATGTGCTCCCCGGGCCCCCGGCCGTCAAGAGGTGAAGCCGAGAAAGTCCTTGCCCCCTGGGGGAGTTCAGCACCCGAAGGGCACGAAAAGCGCCCTTCGGACCGTGCCGTCCTCCCCGCGCGCCGGCGGGCGGTCAGCTCAGTGCGCTGCCCGCTTTCCACTTCTTCCAGGACAGGTTCCAGCCGTTGAGCCCGTTGGCCGGGTCGACGGTCTTGTCGCCCGAGTTCTTCACGATCACCACGTCCCCCAGCAGCGAACCGTCGTAGAACTCGTACCCCGCCGTGTCCTCGTCCGCCCCGCCCTTGGCGTCGTGCAGGCCGATGCAGCCGTGGGTGCCGTTGGTGTGGCCGAAGGCGGAGGCGGCGGTCCAGTAATTGCCGTGGATGAAGGTGCCGGAGGTGGTCAGCCGCTGGGCGTGCGGCACGTCCGCGATGTCGTACTCGTCGCCGAGCCCGACCGTCGAGGACCGCATCCGGGTCTCCTTCAGCCGCTCGCTGATCACCATGATCCCGGCCCAGGTGGTGTGCTCGGAGTCGCCGCCGGTGACGGGGTAGGCGGCGGTCTTCTCGCCGTCCCGGACGACCGTCATCTTCTCGGACTTCAGATCGACGGTGCTGATCTGGGACCGGCCGATGCGGAACGTGAAGTTCTCCGTCTGGGTGCCGTACAGGTTGTCGGCGGCGCGTACGCCGGCCAGCCGGAGGCCGACGGTGACGGTGGTGTCCTTCGCCCAGTACTCCTTCGGCCGGAAGTCCAGCCGGGTGTCGCCGAACCAGTGGCCGACCACCTCGACCCCGGAGTCGGCGCTCACCGTGATTGCCGACTCCACCGCCGCCTTGCGGGTCACCGCGTGCGAGAAGGTGACCGACACCGGCATGCCGACGCCGTAGGTGCCGCCCGCCTCGGGGGTCACGGTCGCGGTGAGGGAGCGGGCCTCGGCGGTGCCGCTCGCCGGGGTGGTCCCCTCGGCGGCCCGCGCGGTGCCGGTGCCCGCGCCCGCCAGCGCCGCCGCTACCGGCACGGCGCCGAGCACGGCGAGCACCCCGCGCCGCGACCACCGTCCCGGTTGGGCGTCCTGCTGGTCGGATATGGGGTGGCTGCTCACGGGACGGGCCTTTCGGGGGTTGGGCGGGGATCGGGTGCAGTCTGCACCTTATAGCTGGGTCGGAGCTGTGCGGCGCTGTTCGTCCCCTGGGGCGGCTGTGAGAAATGTGGCAGACGGGAACAGGCCCCCGGCCCGCGCGCCCGGTCCCCGTCAGGGGCCGGACGGCCCGCCCGGCCGCCACCCCAGCCCCCGGGAGATCCCCCGCGCCGCGAGCCGTACCGCCGGTGACAGCGCCGGGACGCGGGCGGCGTCGTGCGGGACGACGACCGAGACGGCCGCCGTCACCGTGCCGTCCGGCCCGCGCACCGGGGCGGCCACCGACAGCGCGTCCTCGGTGACCTGCCGGTCACTGACCGCCACCCCCGTGCGCCGCACCTCCGCCAGCACCCTGCGCAACCGGACCGGGTCGGTGACGGTGTACGGGGTGAAGGCGGCCAGCGGGCCCGCGCAGTACTCCTCCTGGACCTCGGGTGTCCCGTGCGCCAGCAGGGCGAGGCCGACGCCCGTGGCGTGCAGCGGCCAGCGGCCGCCCACCCGGATGTGCACGCCGACCGCCGACCGCCCCGACAGCCACTCGACGTAGACCACCTCGCCGCCGTCCCGCACCGCGAGCTGCACGTTCTCGTGCGTCGCCTCGTACAGATCCTCCAGATGGGGCAGGGCGATCTGCCGCAGTCCCAGGCCGCGCGGCGCGAGCGCGGCCACCTCCCACAGCCGCAGCCCCACGTGGTAGCGGCCCGACCCGTCGCGCTCCAGGGCGCCCCAGGCCGTGAGGGCGCCCACCAGCCGGTGCGCGGTGGTCAGGGTGAGCCCGGCCCGGCGGCTGATGTCCGTGAGGCACAGCGCGGCGTGCTCGTGGTCGAAGGCGGCGAGCACCGACAGCAGCCGGTCGGTCGCGGAGCGGCCGGAGACGGGGGAGCCGGTAACGGAACGGGCTGTCATGGCGCCGGGCCTCTTTCCGGGAGGGGGGCCGGTACCGGCCCCGGTGCGGTCGCGCACCGGGCGCGCGGCGGTTGCCGGTGAAGGTAGGCACCGGACGCACCCCGGTCAATGCGCCGGTGCCCCGCCCGCCGGCCGGCCCGCGTGCCATGATCGGCGGCAGCGGGGGCCGGCGGCGGGCCGGCCGGTGCGGGAAGGACGCGGGCGTGAGGCTGACGATTCTGGGCGGCGGCGGATTCCGGGTGCCGCTGGTGTACGGGGCACTGCTCGGGGACCGCGGCGAGCGGCGGGTGAGCGAGGTGGTGCTGCACGACCTCGACGCGGACCGGCTGACCGCCGTGACCCGGGTGCTGGCCGAACAGGCCGCGGGCGTCCCCGACGCGCCCCGCGTCACGGCCACCACCGACCTGGACGAGGCGCTCACCGGCGCCGGCTTCGTCTTCTCCGCGATCCGGGTCGGCGGCCTGGCGGGCCGCGCGGACGACGAACGGGTCGCGCTCGCCGAGGGAGTCCTCGGCCAGGAGACGGTCGGCGCGGGCGGCATCGCCTACGGCCTGCGGACCGTCCCGGTCGCCGTCGACATCGCCCGCCGGGTGGCCCGCCGCGCCCCCGACGCCTGGGTCATCAACTTCACCAACCCCGCCGGACTGGTCACCGAGGCGATGTCCCGGTACCTCGGCGACCGCGTCATCGGCATCTGCGACTCGCCGGTCGGCCTCGGCCGCCGTATCGCCCGGGTGCTCGGCGCCGACCCGCGCGAGGCGTTCGTCGACTACGTCGGCCTCAACCACCTCGGCTGGGTGCGCGCGCTGCGCGTCGCCGGCCGCGACGAACTGCCCCGGCTGCTCGCCGACCCCGCCCTGCTCGGCTCCTTCGAGGAGGGACGTCTCTTCGGCCCCGACTGGCTCCGCTCGCTCGGCGCCGTCCCCAACGAGTACCTGCACTACTACTACTTCAACCGGGAGGCCGTACACGCCTACCAGCAGGCCGAGCGCACCCGCGGCGCCTTCCTGCGCGACCAGCAGGCCGGGTTCTACGCCGAGGCCCGCGACCCCGGCGTCCGCGCCCTGGACCTGTGGGAACGCACCCGCGCCGAGCGCGAGGCCACCTACATGGCCGAGAACCGGGAGGCGGCCGGCGCCGGCGAACGCGAGGCCGAGGACCTCTCCGGCGGCTACGAGAAGGTCGCCCTCGCCCTGATGCGGGCCGTCGCCCGCGGCGAGCGCACCACCCTGATCCTCAACGTCCGCAACGGCTCCACGCTCGCCGCTCTCGACGCCGACGCCGTCATCGAGGTGCCCTGCCTGGTCGACGCGAGCGGCGCGCATCCCCTGGCCGCCGCACCCCTGCCGGACCACGCCACCGGCCTGGTCTGCTCGGTCAAGGCCGTCGAACGCGAGATCCTCGCGGCGGCCGAGTCCGGCTCCCGCGCCCGTGCCGTGACGGCCTTCGCGCTGCACCCGCTCGTCGACTCCGTGAGAGTGGCGCACCGCCTCGTCGACGGCTACACCGCCGTCCACCCCGGCCTCGCCTATCTCCGGTAGGCGGGACCGTACTCCGGTCGTAACGTTCCCATGAAGAATTAAGGAACGCGCGAAGCCCCTGGTCAGCCGTGCTGCCCGGCGAAAACCGACCCCGGTGTGTCGCCTGCCGTACACCTCTGGTTCGCCTGCCGCCCCTGGGATGCGGCCAGTACGACGAAGAGAGAGGTGGCACGGTGCGAGACCCGCGACTGTCCGCGATCGGCAAGGGACTGAAGCGCCGGGGGAGGCTGATGGCCCAGGCCGTCAGCCCGCCGCGCCGGGGCCTCGACGCGGTGCCCGCGCCCCGTACGGCGGCGGACGACCGCGGCGGGTACACCGCCCCGCCCGCGCCGCGCCTGGTGGATTCCCCGGTGTTCGTCCTGTCCTCGGTGCGCTCCGGGTCGACCCTGCTGCGGGTCCTGCTGAACAGCCACAGCCGCATCCGCGCCCCGCACGAGATGCATCTGCGCACCCTGCGCGTCCAGCTCTCCCGGCCGTTCACCCCCAAGGCCATGCGGGCGCTGGAACTCGACCGGGAGGAGTTGGAGCACGTCCTGTGGGACCGGGTGCTCCACCTCGAACTGGTCCGCAGCGGCAAGGACCTCATCGTCGACAAGACCCCGGCCAACGTCCACGTCCTGCCCCGGCTGTACCGGTGCTGGCCCAAGGCCCGCCGGATCGTCCTGCTGCGCCACCCGGGCGCGGTCGTGGCCTCCCTGACCGCCCGCCGCAGCGACCCGGACCACACCGCCATCCGCGCCGAGGTCCTGGGGTACGCGGAGAAGCTGGAGGAGGCGCGGCACGACCCCGCCGCCCACGTGATCACGTACGAGGACCTCACCGCCGAGCCGGAACGGGTCACCCGGGGCATCTGCGCGTACCTCGGCGTCCCCTGGGAGCCCGGCATGCTCGACTACGGCAGCAAGGACCACGGCGACTTCCGGCCCCAGCTCGGCGACTGGTCCGAGACCCTCAAGTCCGGCCGCATCCGCGCCGCCCGCTCCGCCGCCCCCGGCACCGACCTGCCGCCCCGGCTGCGGGACCTGGCACGGGCCTGGGGGTACCGGGACTGACCGCCCGCTGCCGGTACCCCCTCACGCGTGCGTCAGGGACGGCGTGGCCGGGTCGGGGCCGGGCGCCGGTCCGGGTAGGTGACATCCGGTGTCCCGACGCCCAGGGCGGTCAGGCGGCGGGCCGTCTCGGCGGGGCTCAGGCCCAGCCTGCCGGCGACGGTCAGCACCTCCTCCAGCTTCAGCGGTCCGTGGGGCTTCGGGAGCGCCAGGGCCACCTCCAGGTCGTCGGCGTCGGCCGTGACCGGCAGCTCGACGGCGTGGCCGAGGCGGGTCAGCCGCTCGGCGACCGAGGCGGGGGAGTGGCCCGTGGCCCGCGCCGCGCGCAGCACGTGCTCCACCGCCGGTGTCCTCCCCCAGGGCAGCCAGGGCGCCCGCCCGTCGAGCCCCTGACTGAGCACGAGGACGTCCAGGTCGTCGAAGCCGTCGAGTTCCGGCAGGGTGTGCTGGGCGAAGGCGTACTCCCTGAGCCGTTCGTCGATCTCGGCCGGGGTACGGCCGAGTACCTGCGCGGCGCGCAGGACGTGACCGAGACCGGCGTCGCCGGGGCGCACCCAGGGGGCGTCGCCGTCCGCGTTCTGACTGAGGATCAGGGCGTCCTCGGGCAGCGGGACGAACGGCAGGCGGTGACCCAGGGCGACCAGCCGGGACGCGACCTCGTAGGCGCTGATCCCCAACTGGTGGGCGACGTCGCGGGGGTGGGCCCGGTCCACGGGCCGGCCGGGGTCGAGGAACTCCTTGCCCAGGCCGTACTGGCTGATGATCTTCAGGTCGTCGGGGCGGGGCTCCTCCGGCAGCGCGCCGGGCAGGTGCCGGTAGCCCAGGGCCCGCAGCCGGCGCCCGATCTCGGCCGGGCCGGTGCCCGTGGCCTGCGCCCGTCTGAGGATGTGCCGGAGTGGCACGAGCGCGTCCGGGTCCAGCCAGCCGGTGTCGGTCCTGACCAGCGCGGCGGTGCCGGCACCGACCGGCCCGGCCGGCGGGTCGTCCGGCAGGACGACGTCGGTGTAGCCCAGCTCCCGATACCGCTCGGCGGCCTCCAGGACGCCGGTGCCCGCCTCCTCGGCGGCCCGCACGACCCGTCCGTAGGGCACCGTGTCCGCCAGCGGGGCCGGACCGCCCTCCCCCTGATCGGTGATGAGCCGGAGGTCGTCGTCGGTGAGGACCCGGTCGGGCAGCTCGGGCACCCGGTGGTGGCCCAGCTCCCGCAGCCGGGTCACCACGGCCGCCACGTTCATGCCCTCGGAGTGCGCGCGGTACAGCACGTGCCCGACCGGCACGGGCTCGGCCCAGGAGATCCAGGGCGCGGCGGCGTCGGACACCGGCGGGCTGATCAGCCGCAGGTCGCTCTCCCGCGCCTCGGCGGGGACGCCCCGCGCGGGCAGCGCGTAGCCGAGCCGGCGGAGCCGGTCGGCGGCCTCGGCGGGGGCCCGTCCGGTGCCGACGCAGACGACGAGGAGGTGGGGCAGCAGGTCGGGGCCGTGCTGCCCGGGCCGGGTGGTGCGCCCCTGCCAGACGCCCTCGATCAGGTCGAGGTCCTCGGCGGTCACCGAGCCGGCCGGCGGGGCGTCGGGCAGCCGCCGGTGGCCCAGGTCGCGGAGCCGGGCGAGGACCTCGTGCGGAGCCCGGCCGTGTGCCTGGGCGAAGCGCAGGACGTGGTGCAGCGGCACCGGCTGTCCGGCGTCGAGCCAGGGAGCCTGGCCGTCCAGTCCCTCACTGACCAGGACCAGGTCGTCGGGGCCGGTCTCCGCCAGGCCGGGTTCGACGCGGAAGCCGAGGGCGGTGAACCGCTCGCCCAGCGCGGCCACCGCGGCGGCCGACTCCTGCGGGGTCCTCGGCGCGTCCGTGCGGTGCCGCAGGCTGGGCAGCACCCGCAGGGCATGGCCGAGCGGCACGGGTTCGGTGTCGGCCAGCAGGAAGCCGGACTTCTTGAGCACCAGATGCCGGTCGTCGTCCTCGACCCGGTCGGGGAAGGTGTCGGGGGAGGGCGGCCGGTAGCCCAGTTCGGCGAGGCGGTCGGCGAGTTCGCCGGGCGGCCGCTTCAGCTGGACGGCGGCGAGGATCGCGAGGGACCGCAGCCGGGGCGCGTCCTCCTCACGGAGCCAGGGCCGCCCGCTCAGCCGTGGGCTGATCAGCTTCAGGTCGTCGTCGTCCACCGTCTCCGGGAGCCGGTCGGAACCCGGCAGGACCAGGCCGAGCACGGCCAAGCGGTCCGCCAGTTCGGCGGGCGGGCGCCTCAGTCCGCGGGCGGCCCGCAGGACATGGGCCCGCAGGTACGGGAAGTCCGCCGTCGTCAGCCAGGGCGGGCGGCCGTCGAGGTCACGGGTGAGCAGCTTGGCGTCGTCGTCGCTGAGTGAGGCGAGCAGCTCGGGCGGCGGCACCCGGTACCCCAGTCCGGTGAGCCGGGCGGCCACGTCGGCGTGGTCCAGGCGCCGTTGCCCCGCCGCGCGCACGACATGGTGCGCCGGCACCGGCCGGTCCGGGTCCAGCCAGGGGGCCTCGCCGGTCAGGTCGGCGCTGACCAGGGCACGCGAGGCGGGGTCGTCGGGGAGCGGGGTCTTCGGCATGGGGGCCTTTCTGCGGTGGGTGGGCGAGGACGCGGCGGGTGTCACTCGGCGACGGCCGTGTAACGGACGGGCTCGTCGTCCCAGTCGTCCTCCTCCTGCTGGCCGGACAGGTCCACTCGCACGCCCGCCGGCTCCAGTGCGTCCCACACGCGCAGCATCATGGCGTCGCTGAGGTAGTGGTGGTGCAGGTCGAGGTAGCGCAGATGGGTGAGCGGCTGGCCGCGCAGCAGTGCCTCGGCGCCCTCGTCGCCGAGGGCGCCCATGGAGAGCCGGAGCGACTCCAGCCGGGCCACGACCGGCGCCTGGGCCACCGCGGCGGCGATGTCGTCCTGCAACAGGCTGTTCTGCAGCCCCAGGTGGCGCAGCGCGGGCAGCCGGTCGCCGGTCAGCAGCGGCAACAGGTCCGCCACGGTCGTGTCACCGCCGTAGTCCTCGACGCCCAGCCACATCTCCAGGAGGTCGAGGCCGGGCAGGTCGCTGGCGGCGACGTCGCGCACCACCTGGCCGGGCAGTCCGCCGCTCTCGAAGCGCAGCGTGCGCAGCCCCTCGTGCCGGAGGGTGGGGAACTCCAGGCCGTTGCCGCCCCGCACGCCGAGTTCCCGCAGGCGGGGGTAGGCCTCCAGGACGGGGGAGAGGTCGGACTGCTCGATCCAGGAGACCTCGGACTCCTCCATCTCCACGTCACCGAGGAACAGGGCCTCCAGACCGGTCAGCCGGTCGCTCAGCGCGACGACCTCCTCGGGCATGCCCGGCCCCTCGAACCCGTACCACGGGCCGCCGACCACCAGCGCGCGTATCTCGCCCAACGGCACGGTCGCGAGGAACCGGTTCCAGTAGGCGTCGGTGTCCTCGTCGTCGGCCCCCTCTCCGGTCCGCAGGCACCAGGCGACCGACGAGGGGTCCTCGGGCAGCGGCAGCGGCCGGGCGTCCCCCGCCTGGGGAAACTCGAACACCGGGAGCCCGTGGAAACGGTCCAGATGGCTGGCGTCGCGCGGGTGCCGGGGCACGTCGGCAGGGAGTTCCATGGTGATTCCTCGGAGGTGGTGGGTCATCGGTCAGGGCACCCAGTGTTCTAGCAGCGCCCACTGACAACCTGTCACCTCCGGCCCCGGGCACCCCCGCCACCTCCGGCCACGGCGCCCGCCACCCGGAGTACGGCGCCCCCTACCCGGGCAGCCCCGACACCCCGGTGACCTGGCCCGCCGCCGGGGCCGGGGCCGCCACGGACTGCGCCGGGCGGGGCGGGGACGGTACGGCGGGCGCGGGCAGCGGCGCGGGGTCCGTCCGGTGCTGCGGCAGCGGCACCGGCAGCAGCGGGCGCGGCCCGGACACCACCGTGTAGTCCTGGCCCAGGAACGGCGGCACGATCTCGCCCGGGTCGTCACCGAGCGCGAGCCGCACCGCGGCCCACGGCGCGTTGATGCCGCACAGCGACAGCTGGTGCAGCCCGCCCGCCGGACGGGTGTTGACGTCCATCAGCACCGGACGCTCGCCGTACATCCGGAACTGGATGTTGGACAGGTGGTGCAGCCCGAAGCCCTCCGCGACCCGCCGCGCGGGCTCCAGCCAGCGTTCGTCGAGCGTGAACCCGCGGCGGCGGCCGTTCTTGGTGCGGCCCACCGCCATGCGCACCCGGTTGTCGGTGCCGGTGAGGCAGTCCACCGACACCTCCGGCTCCGCCAGACGCGGCATCACCAGCCAGTCGACCGGCTCGTCCGCCGCCCGCACCGCCGCCACCGCCAGGTCCAGCGGCACGTACGGGGACGGGAAACCGCTCAGGTGCACCAGGGAGAAGGGGCTGCGGGTGATCACCCGGAAGCCCACCCCGCCCGCACCGGAGGCCGGCTTGAAGCACGCCCGGTGCCCCTGCTCCTCCAGCTCCTCCACCGCCGCGACCAGTTCGTCGGCCGTCCGCACCCGCCACCAGGGCGGCACCGGCACGCCGACCGCCTGGGCCGCCTCGTAGCCGATCACCTTGTCCCGGAAGACGGCCACCGCCTGGGGCGGCGGGGCGAGCAGCGCCGTACCGGCCGCCTCGAACTCGGCGCGGTGCGCCACGATCGCGCTCTGGTGCAGCCGGGGCACGAACACGTCGATGCCGCGCCGCCGGCACTGGTCCAGCGCGAACTCCGCGTACGCCGCCGGGGACAGGTTCTCCGGCTCCAGTTCGGCGGTGTCGGCGGCGGCCAGGACGGGGGAGTCGGGGTCGCCGTGCGTGGCGTGGATCTCGACGGCCCGGTCGCCGGGATTTCTCCGCAGCTGATCCATGAAGAACACGTTCTCCGCGTACGTGCGGTTGAGCCAGACGCGTACGCGAGAGACCATGCAGGCCGCCTTCCACGGTAAGCGGGCAGGGCACAGCCGGCCGTGCCCGGCCAAGGGAGAAAAGGGACACCGAGCCGCTCCGCGTGAGGGGGGAGGCAGGGGCGGTGGTGTTGGGGCGATCATAGGGGTTCGGGGGCGGCCCCGTGCAACGCGCGTGTTAAGGATCGGCGGCGGCCGTGCCACGAGCGCGCGGCCGGGCCGGTCGGTCTTGTCGTCCCGGCCCGCCGTGTGATCTCGTGGGGGCGACCGGCCGGGTCCGCGGGGGCGGGCGTGCGGCGCCGGAGCGTACGGAGGGGGCGAGAGGTGACGTCGACGGCCGGTGGCGCCGGACAGCTGTGGGCCGTCAGCGACCTGCACATCGGGTACGAGGAGAACCGGGCCCTGGTCGAGGCCATGCGCCCCGCCTCGGACGACGACTGGCTGCTGGTCGCCGGTGACGTCGCGGAGACCGTCGAGGACATCCGCTGGGCGCTCGGCACACTCGCCGGCCGCTTCCGCCGCGTCGTCTGGGCCCCCGGCAACCACGAACTGTGGACCCACCCCAAGGACTCCGTCACCCTGCGCGGCACCGAGCGCTACGAGCACCTCGTCGAGGTCTGCCGCGGACTCGGCGTGACGACGCCCGAGGACCCCTACCCGGTCTGGGACGGACCGGGCGGCCCGGTGGCCGTCGCCCCGCTCTTCCTCCTCTACGACTACTCCTTCCTGCCCGACGGCTGCGCCACCAAGACCGAGGGGCTGGCCTACGCGCACGGCACCGGCATCGTCTGCGCCGACGAGTACCTGCTGCACCCCGACCCCTACCCGAGCCGCGAGGCCTGGTGCCGGGCCCGGGTCGCCGCGACCGAGGCACGGCTGGCCGCGCTGCCGGAGGGCCTGCCCGTCGTCCTCGTCAACCACTATCCGCTGGACCGGCACCCCACCGAGGTCCTGTGGCACCCCGAGTTCGCCATGTGGTGCGGCACCCGGCTGACCGCCGACTGGCACCGCCGCTTCCGCGTCGACACCATGGTCTACGGCCACCTCCACATCCCCCGCACCACCTGGCACGAGGGTGTCCGCTTCGAGGAGGTGTCGGTGGGCTACCCCCGGGAGTGGCGCAGACGGTCGGGACCGCCCGGCCGGCTGCGGCTGATCCGGCCGTACGAGAACACCGGTGAGGGCGGCACGGACGGCGGCGACGGCACGGGCACGAAGGGCGGGTTCCGGTGATCGAGGAAGTGCTCCCCGAGACGGTGGCCGCCGAGGAGGCGCACGGCCACGACACCGCCGGGCACACGCCGCTGCTGCCCGAGGAAGAGCCGCTCGTGGCCCGCGCGGTGCCCAAGCGCCGCCGGGAGTTCACCGTCGTACGCTCCTGCGCCCGCCGGGCCATGACCCGCCTCGGTGTGCCGCCCCAGCCCGTCCTGAACGGCGAACGCGGCGCGCCGCGCTGGCCCTCCGGTCTGGTCGGCAGCATGACCCACTGCGACGGCTACTGCGCCGCCGCGCTGGTCCACGCCACCGACCTGGCCTCCCTCGGCATCGACGCCGAACCGGACGGTCCGCTCCCGGAGGGGGTGCTGTCCACCGTGGCGCTGCCCGCGGAGGCCGCGCGGCTGGACCGGCTGGCCGCCGAGCGGCCCCATGTGCACTGGGACCGGCTGCTGTTCAGCGCCAAGGAGTCCGTCTACAAGGCGTGGTTCCCCCTCACCGGCAGGTGGCTGGACTTCTCCGAGGCCGACATCGAGATCACCGAGGACCCCGGCGGCAAGGGCCGCGGCGCGTTCCGAGCCGCGCTGCTGGTGCCGGGGCCCCGGGTGGGGGAGCGGCGGCTGGACCGCTTCGACGGCCGCTGGGCCGCCCGGGACGGCCTGCTCGTCACCGCCGTCACCGTACCGCCGCCCGCCTGACGGACGTCAGGGCTCGGAACACCAGTCGGCCAGCAGCCGGAAGAACGCCTCCTCGCTCCCGGTCAGCCCCGCGTCCCGCAGCGCCTGTTCGGCCTCCGCGAGGACGGCCGGCGGCACGACCGGGGGCGACGGGGCGCCCGGCGCGTCCGCGGCCGTGTCGAAAACGGCCCGTACGGTGTGCAGCAGGCGCAGATATGCCTGGACGGCGGCGCGTTCCCGGTCGGTCGGCACGGTGGTGGTCATCGGTCGGCTCTCCCCACATCGACGTCGAGCGCGCCGCCCCCTGCGGCGGCCGCCCCACCAGCTTGCCGCGCCCCACTGACAATCCGGGCGAGCGGCGCACGGCGGGCGGGCCGGGACGGGGCGGGGAGTGCGGTGGTGCTCGCGCGCCCCGGCCGCCGCTCAGCCCGCGCAGCCCCCGGGACACCCCGACGACGCCTCGATCCGCCCCGCCCGACGGTCCCGCCGCACCGGCCCCCGCGACGACGAACCCGCCAGCCGGCTGCGGCGCTTGCCGGCCGGCAGCAGGCCGAGAGCCTCCGCCTCGCGTTCGTCGGCCAGGTCGGACCGGGAGCGGGCGGCGACCGCGCGGACGGTGGCCCGCAGGGCGTCGTCGCCGATGTCCGCGTCCAGCAGCCGGACGGCGACCGCGGCGCCCTCGGTGAGGTGTCCCCGGTGCCCGGCCCGCATGTGCCACAGCTCGTGGCCCAGGATGACCAACTGGTGCTCGGGGGCGGTGCGTTCGTCCACGACGACCAGGTCACGGTCGGCCGAGTCGAGCCACAGCCCGCCGGCCGTCCCGGGCGGGAACGCGGCCGTAGGAACAGCACCGGACGGCCCCGGCGCCGGCTCACCGCCCCGCACAGCTCCGCGTACAGGTCGGCGGGCGCGCCGGCGCCGGCAGGGTCAGCTCCGCCACCAGCCGGCCGCACAGGCGGCGCATCTCCCGCCCGGTGCCCCAGCTCACCCCCGGGCTCACGACTCGGGCCGCTTGACGCTCTCCAGGAGCATGTCCAGCCACTCGGCGACCTTGTCCCGGTGCTGGTCGGTGGGCAACTGCGCGGCCCGCCAGGCGATCCCGCGCACACCGTGGTCCTGTAACAGCCGCTCCAGCGGGTCGCCCGCCGCCTCGGTCGCCGCCCGCTCCCGGTCGGCGAGCTGCTGCAACAGCTCCTGCTCGGTGCGCTGCAGGGCACCGGCCAGTGCCTCCGGGTCCTCCGCCGTCAGGAACCCGGCGTGCACCCGGAAGAAGCGCTGGAGGGCGTCGCAGTGCTCCATGGTGGGCCGGCGGTCGCCGTTGATGAGGGCGCCCGCCTGCTGCCGTGACATCCCGGCGCCGTCGGCGATCTCCTGCTGGGTGTACCGGCGTCCGTTGGGCTTGAGCCGGGTACGCCGCAGCAGATCGAGGCGTTGCATGAACCGGGCCTGCACATCGGGCTCCCCGGCAGCCCGGCCGCCCAGCAGGGCCTTGACCACGGACTCGGGCACCCCGGAGGCGGCGGACAGCCGGCCGGTGTCGAAGACCTCGGCGTGCGGCACGCCGAGCCGGTCGGCGAGCGCGGCGACGCGGGAGAGCACGGACGGCAGTGCTGCCGTCTGCGTGGTGCCCGGACCCTCGAAGTCACCCGCCACCGACAGATCTCCTACGTCTCTCACCGGACCCACAGGCCACGCACAAGCGGTTGCCGTGAACTTCCCGGAGAGTAGCCGTCGTTCGAACTGACATCCAGACGTCGCCACAACTGTGGCCAATTTCGGCCGTCAACGGTCATGAAATGCCACGATAGTTGACATGCCTTGCGTCCGAGCAGCAGGATCGGGGCGCCGCGTGAAGGCCGCATAGGCAAGAGGGGTGACCTCCCGATGGCATTTCAGGCAGGCGGACAGCGGTCGGCACCGCGGCCCGCCCCCGTGACTCCCGAGGCCCAGGCGTACCTGGACGACTACGCCGTGCTTCTGGACGCCGTCCCGCATCCCTCGTTCGTCGTCGACCACCGCTGGGACGTGGTCCTGGCCAACGGCGCGTTCCGGACACTTTTCCGCGAGGCCGGGCCGCACCCGACGGCGATGCCCGACGACAACTTCCTCCGTTACGTGCTCTTCCACCCGGACGCTCCCGCGGTCCTCGGTGAGGCCGAGCACGAGTCGCGCTGGTGCCTGCCGATGCTGGCCCACTTCGCCTCCGACATCGAGTGCCACGGCCACGACCACGTGCTCCAGGCGATCCGCCGCGACATCGCCCAGGACCCGATCATGGAGGCCGCCTACCGGCAGGGCCTGCCGCACTGGATCCGCGCGGTCGGCGAGGAGGCCGTGGAGCACGACGGCACCGTACGGCCGCTGCGCCACCCCGACGCCCGCCGGACCGCCGCCGAGTGCCGCGTCGTCGTCGAGACCTCCCGCTCGCTGGAGGAACTGGGCTACCGGCGGCTGACCCTGGTGCTGCGCGAGACCCGGCGCACCCCGTCCCGCGAGCGCCGCACCCGGAGCGGGGCCACCCACCTCCGGGTGGTCCCGGCCGCGGACTGACGGCCGCCCGCGCCGACGAGCTGCGGGGGCCGCTTTACGCAAGCAGCTTGCGTTACTTGCGCTATTCTTGCGCGCATGACGCGACGACTTGCTGAGGTGGCGAAGAAGGTCGGGGTCAGCGAGGCCACGGTCAGCCGGGTGCTCAACGGCAAGCCCGGGGTCTCCGAGGCCACCCGGCAGGCGGTCCTGTCCGCCCTGGACGTGCTCGGCTACGAGCGGCCCACCCAGCTGCGCGGCGAGCGTGCCCGGCTCGTCGGACTGGTCCTGCCCGAGCTGCAGAACCCGATCTTCCCGGCGTTCGCCGAGGTCATCGGCGGCGCCCTGGCGCAGCTCGGCCTCACCCCGGTGCTGTGCACGCAGACCAAGGGCGGCGTCTCCGAGGCCGACTACGTGGACCTGCTGCTGCAACAGCAGGTCTCCGGCGTCGTCTTCGCCGGCGGCCTGTACGCCCAGGCCGACGCGCCGCACGGCCACTACGAACGGCTCGCCGACCGCAAGATCCCGGTGGTGCTGGTCAACGCGGCCATCGAACACCTCGGGTTCCCCGGCGTCTCCTGCGACGACGCCGTGGCCCTGGAACAGGCCTGGCGGCACCTGGCCTCGCTCGGCCACGAGCGGATCGGCCTCGTGCTCGGCCCGGCCGACCACCTGCCCTCGGGGCGCAAGCTGGCCGCCGCGCGGGCCGTCGGTGAGGTGCGTGACGAGTACGTGGCCCGCGCGATGTTCTCCATCGAGGGCGGCCACGCGGCGGCGTCCCGGCTGATCGACCGCGGTGTCACCGGCTTCATCTGCGCCAGCGACATCCTCGCCCTCGGTGTCGTACGGGCCGCCCGGCGCAAAGGGCTGGACGTGCCGTCGCGGATCTCCGTCGTCGGCTACGACGACTCCGCGCTGATGAACTGCACCGAACCCCCGCTGACCACCGTCCGGCAGCCCATCGAGGCGATGGGCCGGGCCGTCGTGGAGCTGCTCAGCGCGCAGATCAACGGCCGGTCCGTGGCCGCCGAGGAGCTTTTGTTCGAACCGGAGCTGGTGGTGCGCGGCTCCACCGCGCAGGCTCTCCGCGTCTGACGGACTGTCGCGAGTCCCCGAGATCCACTCGCTTGTCGAATAATTGCAAATACTGCGTGACATCTTGCGCCGTGCTGTTGCCGGTGCTTGAGTGTGCGGCGCCCACCGCTCCTGTCCTGAGGGGTCACCGATGTCACGCACCGGGTTCCGCCGTACCTTCGCCGCGCTGAGCGTCTGCTCGCTCGCCCTCACCGTCTCCGCCTGCGGATCGGGCGACGACGAGTCCGCGGGCGGCAAGACCCGCATCACGGTCAACTGCATGCCGCCCAAGAGCGCCAAGGTCGACCGGGCCTTCTTCGAGGAGGACGTCGCCGCCTTCGAGAAGGCCAACCCGGACATCGACGTCGTCCCGCACGACGCCTTCCCCTGCCAGGACCCCAAGACGTTCGACGCCAAGCTCGCCGGCGGCCAGATGGAGGACGTCTTCTACACGTACTTCACCGACGCCCGGCACGTCGTCGACATCGGCCAGGCGGCCGATCTCACCCCGTACGTCAAGGAGCTGAAGAGCTACGGCACCCTCCAGCGGCAGCTGCGCGACATCTACACCGTCGACGGCAAGGTCTACGGCATCCCGCGCACCGGCTACTCGATGGGCCTGATCTACAACAAGGCGCTCTTCGAGAAGGCCGGCCTCGACCCCGACCGGCCCCCGGCCACCTGGGACGAGGTCCGCGCCGCCGCCAAGGAGATCGCCGCCCTCGGCGACGGCACCGTCGGCTACGCCGACTACAGCGCCCAGAACCAGGGCGGCTGGCACTTCACCGCCGAGCTGTACTCGCGAGGCGGCGACGTCGTCGGCGCAGACGGCGAGAAGGCCACCGTCGACACCCCCGAGGGGCACGCCGTCCTCCAGACGCTGCACGACATGCGCTGGAAGGACGACTCCATGGGCAGCAAGCAGCTCCTGGTCATCAACGACGTCCAGCAGATGATGGGTTCGGGCAAGCTCGGCATGTACCTCGCCGCCCCCGACAACATCCCGATCCTGGTCAAGGAGAAGGGCGGCACCTACCAGGACCTCGCCCTCGCGCCGATGCCCGGCGGCCGGGCCACCCTCATCGGCGGCGACGGCTACATGTTCGACAAGAAGGCCGGCCCCGAGCAGATCCGCGCCGGCCTCAAGTGGCTCGACCACATGTTCCTCACCCCCGGCAAGGGCTTCCTCGGCGACTACGCCCGTGCCAAGGCGAAGGACGCCCCGGTCGGCCTGCCCGAGCCCCGGCTGTTCACCGGCGCCGCCGACGCCGAGGACCAGCGGGTCAAGCAGGCCAACGCCAACGTCCCGGTGGAGAACTACCAGTCCTTCCTCGACGGCAACCAGAAGCTGGAGATGAAGATCGAGCCGCCGAACGCCCAGCAGATCTACTCCGTCCTCGACGGCGTCGTCTCCGCCGTTCTCACCAAGGAGGACGCCGACATCGGCCAACTGCTCGACGACGCCTCCGCCAAGATCGACGGCATCCTGGCCCGGAGCTGACCGGTGACCGCGACGGCTGAACGACCGACCGGGACCGTGCCGGTCCGCCCGCTGCCGGCGCCATCCGTGCGCAAGGACCGCGGGCGGCGCCGCCTGGCCGAACAGGGCCGCGCCTACGGATTCCTCCTCGGCGGACTGATCTGCTTCGCGCTCTTCTCCTGGTACCCGGCGATCCGTGCGGTCGTCATCGCCTTCCAGAAGTACACCCCGGGCGCCGAGGCGGAGTGGGCCGGCACCGCCAACTTCACCCGGGTCTTCCAGGACCCCGAGTTCGCCGACGCCTGGCGCAACACCCTCACCTTCACCGCGCTGGCCCTCCTCATCGGCTTCGCGATCCCCTTCGTCCTCGCCCTGGTCCTCAACGAACTCCGGCACGCCAGGGCGTTCTTCCGGGTCGTGGTCTACCTGCCGGTGATGATCCCGCCGGTGGTCAGCGCCCTGCTGTGGAAGTGGTTCTACGACCCGGGCGCCGGCCTCGCCAACGAGGCCCTGCGCTTCCTGCACCTGCCCACCTCGAACTGGTCCAACGGCGCCGACACCGCCCTGTTCTCCCTGGTCGTCGTCGCCACCTGGGCCAACCTGGGCGGCACCGTCCTGATCTACCTCGCCGCCCTCCAGTCCATCCCCGGCGAGCTGTACGAGGCCGCCGAACTGGACGGCGCGAACCTGCTGCAACGCGTCCGGCACGTCACGGTCCCGCAGACCAGGTTCGTGATCCTGATGCTGATGCTGCTCCAGATCATCGCGACGATGCAGGTCTTCACCGAACCGTTCGTGATCACGGGAGGCGGCCCGGAGAACGCCACCGTCACCGTCCTCTACCTCATCTACAAGTACGCCTTCCTCTACAACGACTTCGGCGGCGCCTGCGCGCTGAGCGTCATGCTCCTGCTGCTGCTCGGCCTGTTCTCCGCCGGCTACCTCCGGCTCACCCGCTCCGACGGGGAGGACGCATGAGCTCCACCCGTACCCTCGTCTCCCCGGCCGTCCTGGCCCGCCCGCGCGGCAGGGCCGCCTACTGGGCCGTCTTCACCGGCACCGTCCTGCTCTTCGCGCTGGCCTTCCTCTTCCCCGTCTACTGGATGGTGACCGGCGCGCTGAAGCCGGCGGACGAGGCGGCCCGTACGCCCCCCACCCTGGTGCCGGAGAAGTGGCAGGTCAGCGGCTACACGGACGCCTGGGAGCTGATGCGGCTGCCCACCCACCTGTGGAACACGGTGGTGCAGGCGGCCGGCGCCTGGATCTTCCAGCTCGTGCTGTGCACGGCCGCCGCCTACGCCCTGTCCAAGCTGAAGCCCGCCTTCGGCAAGGTGATCCTCGGTGGCATCCTCGCCACCCTGATGGTGCCGACCCAGGCCCTGGTCGTCCCGAAGTACCTGACCGTCGCCGACCTCGGGCTGCTCAACGACCCCCTGGCCATCTGGCTGCCGGCCGTCGCCAACGCCTTCAACCTCTATCTGCTCAAACGCTTCTTCGACCAGATACCCCGCGATGTACTGGAGGCCGCCGAGATCGACGGCGCCGGGAAGCTGCGGGTGCTGTGGTCGGTCGTGCTGCCCATGTCGCGTCCGGTGCTCGGCGTGGTGTCCATCTTCGCGCTGGTCGCCGTCTGGCAGGACTTCCTGTGGCCGCTGATGGTCTTCTCCGACACCGAGAAGCAGCCGATCAGCGTGGCGCTCGTCCAGCTCTCGCAGAACATCCCGCTGACCGTGCTCATCGCCGCGATGGTGATCGCCAGCATTCCCGTGGTCGCCATGTTCCTGGTCTTCCAGCGGCACATCATCGCCGGCATCAGCGCGGGCAGCACCAAGGGCTGACGCCCTTCCGCACCCTCGTAGAAAGGCACGCACCGTGGGACAGCCCACCCCTGCCCCGAACACCTCCGACTGGTGGCGCGGCGGCGTCATCTACCAGGTGTACGTCCGCAGCTTCGCCGACGGTGACGGCGACGGCACCGGCGACCTGGCCGGTGTCCGGTCCCGCCTGCCCTATCTCGCCGGACTCGGCGTGGACGCCCTGTGGTTCACCCCCTGGTACCTCTCCCCGATGAAGGACGGCGGCTACGACGTCGCCGACTACCGTGCCGTCGACCCGTCCTTCGGCACCCTCGCGGAGGCGGAGAAGCTGATCGCCGAGGCCCGTGAGCTGGGCATCCGTACGATCGTCGACATCGTGCCCAATCACGTCTCCGACCAGCACCCCTGGTTCCGGGCGGCGCTGGACGGCGGCCCCGAACGGGAACTGTTCCACTTCCGTCCCGGGCGGGGCGAGGGTGGTGAACTGCCGCCCAACAACTGGCAGTCGGAGTTCGGCGGGCCCGCGTGGACCCGGCTTCCCGACGGTGACTGGTACCTGCACCTCTTCGCCCCCGAACAGCCCGACCTCGACTGGGCCCACCCGGCCGTCCGCCAGGAACACGAGGACATCCTGCGGTTCTGGTTCGAACGCGGGGTCGCCGGCGTCCGCGTCGACTCGGCCGCGCTGCTGGTCAAGGACCCCGGCCTGCCCGACTTCACCGAGGGCCGCGACCCGCACCCGTACGTCGACCGCGATGAACTCCACGACGTCTACCGCTCCTGGCGGGCCGTCGCCGACGAGTACGGCGGGGTCTTCGTCGGGGAGGTGTGGCTGCCGGACACCGAGCGCTTCGCCCGCTACCTGCGCCCCGACGAACTCCACACGGCCTTCAACTTCTCCTTCATGACCTGCCCCTGGGACGCGGACCGGCTGCGTGCCTCGATCGACACCACGCTGGCCGAACACGCTCCCATCGGGGCCCCGGCCACCTGGGTGCTGTGCAATCACGACGTCACGCGTACGGTGACCCGGTACGGGCGGGCCGGGGACACCGGGTTCGACTTCGCGTCCAAGGCGTTCGGCACGCCGACCGACCTGGCCCTCGGCACCCGACGGGCGCGGGCCGCCGCCCTGTTGTCGATGGCGCTGCCCGGCGCGGTCTACGTCTACCAGGGCGAGGAACTCGGGCTGCCCGAGGCCGACATCCCGCTCGACCGCATCCAGGACCCCATGCACGCGCGCTCGGGCGGGGTGGACCCGGGGCGGGACGGGTGCCGGGTGCCGTTGCCCTGGGTGGCGGACGCGGCGCACGCCGGGTTCGGCGGCGACCCTTGGCTGCCGCAGCCGGCCGGGTGGGGGGCGTACGCGGCGGACCGGCAGGACGGCGACCCCGGCTCCATGCTCGCGCTGTACCGGGAGGCGATCCGGGTTCGGCCGGTTCTCGGGGACGCGGCGCTGAGCTGGCTGCCCGGACCCGAGGGGGTCCTCGCCTTCAGCCGTGGTGACGTCACCGTCGTGGTGAATCTCTCGGACTCGGCCGTCGACCTTCCCGCGCACACCAGTGTCCTGCTGCGCAGCGCGTCCCTGGCCCCGGACGGGCGGTTGCCCGCGGACGTGGCCGTGTGGCTGCGCTAGAGGTTCGGCCGCGGGCCAGTCGTGGCTGGTCGCGCAGTCTCCCGCGCCCCGACCGGGCGCTTCCCTGACCCCCACTTGAAAGGGAACCGCACATGCGCCTCACCAGATCCGCTCACCTCGGTGTCGCCGTCGCCATCGCCGCCGGCACCCTCGTCGCCCTGGCCCCCGGTGCCGCTCGGGCCGCCGCCGGGGCCACCCTCCCCTTCACCTCCGTCGAAGCCGAGGCCGCCACCTCCACCGGCACGAAGATCGGCCCTGACCACACCCAGGGCACCCTCGCCTCCGAGGCCTCCGGGCGGCAGGCCGTACGCCTGACCGCCGGGCAGCGCGTCGAGTTCACGGTGCCCCGCGCCGCCAACGCCGTGAACGTCGCCTACAGCGTGCCCGACGGCCAGTCCGGCTCGATGAACGTCTACGTCGACGGGCAGAAGCTCACCAAGACCCTCCCCGTCACCTCCCAGTACTCCTACGTCGACACCCCCTGGATCGCCGGCTCCAAGACCCACCACCTCTACGACAACGCCCGTCTGCTGCTCGGCCAGGACGTCCAGGCCGGTGACAAGGTCGCCTTCGAGGCGGTGAACACGCAGGTCACCGTGGACGTGGCCGACTTCGAGCAGGTCGCCGCCGCGGCCACGCAGCCGGCCGGTGCCGTCTCCGTCACCGACCGGGGCGCCGACCCCACCGGCCAGGGCGACTCCACCCAGGCGTTCCGGGACGCCATCGCCGCCGCGCGGGGCGGCACGGTGTGGATACCGCCGGGGGAGTACCGGATCACCTCCTCCCTCAACGGCGTGCAGAACGTCACGATCCAGGGCGCGGGCGCCTGGCACTCCGTCGTGCGCGGCTCCCGCTTCATCGACCAGCAGAGCAGCGCGGGCCGCGTCCACCTCAAGGACTTCGCGGTCATCGGAGAGGTCACCGAACGCGTCGACTCCGCCCCGGACAACTTCGTCAACGGCTCCCTCGGCCCGGACAGCTCCGTCTCCGGCATGTGGCTCCAGCACCTCAAGGTGGGCCTCTGGCTGACCGGCACCAACGACAACCTCGTCGTCGAGAACAACCGCATCCTCGACACCACCGCCGACGGCCTCAACCTCAACGGCAACGCGCGGGGCGTGAAGGTCAGGAACAACTTCCTGCGCAACCAGGGCGACGACGCGCTCGCCATGTGGTCGCTCAACCAGCCCGACGTCGGCAGCAGCTTCACCGGCAACACCATCACCCAGCCCAACCTCGCCAACGGCATCGCGATCTACGGCGGCACCGACATCACCGTCAGCGGCAACCTGATCTCGGACACCAACGCCCTCGGCAGCGGCATCGCGATCTCCAACCAGAAGTTCCTCGACCCCTTCCACCCCCTCTCCGGCACCATCACCGTCGACGGCAACACCCTCGTGCGCACCGGCGCCATGAACCCCAACTGGAACCACCCCATGGGCGCCCTGCGGGTCGACTCCTACGACAGCGCCATCGAGGCCCAGGTGAAGATCACCGACACGACGGTCACCGACAGCCCGTACAGCGCCTTCGAGTTCGTCTCCGGCAGCGGACGCGGCTTCGCCGCCAAGAACACCACCGTCGACGGGGCGACCGTGAACAAGGTCGGTACGGTCGTCGTCCAGGCCGAGACCCCGGGCGCCGTCACCTTCCGTGACGTCACGGCCACCGGCGTCGGCGCCGCGGGCGTCTACAACTGCCCCTACCCGGCCGGCTCGGGCACCTTCACGCTCACCGACGGCGGCGGCAACTCCGGCTGGGACAGCACCTGGGCCGACTGCTCCACCTGGCCCCAGCCCGGCCAGGGCAACCCCGACCCCGACCCGGCCCGCAACCTGGCCGCGCACCGTCCCGCCACCGCCACCGGCTCCCAGGACGTCTACACGCCCGGCAAGGCGGTCGACGGCGACCCGGACACCTACTGGGAGTCGGCGAACAACGCCTTCCCGCAGTCCCTCACCGTCGACCTCGGCTCGAAGCAGCCCGTACGGCGGCTGGTGCTGAAGCTGCCGCCGTCCGCGGCCTGGGGCGCCCGCACTCAGACCCTGTCCGTGCGGGGCAGCACCGACGGGTCCGCGTACACCACGCTGGTGGACGCACAGGGCTACCGGTTCGACCCGGCCACCGGCAACACGGTGACCGTGCCGGTGAGCGGCGACATCCGCTACCTGCGGCTGCACGTCACCGGCAACACCGGCTGGCCGGCGGCCCAGTTCAGCGAGGTGGAGGCGTATCTTTCGTGACCTCCGGCCGACCGGCCGCCGCCCCGCGCTTCGCCGCCTGGATCTGCTCGTACAGATGGGTCCGCAGTTCGGTGAAGCGCGGGGCGGCGCGGGTGCGCACCTGGTCGCGCTCGGCCGGCAGGTCCACCGTGAGCTGCTCGCGGACCACGGTGGGGGAGGCGGACAGGACGACGACCCGTTCGCCGAGGTACACCGCCTCGTCGATGTCATGGGTGACGAACAGGATGGTGATCCCGCGCTCCCGCCACAGCCGCCGCACCAGATCCTCCAGGTCGGCGCGGGTCTGCGCGTCCACCGCCGCGAACGGCTCGTCCATCAGCAGTACCTCGGGCTCGTAGGCCAGCGCCCGCGCGATGGCGACCCGCTGCTGCATCCCGCCGGAGAGCTGCCACGGGTAGGCGCCGGCCGCGTCCGCCAGACCCACCGAGGCCAGCGCGTCCGCGACCAGTTCACGGCGCCGCGCCTTGGCCATGTCCTTCTGCTTCAGGGGGAGTCCGACGTTCTCGCCGACCCGCATCCACGGGAAGAGACTGCGCCCGTACTCCTGGAAGACGAACGCCATCCCGGGCGGCGGCCCGTGCACCGGCCGCCCGGCCAGCGACACCTCGCCGCCCGTCGGCGTGAGCAGCCCGCCCACGCACTTCAGCAGCGTCGTCTTGCCGCATCCGGAGGGCCCGACCAGACACACCAGTTCACCGGCCTCGACGGTGAACGTCAGATCGCGCACCGCCTCGATCCGGCGCCCGGATCCCTCGTACACCTTCCGCAGGCCGCGTACGTCGAGCATGGACCGCCCTTTCGACAGCTGGGCTCAAGGCCGCCGGGAGGCGGCGCGCGAACCGTGGTACCAGCCGAGCACCCGCCGCTCGACCAGTCGGAAGAGGACCGAGAGCACGAAACCCAGCAGACCGAGCAGCAGGATGCCGGTCCACATGTCGGGGATCGCGAACGAACGCTGGAACTGCACGACGGTGAACCCGAGCCCGTTGCTCGCCGCGAACATCTCGCTGATCACCATCAGGATGATGCCGATCGACAGGGCCTGCCGCAGCCCCGCGAAGATCTGCGGACTCGCCGACGGCAGCACGACGGTACGCAGCCGCGCCACCCCCGAGACGCCGTACGAACGGGCCGTCTCCGCCATCACCTGGTCCACCGCGCGGACGCCCTCGACCGTGTTGAGCAGGACGGGCCACACCGAACCGGCGGCGATCACCACGATCTTCATCGTGTCGCCGATCCCCGCGAACAGCATGATCACCGGCACCAGCACCGGCGGCGGCACCGCCCGCAGGAACTCCAGCACCGGCTCGCACACCGCCCGCACCCGCCGGTACGACCCGATCAGCGTGCCCAGCGCCACCCCCGCCACGGCCGCCAGGCCGTACCCCGCCAGCAGCCGCAGCACACTGGGCAGTACGTCCCCGCGCCACCGCTCGCCCGTCCACACGTCCGGGAACGCGGTGACGATGGTCCGCAGCGGCGGCCAGTACACGTCCCGGCTGCCGTCCGACGCCGCCCACCACACGGCGACCAGCACCGCGGGCAGCGCGAGCGTGAACACCAGCCGCAGCAGCACCGCCCTCACACCGCCACCTCCCCGCGTACCGACTGGTGCCAGGCCAGCGCCCGCCGCTCCACCGACCGGGCACCGACGTTGATCAGCAGCCCCAGCAGACCGGCGACGACGATCAGCGCGTACATCTCCGGCACCGCCTGCGAGGTCTGCGCCACCGCGATCCGCGCGCCCAGCCCCGGTGCGCCGATGACCAGTTCGGCGGTGATGGCGAGGATCAGCGCCACGGCCGCCGCCAGCCGCACCCCGGTCATCACGTACGGCAGCGCGGTCGGCCACAGCACGTGCCGCACCCGCGCCCACGCCCCCAGACCGTACGACCGTGCCGTCTCCTCCGCCACCGGGTCGACGTCCTGGACGCCGTACAGGGTCTGGATCAGCACCTGCCAGAAGGAGGCGTAGACGACCAGGAGCAGCACCGAGCGCAGTCCGGTGCCGTAGAGGAGGACGGCGAGCGGGATCAGCGCGACGGACGGGATCGGGCGGAGGAACTCGATCGTGGAGGCGGTCGCCTCGCGCAGGTGCGGCACCACGGACAGCAGGACCCCGACGACGATCCCGGCGCCGACCGCGATCGCCAGGCCCAGCGCCCAGCCGGTGAGGGTGTCGCCGAGCGCGGTCCAGAAGGCGCCGTCGGTGATCTCGGTGACGAACGCGTCCGCGATCCGGCTGGTCGGCGGGAAGTACTCCTCCTTCACCAGGCCGAGCCGCGGCACCGCCTCACCGAGGGCGAGGAAGGCCGCGAGCCCGGCCGCGCCCAGCGCGGTGTCCGTCCCCTTCACGGCAGCAGCGCGTCCAGGTCGGGGGACCGCTCGAACAGGCCGTCCGCGTAACCCAGCTTCGCCAGTGCCTGGATGGAGGCGCGGTTCGGCTCGGCCGGCCACTTCGGCAGGGTGACCTTCGCCAGCACCTCCGCGGGGATCTTGGTGTACGTGGTGACGGCCTCGCGGACCTCGTCGGGGTGGGAATCGGCGTAGGCGAGCGACTCGGCGGTGGCCTCCTGGAACTTCTTCACCACCTCCGGGTTCCGCTGCGCGTACCGCGTGGAGGTGAAGTACATGGCGACGGTCAGGCCGGGGGCGATGTCCACCAGGGAGGAGGCGATCTCCCGGCCGCCCTGGCTCTTGATGGTGGCCAGCGCCGGTTCCACCACCATCGCCGCGTCGATCTGCCCGCCGTCCAGCGCGGCCGGCATCTGGTCGAAGGCCAGCTCGACGAAGTCCACCTTGTCCGGGTCGCCGCCCGCCTTGCTGACCGAGGCGCGTACGGCGGTCTCGTTGATGTTCTTCAGTGTGTTGATGGCGACCTTCTTGCCCTCCAGATCCTTCGCCGACTTGACGGGGCTGTCGCCCTTGACGGTGATCGCGCCGAAGTCCTCGCCCTCCTCACCGGTGGAGGCGATGCCGTTGGCCACGGCCTTCACCGGCACGTCGTGGGACTGGGCGATCAGCAGCGACGTGGTGTTGGAGAAGCCGAACTGGAACTGACCGCTTGTCACACCCGGCACGATCGCGGCGCCGCCCTGCGCGAGGGTCAGGGACAGCTTCAGGCCGTGCTTCTCGTAGAAGCCCTTCTTCTGGCCCAGATAGAGCGGGGCGACGTCGACGATGGGGATGAGGCCCACCTTGACGGAGGTGGTGGAGCCGGAGGAGCCGGAGCCGTCGGACCCCCCGGAGCCGGACGAGCCGCAGGCCGTTGCGACGACCAGGACGGAAACGGCCGTGAGGCCGACGAGCAGACGACGCATGACTCCCCCTGTGAGAGTGTGTGCGCGAACAGCACGAACGTGCTGAGCGGGAACGTAGGGCCCAGGGGAAGTAACGGTCAATGCCCGTGCACTCACCAGGTGTTGACAGAGTTGTTGACAGTGAGTGGGTGCGGATCACAGATCCAGGACGAGCCGCTCTCCCCGGCAGCGGGAGACGCAGATGAGCATCGTCTCCCCGGCCGCCCGCTCCTCCTCGGTGAGCACCGAGTCCCGGTGGTCGGGGACGCCTTCGACCACGTCCGTCTCACAGGTGCCGCAGGTGCCCTTCGTGCACGAGTACAGCACCTCGGCGCCGGCCGCGCGCACCGCGTCGAGGACGGAGACGTCCGGCGGGACGGTGACGGTGCGGCCACTGCGGGCGAGGACGACCTCGAACTCACCGGCGTCCGGCGGGAGGTGCTCCTTGGGGCGGAACCGCTCGGTCCGCAGGACGCGCGGCGGGCACCGCTCCTCCACCGCGTCGAGCAGCGGGCCGGGACCGCAGCAGTAGACGAGGGTGCCGTCCGGTACGCCGTCCAGCACGGAGGCGAGGTCCAGCAGCCCGGTCTCGTCCTCGGGGGCGAGGGTGACCCGGTCGCCGTAGCGGGCCAGCTCCCCGGTGAACGCCATGGAGCGCCGGCTGCGTCCGCCGTACAGCAACGACCAGTCGGCGCCCGCCCGTTCGGCGGCGGCCAGCATCGGCAGGAGGGGGGTGACGCCGATGCCGCCGGCGATGAACCGGTAGCGGGCGGCGGGCTCCAGCCGGAAGCGGTTGCGCGGCCCGCGCACCCGCACCGTGCCGCCCCGGCGCAGGTGCTCGTGCACATACGCCGATCCGCCCCGCCCGGCCTCCTCCCGCAGCACGGCGATCCGCCACGTCTCCCGGTCGGCCGGGTCGCCGCACAGCGAGTACTGCCGCTCCAGCCCCGGGCCGAGGAGGACGTCGATGTGCGCGCCGGGCTCCCAGGCGGGCAGCGGTCCGCCGAGCGGGTGGCGCAGGGTGAGGGCCAGCACGGCGTCGGCCGCCGGCCGCACGTCCGCGACGACGAGTTCGCTCGTGTACAGGGTCATCGGCCGTTTCCTCGGGGATCGTGTCCGTCCGGGTGGGCGAGCATCCACTCCCACATCGCGACCGGGTCCTGGGCGGTGTGCTCGGCGCCGCAGTGGCAGGTGCCGTGCAGGACGTCGGTGCCGGGCAGCCAGTCGACGCGGTACACCTCACCGGTGCTCACGCGTCGCCCTCCTCGGCCAGCCGGGCCAGGATGCGGCGGGCGGCCAGGCCGCCGGTGTCGATGTTGATGCTCAGTTCCTGGTAGCCGGCGCGCTCGGCGCCCAGCGCGCGCTGGAGCACGGTGAGCGCGTCGACGTCCTGCATCACGACGGTGTGGTTGTTCTTCCGCAGGAACTCGGTGACCTCCGCGTCGTCCGTCGCCCAGTCCCGGGAGACCGCCCAGAAGTCGTACACCTCGCCGTCGGCGGACGGGGTGATGGCGTACGTGATCTCGGTGTGGAAGGCGCGCGGATCGCTGCCGTCGGCCTCGGGCCGCACACCCACCGGGGCTACGCGGCTGTGCAGGAGATACAGACAGGGCGCGTGGTACTCGATGTCCTGCCACCGGTCGATCCGGCCGCGGATGCCGGTCGACCTGGCGTAGAACGGCGGGCACTCGGCGTCGTCCATGTGCCGGCTGACCCGGACGATCCCGGCGCCCTCGTCGACCTCCGTGGTGATGGGCGTCTCGGCGACCTCGGGGGTGCCGATGTAACCGCCGTGCAGATACGTCTCGTGGGACAGGTCGAGGAGGTTGTCGACCAGCAGCCCGTAGTCGCAGTGGATCGGCTCCATGCCGCGGACCGTGACCCAGCCGGGGGAGTCCAGGTGCCGGGCGCGCGGCACGGTGTCCGGGTCGGCGAGCGCCGGGTCGCCGATCCACACCCACACCAGCGAGTCGCGTTCGGCCACCGGGTAGGAGGCGACGCGGGCGGTGCGCGGCACCCGTTTCTGCCCCGGCACGTACACACAGGTGCCGGTGGTGTCGTACGTGAACCCGTGGTAGCCGCACACGATCCGGTCGCCGTCGAGCCGGGTCGGGGCCTCGGAGAGCGGATAGCGACGGTGCACACAGCGGTCGTGCAGGGCGACCGCGGTGCCGTCCTCCTCGGTCCGGTACAGGACGAGCGGCTCCCCGAGCACGGTCCGGCCGAGCAGTTCGCGCCCGACCTCGTGGGCGTAGGCGGCGACGTACCACTGGTTCCTGGCGAAGGCGGTGGTGTGAGGCATGGGGCGGCTCCCGTCTCTCTGTCGTGGCGACATGGTCCGAAGCGGGCTCGCACGGGCGCAACAGGGCTTCCGTCCCACGGAAGACGAGCGGGTGCGGTTCCGGTATCCGGGCGCTTCTTGACGAACAGCGGGATGTGCTGCTGAATTGACGGCATGACTGCCCAGCGGCGCTTGGTCTCGCGCGATCACATCGACTTCGGTCGGGTGTGGTCGGCCGCGTGTTGCGCCTGACGCGGCAGTGGGCCCTCTGACCGGCCCTTTTCTCCTTTTGTGACCCCCTCGCGGGTCGGTTCTGCCCGCGCGCGCCGCCGCCGGGCGTCGTCACACCCCGGGCAGCCGGTCGGCCCGTACGCGCTGTCGCGGCGGGTGCCCGGCGCGCTCTGTCGTTCCTGACCCGTTCCCTCACCGCCGTGCCGCCCCGGGCGAGGGCGTTCTCGTCACGGACTTCCAGGAAGGCGCACACTCATGTCCTCAACACCCCCTTCTCCGCTGCACCTCGCCGTCGCGCTGGACGGCACCGGCTGGCATCCCGCCTCCTGGCGGGAGGCGGTGGCCCGGCCCCGGGACCTGTTCACCGCCGCCTACTGGGCCGACCTGGTCGCGGAGGCCGAGCGCGGGCTCCTCGACTTCGTGACCATCGAGGACGGTCTCGGCCTCCAGTCGTCCCGCTCCCTCGGCCCGGACCGCCGCACCGACCAGGTGCGCGGTCGCCTGGACGCCGTCCTCATCGCCTCCCGTGTCGCCCCGCTGACCCGGCACATCGGCCTGGTGCCGACGGTGGTCGCCACCCACACGGAGCCGTTCCACATCTCCAAGGCGATCGCCACCCTCGACTACGTCAGCACCGGACGGGCCGGCCTGCGCGTCCAGATCACCGCCCGTCCGAACGAGGCCGCGCACTTCGGCCGCCGCACGATCCCGCGCGTCGAGTCCTACGACGACCCGGACGCCCAGGAGCTGATCACCGACCTCTTCGACGAGGCCGCCGATCACGTGGAGGTGGTGCGCCGCCTCTGGGACAGCTGGGAGGACGACGCCGAGATCCGGTCCGCCGCCACCGGCCGCTTCATCGACCGCGACAAGCTGCACCACATCGACTTCGAGGGCAGGCACTTCAGCGTCAGGGGCCCCTCCATCACGCCCCGCCCGCCGCAGGGCCAGCCGGTCGTCACCGCCCTCGCGCACGACACCGTCCCGTACCGGCTCGTGGCCCGCGCCGCCGACATCGGCCACGTCACGCCGCACGACGCCGACGAGGCACGCGCGATCGTCGCCCGGATCCGCGCCGAGCAGGACGCGGCCGGGCGGGCCGCCGAGCCGCTGCACGTCTTCGGCGACCTCGTGGTCTTCCTCGACGACGACCCGGCCGCCGCGCGGGCCCGCCGGGAACGGCTCGACGCGCTCGCGGGAGAGCCGTACACCGGCGACGCCCTGGTCTTCACCGGAACGCCGTCCCAACTGGCCGAGCTGCTGCTGGAGTTGCGGAACGCCGGCCTGTCCGGATTCCGGCTGCGCCCCGCCGTCGCCGGGCACGACCTCCCGGCGATCACCCGGGGGCTGGTCCCCGAACTCCAGCGACGCGGCGTCTTCCGCCGCGCCTACGAGGCCGCCACCCTGCGCGGCCTGCTGGGCCTGCCCCGCCCCGCCAACCGTTACGCGGCAGCCTGAGCCGCCGGAAGGAAGACGCCAGCGCCATGACCAAGCCCCTGAAGCAGATCCACCTGGCCGCCCACTTCCCCGGCGTCAACAACACGACCGTGTGGAGCGACCCGAGGGCCGGCAGCCACATCGAGTTCAGCTCCTTCGCGCACTTCGCCCGGACCGCCGAACGCGCCAAGTTCGACTTCCTGTTCCTGGCCGAGGGACTCCGGCTCCGCGAACAGGGCGGGCACATCTACGACCTGGACGTCGTCGGCCGGCCCGACACCTTCACCGTCCTGGCCGCGCTCGCCGCCGTCACGGAGCACCTCGGACTGACCGGCACCATCAACTCCACCTACAACGAGCCGTACGAGGTGGCCCGCCAGTTCGCCAGCCTCGACCACCTCTCCGGCGGGCGGTCCGCCTGGAACGTCGTCACCTCCTGGGACGCCTTCACCGGCGAGAACTTCCGCCGCGGCGGCTTCCTGCCCCAGGAGGAGCGCTACTCCCGCGCCAAGGAGTTCCTGGCCACGGCGCACGAACTCTTCGACTCCTGGCACGGCGACGAGATCCTCGCCGACCAGGCCACCGGCACCTTCCTGCGGGACGCCGACGCGGGCGCCTTCGCCCACACCGGACGGCACTTCGACATCCACGGACGGTTCAACGTCCCGCGTTCCCCGCAGGGCCGCCCGGTGATCTTCCAGGCCGGGGACTCCGAGGAGGGCCGCGAGTTCGCCGCCGCGGAGGCGGACGCCGTCTTCAGCCGGCACGGCACCCTGGAGGCGGGCCGGGCCTTCTACACGGACGTGAAGTCCCGCCTGGCCAGGCACGGCCGCCGCCCCGACCAGCTGCTCATCCTGCCTGCCGCGACCTTCGTCCTCGCCGACACCGACGCGGACGCCGAGGAACTCGCCCACGAGGTGCGCCGGCAGCAGGTCAGCGGGGCCACCGCCATCAAGCACCTGGAGTTCGTCTGGAACCGGGACCTGTCGGCGTACGACCCGGAAGGGCCCCTGCCCGACATCGACCCGGACGTCGGCGGCCGGCACATCTCCCAGGGCCGCGCCCAGGTCCGCATGTACCGGGACCCACTGGCCACCGCCCGTGAGTGGCGCGAACTGGCCGCCGCCCACGGCTGGTCCATCCGCGACCTGGTCATCAACACCGGCAACCGGCAGAACTTCGTCGGCTCCCCGGCCACCGTCGCGCGCACCATCGACGAACTCGTCCAGGCCGACGCGAGCGACGGCTTCATCCTCGTCCCGCACCTCACCCCGGGCGGGCTGGACGAGTTCGCCGACAAGGTGGTCCCGCTGCTCCAGGAGCGGGGCGTGTTCCGCACGGAGTACGAGGGCACGACCCTGCGCGACCACCTGGGCCTGGCGCACCCGGCCGGCCTCCGCGGTGAGCGGGTGGCGTCGTGAAGTTCATCGCCGTCACCCTGATCGCGCACCGCCCGGACCCGGTCACCGGCGTACGGCCTTCGACGCACGAGCGTTTCCGCGAGGTCCTCGGCGACGCCGTGCTCGCCGAGGAACTGGGCTTCGACGGCTTCGGGGTGGGGGAGCGGCACGAACGGCCGTTCATCTCCTCCTCGCCGACCGTGGTCCTGAGCCATGTCGCGGCGCTGACGAAACGCATCCGTCTCTTCACCGCCGTGACGACCCTGAGCCTGCTCGACCCGGTGCGCGCCTACGAGGACTACGCCACCCTCGACCACCTCTCCGAGGGCCGGCTCGACCTGATCATCGGCAAGGGCAACGGCACCGCCCAGCGCGAGCTGTTCCACGTCACACCCGAGGACCAGTGGGAGCGCAACGCCGAGAGCTACGAGGTCTTCCGGCGGATCTGGCGCCAGGACAAGGTCACCGCGCGGACCCGCTTCCGCCCGCCGCTGACGGACGCCGAGGTGTGGCCCCGGCCCTTCCAGCGGCCCGTCCGCGTCTGGCACGGCAGCGCCACCAGCAGGGAGTCGGTCGACCTGGCCGCCCGCCACGGCGACCCGCTGTTCTCCGCCAACGTCACCCACCCCGTCGAGCCCTACGCCGAGTTGGTCCGCCACTACCGCGAGCGCTGGGAGCACTACGGCCACGACCCGGCCGGCATCGCGATCGGCGCCGGCACGGCGGGCGTCCACGTGGCGCCCACCTCCCAGGAGGCGCTGGCCGCCTACCGGCCGGTCTTCGAGGCCGGTCTGGCCTTCTCCAGGCAGGCGGGGCTGCCCGTCGTCTTCGAGACCCTGGAGGACTTCGCCGAACGCAGCTCCGCCCTGATCGGCAGCCCCCAGCAGGTCATCGACAAGGTGCACCGCTACCACGAGCGGCTCGGCCACACCGTGCTCCACCTGCACGCCGACGCCCACGGGCTGCCGGCCGCCCGGCACCGCGCCTCCCTGGAGCTGTTCCAGTCCCAGGTCGCCCCCGTACTGCGGCGCCAGATCCCGGACCCGCCGTTCCCGTGGAAGCCGGTGCTGCCGGTGCCACCGCTCACAGCGGAGCCCGCCCGCCGCTGACTGCCCGACGGCGTCCGCGGCCACGCGCGACCGCCACCCCGCACACGAGTCGACGAAGCGAAAGGTCCCCCATGGCCACCGTCCTGTCCGTTTCCGGCAGTCCCTCCCCCACCTCCCGCACCGCCCGTCTCCTGCGCCACCTCGACGCCCGCCTCACCGCCCAGGGACACGACGTGATCCCGCTCGACGTACGCACGCTCCCCGCCGAGGCCCTGTTGCACGCCGACTTCGCCCACCCGGCGATCACCGAGGCCACGGCCCTGTTCGAACAGGCCGACGGCGTCGTGATCGGCACCCCCGTCTACAAGGCCGCCTACTCCGGTCTGCTGAAGTCACTCCTCGACCTGCTGCCGCAGTACGCGCTGACCGGCAAGACCGTCCTCCCGCTGGCCACCGGCGGCACCACCGCCCACGTCCTGGCCCTCGACTACGCCCTGCGCCCCGTCCTCAACTCCATGGGCCCCGCCCACATCACCCCCGGCTGGTTCACGCTCGACAAGGACATCACGGTCGGCGACGACGGCACGCTCACCGTCGCCCCCGGCTCCGCCGAGGCGCTGGCACAGGTCACGGACCAGTTCTCCGCCGCGCTGGGCGGCCGCACGACGCTCCTGGCGGCCGCCGGATGAGCACGGAGGCCGGTGACGCCGGGGTCCGCGCCGCCGCCGGCCCGGTCCCCTCCGGCACACCCCCCGCTCGCACCCCTGATCGGAGCCCCATGTCCCTCACCTTCCACTGGTTCCTCCCCACCAACGGCGACAGCCGCCACGTCGTCGGCGGCGGCCACGGCACCCCGGTCACGGCCTTCGGCCGCGACCGGCCGCCGACGGTGGCCTATCTGAGCCAGATCGCGCGCGCCGCCGAGGACCTGGGCTTCACCGGGGCGCTCACCCCCACCGGCGCCTGGTGCGAGGACGCCTGGCTGACCACCGCCATGATCAGCCAGCACACCGAGCGGCTGAAGTTCCTCGTCGCCTTCCGGCCGGGCTTCGTCTCGCCCACGCTCGCCGCGCAGATGGCGTCCACCTTCCAGCGCCAGACCGGCGGACGGCTCCTGCTCAACGTCGTCACCGGTGGCGAGAGCCAGGAGCAGCGCGCCTACGGCGACTTCCTCGACAAGGACGACCGGTACCGGCGTACCGGCGAGTTCCTGCACGTCGTACGTGGACTGTGGGAGGGCGGGAGCGTCGACCTGGACGGCGCGCACCTGCGGGTCGCGGACGCGCGGCTGGCCCGGGTGCCCGACCCGGTGCCCGAGGTGTACTTCGGCGGCTCCTCGCCCGTGGCGGGGGAGGTCGCCGCCCGTTACGCCGACACGTACCTCACCTGGGGCGAACCGCCGGCCGCCGTCGCCGGGAAGATCGCCTGGATCCGGTCGCTGGCGGCGAAGGAGGGCCGCGCCCTCCGCTTCGGCATCCGGCTGCACGTCATCACCCGGGACACTTCCGAGCAGGCCTGGGCGGAGGCGCACCGGCTCCTCGACGGCTTCGACCCCGACACCGTGGCGTCCGTGCAGGCCGGGCTCGCCCGCAGCGAGTCCGAGGGACAGCGGCGCATGCTCGCCCTGCACGGCGGCGGACGCCGCGACGGACTGGAGATCCACCCCAACCTCTGGGCCGGCATCGGACTGGTGCGCGGGGGAGCGGGCACGGCCCTGGTCGGCAGTCACGACGAGGTCGCCGAGCGGATCGAGGAGTACGCCGCCCTGGGCATCGAGGAGTTCGTCCTGTCGGGGTATCCGCACCTGGAGGAGGCGTACTGGTTCGGCGAGGGCGTCCTGCCGAGACTCCGGGCGCGGGGCCGGTGGCAGCACCCGCTCGGCCGGCGGCCGGCTTCCGCCCCGCGGGTCTCCTTCTGACCGGCCCCGGTCGGACGGCCCTCTTGACGGAGCCCGGGGGTGGCCCGACACTCCACTAGAGGAATCCTAGTGAATTGGTAGGGAATCATGGGCCGTGCTGCGCTGGACCTCGGTGGCGACGCCGTCCGGGTCGCCGCCCGGCGACTGCCCCTGCTGACGTCCCGCCGCCACATCGATCTCGTGCGGGTGTGCGGCGCGGCGAGTTCCCCGCGCGAGGGCGGTCCGGCCGCCCCGCGCGCCTGACCCCACCGCCGCGAGCGCCTCTCCCGGCCGCGCCGGAGCCGCCGCGTGCCGTCGCCCCCGTATGCCGGCAGTGCCTGTGCCCGCACTCCGTTCGCCCGCCGTCCGTTCGCCCGTATGTCTGTGACCGAGCACTCCCAGGGAGACGCATGTCCGCCACATCCCCGACCGCCGTGCCGTCCTTCCGGAGCAGGATCGGCTGTGACGCGCGAAGCGGCTACTACGCCGCGCCCCGCCGCTACCGGCTCCACCTGTCGCTGTCCTGTCCGCACGGCTTGCAGATCGCCGTCACGCACAGCCTGCTCGGCCTCGACGACGTCCTCCCGCTGACGCTGCTGCCCGCCGTGCCCGACGCCCCCGGCGGCGGACACCGGGCGCTGCGCCCGCTGTACGAGGCCAGTTCGCACCAGCACCCCGGTCCGGCCCTGGCTCCGGTCCTCAGCGACAACTGGACCGGGCGGATCGTCAGCACCCACACCCCCGACATCCTGCGGGACATGGCCCGGCGGTTCGGCGGGCATGGCCCCGATCTCCTCCCGCGCGGTGCCGAGGAGGCGGTCGAGGACCTGGGCCGGCTCTGCGAGCAGGGCATCAGCGCCACGGCCCAGCGCGCCGGGCAGTACGGCGGCGACCCGGCGGCACGCGACACCGCGCTGGCCGCCCTGCTGCGCGCGCTGGACGTGCTGGAGCGGCGGCTCGCCTCCCGGGAGTACGTGCTGGGCGACGAACTCACCCTCGCCGACGTGCGGTTGTGGGTGACGCTGGTGCAACTCGACACCGTGCACCGGCACCACCTGGACGCCGCCGCGGTGCACCGGATCACCGGCCATCCCCGTCTGTGGGCGTACGCGCGACGACTGGCGGCGCACCCCGCCTTCGGCTCTCACCTGGACCTCGACGGCATCGCCCGCAGGCACCACGCCCACTGCCGGGGCGCCGAGGCCGCCGGCGCGGCGGTACGCATCGTGGACTGGACCGCGGGCCGGTGAGGACGCCGTCGCGGCCGTCGCCGGCGGTGCTCAGGTCCCCGGGCGCGGCGCGATCTCCTCGATCAGGCCCTCGACCAGGACCCTGATCTCGTCGCGGATCGGGCGCACCGCCTCGACGCCCTGGCCGGCCGGGTCGTCGAGCCGCCAGTCCAGGTACCGCTTGCCGGGGAAGACCGGGCAGGTGTCGCCGCAGCCCATGGTGACGCAGACGTCGGACTCCCTGACCGCGTCCACGGTGAGGATCTTCGGCACCTCGGCGGAGATGTCGACGCCGACCTCGCGCATCGCCTCGACGGCGGCCGGGTTGACGGCGGCGCCCGGGGCGGAGCCGGCGGAACGGACCTCGACGCGGTCCCCGGCCAGGTGGATCAGCCACGCGGCGGCCATCTGGGAGCGGCCGGCGTTGTGGACACAGACGAACAGCACGGAGGGCTTGCCGGGCATCAGGAGGTCTCTCTTGTCTCGCGACGGCGTCAGGCGAAAATGACGTCAGCACCCGATGGTGTCAGCCGTCACTGATGTGACAGTATCAGCGCATGATGACGTCAGTCGACACTGACCTGATCCGGGTGCTGGCGGACCCGCTCAGGCTGCGGATCGTGACCCTGCTCGCCGAAGAGACGCTGTGCACCACCCACCTCGTGGAGGAGACCGGTGCCCGGCAGACCAACCTCTCCAACCACCTGAGAGTCCTGCGCGAGGCCGGTGTCGTCGAGACGGAGCCGTGCGGCCGGTACACGTACTACAAGCTCAAGCCGGACGTCATCGCCTCGCTCGCCGGCCGGTTCGCCGACCTGGCCGAGTCCGCCCGCGACGCCGCCCGGAACAAGAGGGCCTGTCCGTGACCCGCACCGAAACCCCCGCGCCGGCCGCCGAGGAGCCGTCCGTCGTCGCCAAGCTGTCGACCCTCGACCGCTTCCTCGCCGTCTGGATCCTCATCGCCATGGCCGTCGGCCTCGGCCTGGGCCGACTGATCCCCGGCATCGACGACGCCCTCGCCCACCTGGAGGTCGGCGGCGTCTCCCTGCCGATCGCGCTCGGCCTGCTGATCATGATGTACCCGGTCCTGGCCAAGGTCCGCTACGACAAGCTCGACGCCGTGACCGGCGACCGGAGGCTGATGGTCTCCTCCCTGGTCGTCAACTGGATCGTCGGCCCGGCCGTGATGTTCGCGCTGGCCTGGATCTTCCTGCCGGACCTGCCCGAGTACCGCACCGGCCTGATCATCGTGGGGCTCGCCCGCTGCATCGCCATGGTCGTCATCTGGAACGACCTCGCCTGCGGCGACCGTGAGGCGGCGGCCGTGCTCGTGGCGCTGAACTCGGTCTTCCAGGTCGTCGCGTTCGGCCTGCTCGGCTGGTTCTACCTCGACCTGCTGCCCCGGTGGCTCGGCCTCGGCGACGGACAGGGCCTGGACGTCCCCGTCTGGGAGATCGCGCTCAACGTCGTGGTGTTCCTCGGCATCCCGCTCCTCGCCGGCTTCCTCACCCGCCGGCTCGGCGAGAGGAAGCTGGGCCGGGAGCGCTACGAGCAGAAGTTCCTCCCGGAGATCGGCCCCTGGGCGCTGTACGGCCTGCTCTTCACGATCGTCGTCCTGTTCGCCCTCCAGGGGCGGACCATCACCTCCCAGCCCCTCGACGTCGTCCGCATCGCGCTGCCGCTGCTGGTGTACTTCGCCGTGATGTGGGCGGGCACCTTCCTGCTCGGCAAGGCGATCGGCCTCGCCTACGACCGCACCGCCACCCTCGCCTTCACCGCGGCCGGCAACAACTTCGAGCTGGCCATCGCCGTCGCCATCGCCACCTTCGGCGTCACCTCCGGCCAGGCCCTGTCCGGCGTCGTGGGCCCGCTGATCGAGGTGCCGGTCCTGATCGGACTCGTCCACGTGTCCCTGGCCTGGCGCAAGAGGTTCACCCCGGCCGCACGCTGATCAGTGCGGCCGGGGCCCGGCGGGGGAGACGGAGAGCAGCGGAGCGGCGGGCGCGCAGCAGCCGTCCGTGCCGGTGCCGGTGGTGCCGGTGGTGGCGGTCCCAGGGGTGCCGGCGGAGTCGAAGAGGCCCGAGCCGCCGCACACGCCGGTCTCCGGCAGGACGAGCTCCACCCGGTCGGCGGCGTCGGTGTCGCCCGCCAGGGCCGCCGCCACGGAGCGGACCTGCTCGTAGCCGGTCATGGCCAGGAACGTGGGGGCGCGGCCGTAACTCTTCATGCCGACGAGATGGAGACCGGAGTCCGGGTGGGAGAGCTCCCGGTGGCCGTGCGGGTGGACGGTGCCGCACGAGTGCTGGTTGGGGTCGATCAGCGGTGCGAGCGCCACGGGGGCCTGCAGGCGGTCGTCCAGGCGCAGGCGCACCTCGGAGAGGAACGACAGATCGGGGCGGAACCCGGTCAGGACGACGACCTCGTCCACCGGGTCGAGTCGCCGGCCGTCCTCGGCGGCGAGGACCACTCGGCCGTCGGCGCCGCGTTCGAAGGCTTCGGTCCGGAAACCGGTGACCGCCTCGGCGTGGCCGTCCTCGACGGCGGCCTTGGCCGCGAGGCCCAGTGCTCCGCGCGCGGGCAGCTGGTCCGCCGCTCCGCCGCCGAAGGTGGAGCCCGAGATGCCGCGTCGCAGCACCCACACCGCCTTCGTCCCCCTGCCGTCCTGGGCGCGGGCCAGCTCGGCGAGTGCGGCCAGCGCGGTGAACGCGGAGGCACCGGAGCCGATGACGGCGGTGCGCTTGCCGGCGTAGCGGGCCCGCGCGGCGGGGTCCGAGAAGTCGGGGACGCGGTAGGTGACGCGGTCGGCCGCCGCGCGCTCGCCCAGGGCGGGCAGGCCGCTGCCACCGGCGGGGGAGGGCAGCCTCCAGGTGCCGGAGGCGTCGATCACGGCAGTGGCCAGGAGCCTCTCCTCCCGGCCATCGGTGTGCTCGACGTGCACGACGAACGGCTGCGCGTCGCGGTCGGCGTCCACGACGCGGTCGCGGCCGGCCTTCGAGACGCCGGTGACCCGGGCGCCGTAGCGCACCCGGTCCTGGAGCGCGTCGGCGAGCGGCCGCAGGTAGTGCTCGGCCCAGTCGCCGCCGGTCGGGCAGCCGGCGGCGTCGGGCCTGCTCCAGCCCGTCGTGGCGAGGATCTTCTCGGCGGCCGGGTCGACGACCTCGGCCCAGCTGGAGAACAGGCGGACATGTGCCCATTCGCGCACGGCGGCGCCGGCGGTCCGGCCCGCTTCGAGCACGAGGGGGGTCAGGCCGCGCTCGGTCAGGTGGGCCGCGGCGGCCAGGCCGACGGGGCCGGCGCCGATGACGATCACGGGGGGAACAGGGGCGGTGGACATGATGGCGACGACTCCTCGGCTGCCGTTTCGATGTCTGTCGATGTCACTCAGCATGGCTCTGGAATCGATGAGCGTCAACATAGAAGTTCATCGAATTCATGGACGGTCGGGCATCCTGCGCCCGCGCCCGGGGCCCTGTTCGCCGCTTGGCCGATGCTTCGACGCCTGTCAATATGGAGGCATGTCGAATCTGGCCGTTGACCCCACCGGTCCGGACGCCACCGCCTCCTGGTGCTGCCGGCCGCTGGGCAAGGAAGAGCTGTCCGCCGCGGACGCGGAGCGGATCGCCGTCATGTTCAAGGCGCTCTCCGACCCGGTGCGGCTGCGGCTGTTCTCGAAGATCGCCGCCCAGCCGGCCGGAGAGGCCTGTGTCTGCGACATCCAGGACGTGGGGGTCTCCCAGCCCACGGTCAGCCACCACCTGCGCAAGCTGCGGGAGGCCGGGCTGCTCGCATCGGAGCGCCGTGCCAGCTGGGTGTACTACAGGGTCGCGCCCGGGGTACTGGCGGCCATGGCCGGTCTGTTGTCGCCGACCGCCTGACCGCCCGGCCTCAGCTTCCCGCGGGGAGCGCGGCCAGTTCCGCCAGGACCCGGGCCGCCGGTGCCGGGCGGATCAGCCAGCGCAGGTGGCTGCTCTCCAGGGTGCGGACGTCGGACGGGTTGTCCGGCGTCAGCGCGTCGCTCTCGCGGATCAGCCGGTCCTGCATGGCGAGGGGCATGCCGGCGTCGTGGGTCAGGCGTACGAACGTCCTCGGCACGCGGCCCCAGGTCTCGGCCCGCGCCCGGTCGGCGGAGGTGCCGACGTCGAGGTTCTCGTCGGGCTGGAAGGTGTTCAGGAAGGCCAGGAACTCCGCGTCGGTGCCGTCGGCGAGGAAGGCCGCCTTGAGCGCCGCGAGGGCCTTGGGGTCGGCGGTGCGGAAGTTGACGCGCAGCAGGCCGAGTTCAGCCGGGTTCCCGGCCGCCGCCAGGGCCAGTGAGGCGGTGTCGACCGTGGCCATCTCCGGCTCGGCGTAGTAGTCGCCGACGTCGAGGTCGACCGGGCACCAGGCGGCGACGTAGACGAGGCGGTCGATCAGGTCCGGCCGGGCGTTGGCCGCGGCGGTGGCCGTGATGCCGCCGCGGCTGTGCGCGACGAGGACGACCGGGCCGTTCTCCTTGGCCCGCTCCAGGACGCCGGTCAGGTGGGCGACATTGTCGGCGAGCGTGACCCCTTTGATCGCGCCGGGCGCGGTGGCGAGACCTTCCGGGTCCTGCGGCGCCTGGTAGGCGCCCGGAAACGTCGCGCCGAAGCCGTGGCCGGGCAGGTCGACGGCGACCGAACGGTGTCCGAGGAGACCGAGTTCGGCCTGGAGCGGCGCGAAGGAGAAGGAGTTCGCGAACGCGCCGTGCACCAGTACGAACGTCGGCTGCATCTGCCGGCTCACTCTCTGCTGTCGGTACGGAGGCCGGCCCCACTGTACGTCCTGCCCGGGCGGGGCGGGGATGGCCGACGCGGCCGCCCGGTCCGTGGGCCGACCGTCCCGGCCGGTCAGCGCTCCAGCTCCCGGTGGGCGGTCTCCGGCAGCCGCAGGTACACCAGCGAGGAGAGCAGGCACAGCGCGGCGACGTACCACGGGAAGATCCCGGCGTGCCCCAGCTCCTTGAAGAGCGTGCCGACGTACGGGGCCGTGCCGCCGAACAGCGCGACCGTCAGCGAGTAGGGGAAGCCGATGCCGGCCGCCCGCACCCGGGGCGGGAAGAGCTCGGCGTTGACGGCCGCGCTGATCGAGGTGAAGCCGGTGAGCAGGACCATCCCGGCGCACTGCACCAGCAGCAGGACGGCGAACGAGTCCCGCAGGGCGTGCAGCAGGGGCACGCTGAGCAGGGCGAAGCCGAGGCCGAAGAAGAGGAGGAGGGGACGGCGCCCGAACCGGTCCGACAGCATCCCGCCCACCGGCTGGAGCAGGGCGAAGAAGGCCAGCGAGACCGTGCCGGCCAGCAGCGCGTCGGACTTGGTGACGCCGGCGTTGAGTTCGGCGTACGTCGGCAGGTACGAGGTCCAGGTGTAGTAGGCGAGGGTGCCGCCCGCGGTGATGCCGCCGATGAGGAGGGACTGGCGCGGATGGCGGCGCAGCGCCTCGAACAGCCCGGGGCGCGGCGCCCGCGCCTGCTCCGCGCTGCGGGTCTCCTCGGCGCCCCGCCGGATCCAGAACCCGGCCAGGCTGAACACGGCCCCGAGGACGAACGGCACGCGCCAGCCCCAGCCGTCCATGCTCGCCTCGCCGAGGACGTTCACCAGCAGGGCCGAGATCCCCGAGGCGAGGAGCTGCCCGGCGGTCGTCGAGACGTACTGGAAGCTGGAGAACAGGCCGCGGCGTCCCGGCCCCGCCGACTCCACCAGGAAGGTCGTCGACGCCGCGAACTCGCCGCCCACCGAAAGGCCCTGGAGCAGCCGGGCCAGCACCAGGATCACCGGGGCGAGGACGCCCGCCGCCGCGTAGGTCGGGGTCAGGCCGACCAGCAGACTGCTGCCGCCCATCAGCAGGATGGTGACCGTCAGGGCCGCCCGGCGGCCGTGCCGGTCGGCCACCGCGCCCATCAGCAGTCCGCCGACCGGGCGCATGAAGAAGCCCACGGCGAACACCGCGAACGTCGACAGCAGCGGCACCAGCGAACTGTCCGCGCCCTTGGGGAAGATCTGGCCCGCGATGTAGGTGGCGAGGAAGGTGTAGGCGTACCAGTCGTACCACTCCACCGCGTTGCCCACGGAGGCGGCGAGGAGCTGGCGCAGGGGACGACGGGTCGGCGGGGGGACCGTGTGCATGCCTGTCATGATCGCGACCATCCCCGCTGGACGGGGCCCTCACACCCCGCGTACCGGCGACCTTCACATGAACGCCATCCGACCCTTCCCGCACGTTCGGTGCTCCTGGAACACTCCTCGCGCGCGGCCCGCCGTCACCGGACCCGCCCCACACCCCCGAGGCGAGAGGCACACCACCCCATGGCCGAAGTCAACAGGCGCCGATTCCTCCAGATCGCGGGCGCCACCACGGCGTTCAGCGCGCTCTCCGCGAGCATCCAGCGGGCCGCGGCGCTCCCGGCCAACCACCGGACCGGATCGATCGAGGACGTCGAGCACATCGTCGTCCTGATGCAGGAGAACCGTTCCTTCGACCACTACTTCGGCAGCCTGCGCGGCGTCCGGGGCTTCGGCGACCCGCACCCGGTCACCCTGGACAGCGGCAAGTCGGTGTGGCACCAGACCACGGCCGACGGCACCGAGGTGCTGCCCTTCCGCCCGGACGCCGACGACCTCGGCATGCAGTTCCTGGAGGGCCTGCCGCACAGCTGGCCCGACGGCCAGGAGGCGTACCGCGACGGCAAGTACGACCGCTGGGTGCCCGCCAAGGGCACGACCACGATGGCGTACCTGACCCGCGAGGACATCCCCTTCCACTACGCCCTCGCCGACGCGTTCACCGTCTGCGACGCCTACCACTGCTCGTTCATCGGCTCCACCGACCCCAACCGCTACTACATGTGGTCGGGCCACACCGGCAACGACGGCAAGGGCGGCGGCCCGGTCCTCGGCAACGACGAACTCGGCTACGACTGGACGACGTACCCCGAGCGCCTGGAGGCGGCCGGGATCTCCTGGAAGGTCTACCAGGACATCGGCGACGGCCTGGACGCCGCCGGTTCCTGGGGCTGGATCTCCGACGCCTACCGCGGCAACTACGGCGACAACTCCCTGCTCTACTTCAACAAGTACCGCGACGCGAAGCCGGGCGACCCCTGGTACGACAAGGCCCGCACCGGCACCGACGCGGCGAACGGCGACGGCTACTTCGACCTGCTGCGCGCCGACGTGAAGGCGGACAAGCTGCCGCAGATCTCCTGGATCGCCGCGCCCGAGGCCTTCTCCGAGCACTCCAACTGGCCCTCGAACTACGGCGCCTGGTACATCTCCCAGGTCCTGGACGCGCTCACCTCCAACCCCGAGGTGTGGGCGAAGACGGCCCTGTTCATCACCTACGACGAGAACGACGGCTTCTTCGACCACCTGGTGCCGCCGCTGCCGCCGAGGTCCGACGCGCAGGGCCGCTCGACGGCCGACGTCTCGCTGGACGTCTTCCCGGGCAGCTCGCGCTACGCCGAGGGCTTCTACGGGCTCGGCCCGCGCGTCCCGATGCTGGTCGTCTCCCCCTGGAGCAAGGGCGGTTACGTCTGCTCCGAAACGTTCGACCACACCTCGATCCTGCGTTTCATGGAGCGCCGCTTCGGTGTCCGCGAGCCGCAGATCTCCCCGTGGCGGCGCGCGATCTGCGGCGACCTGACCTCGGCCTTCGACTTCTCCCGCAAGGACAGCCGCCCCGCCCGCCTGCCCGACACCGACGCCTACGAGCCCCAGGACCGCGACCGGCACCCCGACTACCGTCCCACGCCCCCGGCGGAACCCGGCATGCCCCGGCAGGAGCGCGGTCTGCGTCCGGCCCGCCCGCTGCGGTACGCCCCGCTGGTGGACGCCTCGGCCGACCCGGCCGCCGGCACCCTCAGCCTCACCTTCGCCTCCGGTGCCCAGGCGGGCGCCGCCTTCCTCGTCACCTCCGGCAACCGCACCGACGGCCCCTGGACGTACACCACCGAGGCCGGCAAGCGCGTCTCCGACACCTGGAACGGGGCGTACTCGGGCGGCGCCCACGACCTGACCGTGCACGGTCCCAACGGCTTCCTGCGCGTCTTCCGGCAGCGGGCCGGGACCGCCGGCCCCGAGGTCACGGCCCGTCACGTCCGCGACGACATCGAGCTGACCCTCACCAACCGGGGCTCCGGAACGGTCCGGCTGAAGCTGGCCAACGCCTACGGCGGGCGCGGCCGGACCCTCACCGTGCGCCCCGGAGCCACCGTCCGGCACACCGTCGACCTCACGGCCGGCCGCCGCTGGTACGACCTGACGGTCACCTCCGAGGCCGACCCGTCGTTCCTGCGCCGCTTCGCCGGCCACGTCGAGAACGGCCGGGCGGGCGTGAGCGACCCGGCGATCGGCGGCGAGTGACCGTCCGGAGACCCGGGCCGGCTACAGGGGCGTGAGCTGCCCGGCGTCCGGGCGCTGCCGCGGCGACGCCTGCCGGGGCGGTGCCTGGCGGGGCGGTGCCTGCCGCGGCGGTGCCTGGCGGGACGGTGCCTGGCGGGGCGGTGTCGCGGCGATGGGGGCCGGGGGCCGGATCCGCGCCGGGTCCGGGCCGTCCGGCGCCGGGAGAGGGGCGGCTTGGCCGGCGGCCGGGGAGGGTTCGGGGGCCGTTCGCGGGCGTGTGGGGGACGGTTCGGGGGCCGTTCGCAGGAGTGCCGGGGACGATTCCGGCGCCCTTCGCAGCGGGCCCGGAGCGGCCCGGGTCAGGACGAGGACGCCCCAGGCGGCCAGGGCCGCTCCGGTCAGGGTCAGCAGGACGCCGGGCGGGCCGCCCCGCAGGCGCTCGCCGAGGAGGGCCACGCCGATCGCCGCGGCGGCCACCGGGTTGGCCAGGGTCACCACCGCCAGCGGAGCGCCCAGGCCGCCCCGGTACGCCGTCTGCGACAGCAGCAGGCCGCCGGTCGCGAAGGCCGCGACCAGGACCGCCACGCCGATCACCTGGACGCCGAGCAGCGGTCCGGTGCCGTCCGTGGCGGCGACCGTGACGGTCTGGGTCAGCGCCGAGGCGACCCCGGAGGCGACGCCGGACGCACTCGCGTGCCGCAGGCCGGGCCGCGCGCCGGGTCGGGCCAGCGCCCCGATCAGCACCGCCGTCACGCCCGCCACCGCCACCGCCTCCGGGACGCTCAGCACATCGTCGGGGGCCGGGCCGGACGCCGTGACCAGCAGCGCGCCGAGCCCGAGCAGGGTCAGCCCGGTGCCCCGCCACTCGGCCGCGCCGACCCGCCGCCCCGCCAGCCGCGCCCCCATGGGCACCGCCGCGACCAGGGTGAGCGCGCCCAGCGGCTGGACGACGGTGAGCGGGCCGTACCGCAGTGCGCCGACGTGCAGCAGCGCGGCCGACGCGTTCAGCGCCACCGACCACCACCACGCCCCGCTGCCCAGCAGCCGCAGTACGCCCGTGCCCGGACGGCGGGTGGCCAGCCGCTCCTGGGCGACGGCCGCGGCCGCGTAGGCGACGGCGGAGACCAGGGAGAGGACGACGGCGACGAGGGCGGCGCTCATCGGCCCGCCCCCACCAGCCGGCGCCGTTCGACCGGCTGCGGACGAACCCGCAGCCTGGGCCGTCCGCCGGTCGTCCCGGCCGGCCGGCGGTGCGGCAGGCGGATCACCGCCAGGGCCAGCCCGAGCAGCGCCGACGCCACCATGACGTCCAGCCAGTAGTGGTTCGCGGTGCCCACGATCACCAGCAGTGTCAGCAGCGGGTGCAGCAGCCACAGCCACCGCCAGCGGGACCGGGTGGCGACGATCAGCCCGATCGCCACCATCAGGGCCCAGCCGAAGTGCAGTGACGGCATCGCCGCGAACTGGTTCGACAGCGTGTCCGTGCGCGGCGGGCCGTAGACCGACGGCCCGTAGACGCGCGCCGTGTCCACCAGGCCCGCCGCCCCCAGCATCCGCGGCGGCGCGAGCGGGAACGTCAGGTGCAGTACCAGCGCCGCGCCGGTCAGCGCGGCCAGGACCCGGCGGGCCCACACGTAGTGCCGGGGCCGGCGCAGGTAGAGCCACAGGAGGAACGCGGCGGTGGCCGGGAAGTGCACGGTCGCGTAGTAGGTGTTCGCCACGCGCACGAGGGCGTCGCCGTGCAGCAGCAGCGACTGGACGCCGCCCTCGCCGGGCAGGCGCAGCCACCGCTCCAGGTCCCACACGTGGTGGGCGTTGCGGAACGCCTCGCCGGTGTGGCCGGTCGCCAGGCGCCGGCCGAGTTTGTAGACGAGGAAGAGTCCGGCCACGAGCAGGAGCTCCCGGACCAGGGGTGGCCTGGCCGGTGCGTCCGGCTCCGCTTCTGCAGGCTCGCTGCGGGCGTTCATCCCCCGGCCCCTTCGCTGACGGTGGTGCGTGCGGTGTTCTGGCGGCCCGTACCGCCACGGATGTGCGGGCACCGGGTGGGTACGCCTCATCAGCACGGATTCGTTTGATCGATACGGGTTCGTTCCGATACGCCAGTGTACCGATACGATGGAGTATCGGTACGCTCGGGTACCGGTACACTGGCGTATCGGAACGCTGGGGCGGAACCCCGGACCGGATGCCGGAGACAAGGCAAGAGGAGCAGCACCATGACGTCGCAGGCCGCGGACCGACCGGAGACGGTCGGCACCTCGCGCCGCTCCAAACTCACGCCCGAGCGCGAGCAGGAGTTCCTCGACGCCGTCGTCGACCGGATCCGGGAGTGCGGCTACGACGCCGTGACCATGGAGGGCATCGCCGCCAGCACCCGGTGCAGCAAGTCCACGCTCTACCGGCAGTGGAAGACCAAGCCGCAGTTCGTCGCGGCGGCTCTGCGGTCGCGCCGGAGGGTGCGCTTCGAGGGCATCGACACCGGGTCGCTCGCCGAGGACCTGCGGCTGGCGGCCCGGGCGGCGGGCGCCTGGTCCGGCGAGGACACCCGGCTGCTCCAGGCGCTCGGCCACGCCGTCGTGGAGGACCCGGAGCTCAAACTGGCGCTGCGCGAGGCGCTGGTCGAACCGGAGATCGCCGCCCTGCGCGAGATCCTGCGCCGCGGCGTCGAACGGGGCGAGGTGGCCGCGGGTCATCCCGCGCTGGAGTTCGTGCCGGTCCAGATGTTCGGCGTGCTGCGCGTCCGGCCGGTGATGGAAGGGGAGTACGCCGACGCGGAGTACCTCGTCCGCTTCGTGGAGGCCGCGGTGCTCCCCGTGCTGGGCCTGACCTGAGACCCAGGTCACCGTCCGTGGGATGACTGGACGGTGGCCTGCTCGCGCCGCACCGTGGGGACGGGGGCGGCGCGCACCCCCCGGCCGGGTGGGGCGCCCTTCGAGCGGAAGGGCGTTCCACCCGGCCGACAGCCCGTACGGGCCGGTCCGGGACCGGACGGGCCGGCGGTCCGGTCAGACGTCCTGGCCGCTGCCCGTGCCGCCCGACGTCGACACCTCGATGCCCTCGGCGATCTCGTCGATGACGGACTGCTCCTCGCTGACGTCGACGCCGAACCGCACGACGACGATCTGCTGCGGGTTGGCCGGCGAGGGGAAGGCCAGCGACTGGACGTAGCCGTCGGAGCCCTTGCTCGTGACGGCCTTCCAGCGGACCTGGTAGCCCTTCTGCCCGGCCACGGTGACCGCCTTCGAGGACAGCACGTCGTGAGAGGTGATCGAGCCGTAGCTGTCGCCGCCGTAGGACTCCTCCGCGTTGGCCGAGATGTCCGCCTTCGCGACCTCCTCGGCGGTGGAGCCCTCGGTGCCCAGCACCATCGCCGGCGCCGAGTAGGCGCCGCCCTTGGTGCAGGAGGAGGAGCTGTCGCCGGGGCACTCGTAGGACTCGTTCGAGGAGACCTGGGCGCCGACCGTCAGTTCCTGGCCGTACCAGCCGTCCGGGACGGGCAGGCTGATCCCGCTGACCGCGTCCGGCACCGAGCCGCTCTCGATCCGGGGGGCCTCGGAGCCCCGCGGCGCGGGCGACTCGCCGTCGCCGCCGCCGGAGCCGCCGCCCGAATCGCCGAACGGGCTGTCCGGCAGGCCCTCGCCGTCCTGCCCGCCGGGGCTCCGCTGCTGCGAGACGGCACGGTCGTCACCGTTCCCGTCGCCGTCACCGGCCAGCGCGTACACGCCGACGCCGATGCTCGCCAGCACGGCCGCCGTGACGGCCACGGCTATCCCCGTCCGCAGACCGCTCCGCCGCGGGGGCGGCGGCTGCGCCGGGTACCCCGGGTGCGGGGGGTACGCCGCGTAGGCCGGCGGCGCCGGATACCCGGGGACGGGACCGGGCACGGGCGGCTGCCCCGGCGCGGTCGCGGTGCCGGCCACGGGCGGCTGCCCGGGCCCGACGCCGGCTGCCGCCGGCTGTCCGGGGCCGGCCTGCGTGGGCTGTCCGGTGCCGGGTTCCGCCAAGGCGGGTTCTGCGAGGGCGGGCTCTTCGGGGGTGGGTTCTCCCGGGACGGCGGCGGCCGTGTCCGGCCGCCCGGCGACCGCGTCCCCCGCCACCGCGGGCTTCGCCAGTCCCACTGCTCTCGCCGAATCCGCCGAATCCGAATCCGAATCCGCCGAATTCGCCGGCCCCTCCGGCCCCTCCGGCCCCTCCGGCTCCGTCGCCCGCCGCGCGCCGTCCGCCGGCGGCTGTTCCGGGGGACCCCCCGCGGGACGGATCCGGTCCGTCCACGCCCTGCCGTCCCACCAGCGCTCGGTGGCGGGACCGTCACTTGTCTGCCCGGGGTCCGGATACCACCCGGGAGGAGTCTCCTGCGTCATGTCCCCACCGTATGAGGCGTCGGTGAAAGTCGTATGAGAGGGAGGGGGCATTTCCCGCCGCCCTGCCCGCGCCCGGCGCCGCCACCCCCGTACCGCCCCGAAATCCCCAGCGTACGGCGGCGATTGACGCCCAGGGGCCCACGGCAGCGCCCTCCCCGTACACGAAGTCGCCCGGTAGGGCAAGACCCGTAACGACCACACGGCGTCGCGCGGTCGGGGCGGCTAGGCTCGGAGTCGGTACGTCATTCGGGCGACTCGGGGAGGTAGCGGGATGACGGAGGCAAGGCCCACGGCAGCCGCCCCGGCCGCTCTGTGGGAGCGCGACGAGGAGGTCGCCGCCGTCGTCCGGGCGGTCGACGCCCTGTGCGCGGACCGTTCGTCCTCCGGAGCCCTGCTGGTCTTCCGCGGCGAGGCCGGCCTCGGCAAGACCGCCCTGCTGGCCACCGCCCGCCGCCTCGCCGAGGCCCGCGGCTGCGCCGTCCAGCACGCGCGCGGCGGCGAGACCCTGCGGTCCGTCCCGTACAACGTCGTACGGCAGTTGCTCCAGCCCGCGCTCCTGTCGCTCCACCCCGACGAGGCGCGCGACCTCCTCGGCGACTGGTACGACATCGTCGGCCCCGCCCTCGGCACCGCCGGTCCGGGTGAACGGCCGGCCGACCCGCGGGGCGTGTGCGACGGGCTGGTCGAGACCGTACGGCGGCTCGCCGACGGCGCACCGCCGCTGGTCCTGCTCATCGACGACCTGCACTGGGCCGACCAGGAGACCCTGCGCTGGCTCGCCGCGTTCGCCGAACACCTCGGCGAACTGCCCGTCCTGGTGGTGACCGCCTTCCGCCCCGGCGACGGCGGCGGCGACAGCGCCCGGTACCTGGACACGGTCGCCGCCCTCGCGCACGCCTCCGTCACCACCCTGAGCCTGCTCACCCACGAGGCCGCGGCCGGGCTCACCCGCGCCACCCTGGGCGCCGGCGCCGACGACCCGTTCTGCCGCGAGGTGTGGACCGTCACCGGCGGCAACCCCTACGACACCGTCGAACTCCTCGCCAAGGTCCGCGACAGCGCCCTCGAACCCGTCGCGGCCAACGCCGCCGAACTGCGCGCCCTGAACGAGGCCGGCCGCGGCGTCGGCCTCATCGCCCGCCTGGAGGAACTCGGCGTCGACGCCCACCGGTTCGCCTGGGCCGCGGCCGTCCTCGGCACCGGCATCACCGTCTCCCTGTGCGCCGCGCTCACCACCATGAGCCGCGACGAGGCCGCACGCTGCGCCGGGCTCCTGCGCGACGACCGCATCCTCGTCGCGTCCGGCCCCGGCGACGACGCCCTGGAGTTCCGTCACCCGCTGATAGCCACCGCCGTCTACGAGTCCATCCCGGACGGGCTGCGCCGGGCCATGCACGGCATCGCCGCCCGGCTCGTCACCGACCTGGGCCTGGGCGCGGCGGCGGCCTCCCGCCACCTCCTCCAGGTCCATCCGGACGACGACGAGGAACTGGTCGAGCAGCTCCGCGAGGCCGCCCGCGAACACCTCGCCGTCGGCGCCCCCGACGCCGCCCGCCACTGCCTGGAGCGCGCCCTGGCGGAGCCCCCGCCGCCCGAGACCCACGCGCGCGTGCTGTACGAACTCGGCTGCGCCACCCTGCTCACCTCGCCCGCCACCACCGTCGGCCACCTCCGCGAGGCCCTCGGCATGCCCGGCCTGCACGGCGACGAACGCGTGGACGCCGTCGTCCGCCTCTCCCAGGCGCTGCTCCACAACGACCAGCTGGAGGAGGCGGTCCGCACCGTCGAGACCGAGGCCGCCCGGCACCCCGACGGCCCCGCCCGCCTGCGGCTCCAGGCCGTCCAGTACATGTGGGAGGGCATCCACGCCGGCGAGTCCGTCGTACCGGGCCGCTCCGAGCGGCTGGCCGCCCTCGCCGCCACCTGCACCGGCCGGGACAACGCCGAGCGCGCCCTGCTCATCCTGCGCGCCTTCGACGCCATGACCCGCGGGGAGAGCGCCGAGGAGATCGCCGCGCTGTGCGACCGCGCCCTGGTCGACGGCCGCCTCGCCCCCGGACTCGGCTGGACCGACACCGAGTGGGGCCTGGAACTGCTGATGATGCTGGCCAGCGCCTACGCCTGCACCGACCGCCTGGACCGCGCCGACGCCCTCTTCGCCGAGGCCCTGCGCGCCTACGAGACGGCCGGCTGGAGCGGCGGTCACCTCGCCCTCGCCCACGCCTACGTCGGTCTCGGCCACCGCAGGCGCGGCCGGCTGCCCGAGGCCGAGGCGTCCCTGCGCGAGTCGCTGCGGCTGGCCGAGCGGGTCGGCCGCGGCCTGCCGCTGTACTGGTCGGCGACGTGCAACCTGGTCGACACCCTGCTCGCCCGCGGTCATGTCGACGAGGCGTGGGAGATCGCCGAGCAGTACGACTTCGCGCCGCCGTACCCGTCCACGATCGTGCTGCCCGACCCGCGCTCGGTCCGTGGCCGCCTGCTGCTCGCGGTCGGCCGCACCAAGGACGGCGTCAACGAACTGGAGGCCGCCGAGAAGGCCGCCGCGGCCCGCGGCCACCACAACCCGGTGATGGTCCCCTGGGCGGTCGACCTGGCCCGCGCGCTGGCCGGCGAGGACCCCGCCCGCGCCGCCCGGCTGGCCGACGAGGCCCGCCGGCAGGCCGAGCGGTTCGGCACGGACACCGCCGTCGGGGAGGCCCTGCGCTGCGCCGCCGCGCTGGAGACCGGACGGCGCGCGGTCGGCCTCGCCGCCCAGGCCGCCGCCCGCCTGGCGGCCTCGCCCTGCCGCTACGAGCACGCCGCGGCCCAGGTCGAGTACGGCATCGCCGCCCGCTCCCCGGCCGAACTGGACCGGGGCCTGGCCCTGGCCCGCGACTGCGGCGCGGACGGTCTGGCCCGGCGCGCGGAGCGGGCGCTGCGCGACGTCACCGGACCCGACCGGACACCCTGACGCCCCCGGGCACGCCGAGCCGTCCGGAAAAACCGCAGGCCACACACTTGCGGTAGGGGTTAGGCACGCCTTACCGTGCAGACGTACCACTCAGGGACCCGGCCGTCGTGCCGGTCCGCCCGCGGCGAGCGCTCCACCGACGCAGCCTGGCCGTTCCTCCCCGGCGCCCGAGGGCCCGGGAGGCACCCCCAGCCGGCACTCGCTCACAGGACCGCTCTTGAACCACACCGCCACCGGTCTGTACGACCCTGCCCGCGACCACAGCGACTGCGGCGTCGGCTTCCTCACCCGTCTCGACGGCACCCCGAGCCACGACGTCATCCGCAAGGGCGACGAGGCGCTCCGCGCCATCCCGCACCGCGGCGGCACCTCCGCCGAGGGCGTCGGCGACGGCGCGGGGGTGAGCGTCGACCTGTCGGTCGAGTTCTTCGCCGCGCTCACCGGCACGGCCCTGCGCGCCGGGCACTTCGGCGTCGCCAACTGCTTCGTGCCCACCGACGCCGGCCGCCGCGCCGCCGCGACGGACCTGGTCGCCCGGAGCATCGCCGAGCAGGGCTTCGAGCTGCTGCTGGTCCGTGACGTCCCCGTGGACCACAGCGTCGCGCGGCCCGCCGCCGAGCGGTACCAGCTGCCCCTGGTGCAGTGGGTGTTCCGCGCCCCCGAGCGGTGGGAGCGCCGCGAGGTCGACGCCGCCGCCCACCGCGCCCTGCTCGCGATCGAGGCCGTCGCCTACGCCGGCGACACCTTCGCCGGGCTCTACCCGCTGTCGCTGAGCGCGCGGACCCAGGTGCTCAAGGGACGCCTCAACTCCGGCGAGGTCATCGGCTACTTCCGCGACCTGTGCGACCCGCGGCACTCCGTGCGCTCCCTGTACTTCCACACCCGGTTCTCCACCAACACCGAACCGCACCCGACGATGGCCCAGCCGTTCCGCCTCATGGCGCACAACGGCGAGCTGAACACCGACCGCAAGAACCGCCTGACCGACGAGGCCCTCGCCCGCGCCCGCACCCGCTCCATCGTGCGCCCGCCGGGGCAGTCCGACTCCAGCCGCCTCGACCAGACCCTGCAGAGCCGGGTCTTCGACGAGGGCCTGGACCTCGTCGAGGCCGTCGTCACGCTCATGCCGCCGGCCTGGGAGAACGACCGCACCCTGCCCGCCGCCGTCCGCGACATGCTGGAGTACTTCTCGCTGTACGAGGAGAAGAACGACGGTCCGGCGGCCGTCATCTTCAGCGACGGGGACGTGATCGGCGCCCGCCTGGACCGGCTCGGCCTGCGCCCGCTGCGCACCGTGGAGACCGCCGAGTACCTCATGGTGGCCTCGGAGGCGGGCCAGGTCGCCTTCCCCGACGAGGAGGTCGTGCACCGGGGCCGCATCGAGGCGGGCGGCATGCTCGTCGTGGACCACCGCGCCGGCCGCGTCCTGCGCACCCGGGAGGTGCTCGACGCCCTCGCCGCGCGCCGGCCCTACAGCGAGCTGCTGGACGCGGCCCGCGTCCACCTCGACGACCTGCCCGCGCCCGACTACTACCGCGGCACGACCACGCTCGGCTACGACGGCGACCTGTCCCTGGCGGGCCGGTACGTGGCCTGGTCGCTGAACCAGGAGAGCTTCCGGTTCATGCTCGACCCGATGCTCGCCGACGGGTCGGAGCGGATCTCCGCGATGGGCTACGGCAACGCCATCAACGCGCTCAGCGACACCGAGGGCGGCATGGCGAAGTACTTCTCGCAGCGCTTCGCCCAGGTGACCAACCCGCCGCTGGACAGCATCCGCGAGGCCGACGGCATGAGCATGCGGGTCGCGCTCGGCCCGAAGCCCGACGGCACCGGCGAGTCGGGCGGGACCGCCGGGCGGCAGCTCGTGGTCTCCTCGCCCGTGCTCGGCCACCTCGACATGGTCCGCCTGCGCGACCAGCGGATCGTTCCGCTGGAACGTTTCGCCATGCTCTACGAGCCGGTGCCCGGGGACGCCGCCGCCAACGCGGACGCGCTGCGGTCGGCCCTGGAACGGCTCTGCGACGACGTCGAGCGGTTCGCCGCCGGCCAGGGCGGCATCGCCCTCCTCACCGACCGGGCGGTCTCCTCCACGCGGGCGCCGCTGCCCGTCGTCCTCGCCGTCGCGGCGGTCAACCAGCGCCTGATCGAGACCGGGCTGCGGCTGCGGGCCTCGCTCGTCGTCGAGAGCGGCCAGCTGGCCTCCTCGCACCACGTCGCCACCGCGCTCGGCTTCGGCGCCTCCGCGGTCTACAGCCTCAGCGCCCGGCTGCGCGCCGAGGAGCGGTACCCGAGCGCGCCGGCGCCCGCCGGCGAGATCACCGAGACCGACCGGGCCCTGGCCAAGTTCCGCAAGGCGGCCGAGAAGTCCCTCGCCAAGACCATGGGCCGGGTCGGGCTGTGCACCGCCGAGAGCTACATCGGCGGCGAGTTCTTCGAGCCCAACTACCTCGACACCCGCGACGACGTCTTCGCGCGCGTCTTCCCGCACCTGGAGTCACCGGTCGGGGGTGTCGGGTTCGCCCGGATCGCACAGGCCGCGACCGACTGGCACGAGCGGGCCAGGACCGTGCGGAGCGAGCAGCAGATCCCGCTGCTCGGGCTGTTCAAGGAGCGGTCCGACGGGGCCGGGCACTCCTTCGGCGTCCACGCCGTGCGCGGCTTCGGCTCCATGACCGAGGAGCCGCCCGCCTTCGGGCGCGAGGACGACCCGGACGCCCTGCGGCTGCTCACCCTCGGCCAGCTCGACGACGCGTTCGGCATCACCGACGCCGCGTACCGCAACACCGGGTACGACGCGCTCAGCGACGCCGAGATCGACGCGTTCCGGATCACCCCCGGGTACCGCGCCTTCCTGCGGACCACCCACGAGGAACGCTCCCGGCGCCCGTCCGCCCTCCGTGACGTCCTCGCGCTGCCCGCCGACGTCACCGGGCTGCGTACGGCCGAGGACTTCGCCCGCGAGCTGGGACGCTTCTCCACCGACGGCAACGCCGGCATCACCGCCCGCGGGGTGACCGTGACCGCCACCGGCCCCGCCGCCTTCCGGCTGCGCCTCACCGCCCCGGGCACCGACCGGCACACCGCCCTGGCCGAGGGGCTCGCGCACCTGGGGGCGGTCGAGACCCTCGACGTGACCGCCGACGGCGTCACGGTCACCGCCACCGGCCCCGTCGCCCGCCTCCTCGCCCTCCTCGACGAGGCACCCGAGAGCGTGCCGCTGGACGAGGTGCAGCCCGCGCACGAGATCACCCGGTCCCTGGCCTCCGGCGCCATGAGCCACGGCGCGCTGGTCGCGACCGCGCACGAGGCCGTCGCGCACGGCGCCAACATGGTCGGCGCGCTGTCCAACAGCGGCGAGGGCGGCGAGCACCACTCCCGGTACGGCACCGTCCGCGGCTCCCGCATCAAGCAGTTCGCGTCCGGCCGGTTCGGCATCTGGGCGGGCTACCTCGCCGACCCGATGCTGGAGGAACTGGAGATCAAGATCGGCCAGGGCGCCAAGCCCGGCGAGGGCGGTCAGCTGCCCGCCCCGAAGGTCACCGTCGACATCGCCGCGGCGCGCGGCGGCACCCCCGGCATCGAGCTGATCTCGCCGCCCCCGCACCACGACACGTACTCGATCGAGGACCTCGCGCAGCTCATCCACGACTGCAAGGCCGCCCGGGTCCGGGTGATCGTGAAGCTGGTCTCCTCGGAGGGCATCGGCACCATCGCGGTCGGCGTCGCCAAGGCCGGCGCGGACGTCATCAACGTCGCCGGCAACACCGGCGGCACCGGCGCCGCGGCCGTCACCAGCCTCAAGTACGCGGGACGGTCGGCGGAGATCGGCGTCGCCGAGGTGCACCAGGCGCTCCTCGCCAACGGCCTGCGGCAGAAGGTCGTCCTGCGCTGCTCCGGCGCGCACCAGACCGGCGGCGACGTCGTCACCTCGGCGCTGCTCGGCGCGGACAGCTTCGAGTTCGGCACGACCGCGCTGATGATGCTCGGCTGCGTCATGGCGAAGAACTGCAACGTGAAGTGCCCGGCCGGGCTCACCACCAACGCCGAGGCGTTCGAGGGCGACCCGCGCGCGCTGGCGCAGTACCTGCTCAACATCGCCCACGACGTCCGGCAGATCCTCGCCCGGCTCGGACTGCGGTCCCTGCGCGAGGCCCGGGGGCGCACCGACCTGCTCCAGCTCCTCGACCACCCGGCGAGCGTCGGCCGCCTCGACGTCCGCCGGCTGCTGGCCCGCGTCCCCGAGAAGACCGTGCCGGACCCGGAGTACCTGGAGAAGGACTTCACCACCGACGACGCCCTCATCGAGCGCGTCCGGACCGCCCTGTTCGACCGGCGTGAGCCGTCCCTGCTCGTCGACGGCGTCCGGCTGCGCAACAGCGACAAGTCGGTCGGCGGCCAGCTCTCCATCGACGTGGAGCGGCTGCTCAACCACCGGCCCGCCGTGGACGCGCCCGCGGTCACCACCGACGACCGGGGCCGCCGCCGCCTGGCCGACGGCGCCGTCCACGTCCGCACCACCGGCTCCGCCGGACAGTCCTACGGCGTCTTCTGCAACGACGGCATCACCCTCGAACACACCGGCACCGCCAACGACGGCGTCGGCAAGAGCCAGAGCGGCGGCCGGATCGTCGTGCGCGCCCCGGGCGGCGGCAGCGCGGAGCGCGGCGGCAACGTCCTGGTCGGGAACTTCGCCCTGTTCGGCGCGACCGGCGGCCGGACCTTCGTGCAGGGCGAGGCCGGCGACCGGTTCGCCGTGCGCAACTCCGGCGCCACCGCCGTCGTCGAGGGCCTCGGCGACTTCGGCTGCGAGTACATGACCGGCGGCACCGTCCTCAACCTCGGCGGCTTCGGCAAGGGCCTCGGCAACGGCATGAGCGGCGGCTTCCTCTACCAGTACGACCCCTCGGGCGACCTGCCCGGCCGGGTCAGCGCCGACTCCCTCCTCGTCTTCCCGGTGACCGACACCGCGCACGGCGCCTTCCACGAGGCGGCCGTACGGCTGCTCCTGGCCTGGCACGTGGAGGCCACCGGCTCCCCGCTCGCCGCCCGGCTGCTGGCCGACTGGGACCGCGAACGCGAGCACGTGTACTGCGGGATGCCCCGCGCGCTGCTCCTCTACCAGGACGCCGGCGAGATCCTCGCCGCCGCCGGCCGGGGCGAACTGCTGGACGAGCTGGCGACCTCGATCGCGACGGACAAGCTCCGCGCGTTCAAGGTCGACTACCGCGACCGCCGCACCGTGCTCGGCGGCCGGGCCCCGGCCTTCGGCGACCAGGGCAGCGACGACATGTTCGCGCTGCTGTCGTCGTACACCGTGCTCGGCGTCGCCCAGGACCTCGCGCTCCAGCGGGTGCCCGGAGCCACCGGCCCCGACGATCCACGGGTCGCCGAGGCCGTCCGCAACCTGGTGCTCACCGAGGACTTCTTCGTCAAGCAGCGCGTCGTGAAATACCTGCGCGGCACGCTGGAACGGTTCGACGACGACGAACTCGCCACCCTCGTCGCGACCAAGCGCCTCGACGACTACAAGCGCGCGCTCGGCCTGCGCAACAACCTCAGCATGGATGCCCCCGGCACCTACGGCTGGATCATCCACCAGACCCTGAAGAACGCCGGCCGCCTGCGCGCCGCCCGGTTCGACGAACTGCTCGCGGGCGCGGCACTGGACGACCTCGCCGCCCGCCGCGCCCCGCAGCCCCCCACCGAGGCGGTGACCGCATGACCCTCCTGCCCCCCACCGGCACCCTCATCCCGGCCGACGCGCCGTTCTCCGCCCAGCAGGAGTCCTGGCTCGCCGGGTTCCTCGCCGGCATCGCGGCGGCCGGCCGCCGCGACACCGCGGCGGCCGGCACCCCGGCGGTCACCGTCGACGTCCTGTTCGGCACCCAGACCGGCAACGCCGAGGCCCTCGCCGGCGAACTCGTCGCCGGGGCCCGCGCCCGCGGCCTCGGCGGGACCGCCGCGGCCCTGGACGCGGTCACGCCCGAGCGGCTCGCCGCCATGTCCCACGTCCTCGTCGTCACCTCGACGTACGGCGAGGGCGAGATGCCCGACAACGCCGCACTGTTCTGGGAGGCGCTCCAGGCCGACACCGCACCGCGCCTGGAAACGCTGCGCTACGCGGTGCTCGGGCTCGGCGACCGCGGCTACGACGACTTCTGCCAGGCCGCCAAGGTCATCGACACCCGTCTGGAACAGCTCGGGGCCACCCGGCTGCACGACCGCGTCGACTGCGACGTCGACTTCGAGGAACCCGCGGCGGCGTGGACGGCCGCCGTCCTGGACCGCGTCGCCGCGCAGACCGGCACGACCGGTGCGAGCGGCCCGGCGGCGGCGCGACCCGCCCCCGCACCGGCCGCCCCGGCCCGCTCCGCCTGGAACAAGCGCAACCCCTACCCCGCCCGCCTCGCCGTCAACCGGCTCCTGTCCGCACCGGGCAGCGCCAAGGAGATCCGGCACTACGAGTTCGACCTCGGCGACAGCGGCATCACCTACCAGGCCGGCGACGCGCTCGCCGTCGTCCCCGTCAACGACGACGTGCTCGTCGGCACCCTCCTGGAACACCTCGGCGCCACCGGCGACGAGGACGTCGACGGACGGCCGCTCGCCGAGGTGCTGCGCACCGGACGCGAGATCCGCACCCCGTCCAGGGACCTCATCGCCCACCTCGCCGAACGCGCCCCGACCAGCGACCTCGCCGCCGTCGTCGCCCACGGCGACCGCGCCGACCTCGACTCCTGGCTCTGGGGCCGGGACATCCTCGACCTGCTCCGGGACGCCGGGGCCGCCGCCCCGGGCCTCGACGAACTCCTGCCGTTCCTGCGGCCGTTGCAGCCACGGCAGTACTCGATCTCGTCGAGCCCGCTCGCCCACCCCGGCAGCGTCCACCTCACCGTCGCCTCCGTCCGCTACGCCACCGCGCTGCGCCGGTACGAGGGCGTCGCGTCGACCTACCTCGCGCACCGGACCGACGAGACCACCCCCGTCGGCGTCTTCCTCCAGCCGAACGCCTCCTTCGGCGTCCCCGCCGACGACGACGCCCCGATGGTCATGATCGGCCCCGGCACGGGCATCGCCCCCTTCCGCGGCTTCCTGCACGAGCGCGCGGCCCGCGGCGCCGCCGGACGCAACTGGCTGTTCTTCGGCGACCAGCACCGCGCCACCGACTTCGCCTACGAGGACGAGCTGACCGCCCTGCGCGAGCGCGGCGTCCTCACCGAACTGGACCTCGCCTTCTCCCGCGACCAGGCCGAGAAGGTCTACGTGCAGACACGGATGCGGGAGCGGTCGCGCGCGCTGTACGCGTGGCTGGAGGACGGCGCCCACGTGTACGTCTGCGGCGACGCCTCCCGCATGGCCAAGGACGTCGAGGCGGCCCTGCTGGACATCGTCGCCGAGCAGCGCGGCCGCGGCGAGGACGACGCCGCGGCGTACCTCGCCGACCTGCGGCGGGCCAAGCGCTACGTACGGGACGTGTACTGAGCATGCCGGAGCCGGAACCCCACGACGGCTGCGCCTTCCACGCGCGCTGCGCCCGGCGCGACACCAGCGTGCGGCTGATCGACGCGCGGATGCCGGAGCTGGCCCGGTGCCTGACGCTCTTCCAGTACGTGCAGGCGGTCACCGGAGGGCCGGTCGCGCGGATCGAGCAGGCCGGCGGTTACGCCGTACCGAGCCGGCGCGGCGACGCCTTCGCCGTCCGTCCCGGCTCGATCGCGCTGCGCCTGGACGCCGACCGGGTCGCCTCGGCCGTGCTCGCACGGGACGGGGAGGGTGGCACCGTCGCCCTGCGCCTGTCCGACGCGGCCGGGCGCACGGTGCACGAGGGGCGGCTGCTGTCCGAGGGGGACCGGCTGCTGGCGCAGCTCGCCGGCACCGTCGAGGCGGGGACGACGGCGGCCGGCCGGTCCGTGCCGCCCGAGGTGCCGGCCTGGGAGAACGGCGACCAGCTCGCCCAGCTCGACGCGATCCTCACGGACGGGGGCGTCGCCCGGCGCGGGGCGTTCGCCCGGTACCGGGGCGTACACCGGGCCGTCGACGCCGGCGTCGTACCCGCCGTGCTCGACCACGTCCGCTCCGTCGGACTGCCGGTCGGGGCCGCGGTGTTCGGCCCCTCGGCGATGCAGGCGTGCGGCGGACGCGTCCACGTCACCGACCGGACCGTCGGCGGCCGGGTGTTCGCGGCGATCGAGGACAGCTCGGTGGAGATCGACCTCGCGGGCGTCGCGGCCTGCCGCCTGGTCCGCGCCACGGCGGCGCACGGCCCGACCTCGGCCCTCGAACTCGACGACGAGGACGGGCGGTGCGTCGCGGTGTTCACGCAGTTCGGGATGGTCGGCGAGGACGTCCACCGGGCGTGGGAACACCTCACGGCGTCCCTGCCGGGTTAGAACCCCTCCTCCTCGGCCAGCACCCGCTGCGCCGTCGCGAACGCCGAGTTCGCCGCCGGCACCCCGCAGTACACGGCCGTCTGGAGCAGTACCGCGCCGATCTCGTCCGGCGTCAGCCCGTTGCGCCGCGCCGCCCGGACGTGCATGGCCAGCTCCTCGTAGTGGCCGTGCGCGACCAGCGCGGTCATCGTGATCATGCTGCGCTCGCGGCGCGAGAGGGTCTGGTCGGTCCAGATCTCGCCCCAGGCGTAGCGCGAGATGAAGTCCTGGAACCGGGCCGTGAACGGCGTCTGCCGGGACTGCGCCCGGTCCACGTGCGCGTCGCCGAGCACCTCCCGCCGCACCGCCATGCCCCGCCCGGCACCCCCGTCGAGATGTCCGCGCAGCGCGGTCAGCACCGCCTCGGGACGCTCGGCGGGCGCCAGGTGCGAGGCGCCCGGGATCTCCACCAGCGTCGACCCCGCCACCGCGTCGGCGATCTCCCGCAGATGGGCGGGGGGCGTCGCCGGGTCGTCGCGCCCGGCGATCAGCAGCGTGGGCACGGTGATCTCCGCCAGCCGGTCCCGGATGTCGAACGCGGCCAGCGCGTCGCAGCAGGCCGCGTACGCCGCCGGATCGGCCTCCCGGTGGTCCCGTACCAGCTCCGGCACGGTGAACCCGGGCGTGAACCACCGGGCGTCCGCGCCCGCGGCGAGGTCCGCCAGCCCTTCCCGGCGGACCCGTTCCGCCCGCTCCCGCCACGGCCCGGCGCCGTTGAAGTGCGCCGAGGAGCAGATCACGGCCAGCGAGGTGAGCCGCTCGGGGTGGTGCACGGCCAGGTGCAGCCCGACCGCGCCGCCCAGCGACACCCCCGCGTACGCGAACCGCCGCACGCCGAGCGAGTCGGCGAGCGCCAGCACCAGCGCGGCCAGCTCCCCGACGGTCGCCCCGGCGGAGATCAGGTCCGCGGCCGAGCCGCCGTGCCCCGGCAGGTCCCAGCGGACCACCCGGCGGGTGATGGACAGCTCGGGCGCCACCTGGTCCCACAGGGCGTACGAGGTGCCGAGCGAGGGCCCGAGCAGCAGCGGGGGAGCGGTGGCGGGGCCTTCCGTACGGTGGTTCAGCAGGGTCAACGTCGCTCCAGTGCGCGGTCGGTGAGGGCAGCGGCGCTGCCGGTGTAACGGGCGGGATCGGTCAGGGCGGCGAGGTCGATGTCCTGCAACTCCGGCACCTCCGCCAGGAGTTCATCCAGGCTGCGGCCTTCGGTGTAGGTGCGCTTGGCCACGTCGGTGAGCAGCGCCTTCGCCCGGGACCGGCCCAGCACCGGCGCCAGTTCGGCGGAGAGCCGCTCGGAGACGATCAGCCCGTGGGTCAGCTCCAGGTGGGCGCGCATGGCCGCCGGGTCCACCCGCAGCCCCTCGGTGAGGTCGGCGGCGTCCCGGGCGGCGCCGCCGGTCAGCCGCAGCAGGTCGCGCAGCGGCTCCCACTCGGCGTGCCAGGCCCCGGCGGGCCGCTCGTCCTCGGCGGCGAGCGAGCCGTAGAGCACCGCCGCGAGCCCCGGCGCCCGCCGGGCCGCCGCCGCGATCAGCGTGGACCGCACCGGGTTGGCCTTGTGCGGCATCGCGGAGGACCCGCCGCCGCTGCCCTCGGCCACCTCGCCGGTCTCGGTACGGCCGAGGACCAGCACGTCCGCCGCGAGCTTGCCCAGCGCCCCGGCGGCCGTCGCCAGGCACCCGGCGAGATCGGCGACCGGCGTACGCAGCGTGTGCCACGGCAACGCGGGATCGGCCAGGCCCAGTTCACGGGCGTACGCGCCCGGCAGCGCGAGCGGGTCCTGGGCGCCGTACGCGGCGAAGGCGGCCAGCGTCCCGGCGGCACCGCCGAGCTGGACGGGCAGCGCCCCGCGCACCGCCGTGATCCGGTCCCGCGCGTCCAGCACCAGCGACCGCCACCCGGCCGCCTTCAGCCCGAACGTCGTCGGCACGGCGTGCTGGGTGAGCGTCCGCCCCGGCAGCGGGGTGTCCCGGTGCTCGGCGGCGAGCCGCGCCAGCGCCCGTTCGGTGCGGGCGAGGTCGGTCAGGACCAGGTCCAGGGTGCGGGCGGCGACCAGCATCGCCGCCGTGTCCAGGATGTCCTGGCTGGTGGCGCCCCGGTGCACGTACGGGCCGTACTCCTGGCCGACCGCCTTCGTCAGATCCGCGACCAGGGGAATGACCGGGTTGCCGCCGCCGCGCGCCCGCCCGGCGATCGACGCCAGGTCGAAGCGGTCCGGGTCGGCGGCCTCGGTGACCGCCGTCGCCGCCCCCGCCGGGGCGAGGCCCAGCGCGGCCTGGGCGCGGGTCAGGGCGGCCTCGGCGTCGAGCAGCGCCCGCAGGTACGCCCGGTCGCCCGTCGCGCCGGCGGCCGGGGAGCCGGCCCACCCGGGGGCGAGCAGGCCGGTGTCGGTGTCGGTTCCGGCGTCGGCAGAGGTCACTTGTACTCCAGGAAGACCGTCTCGCCCTCGCCCTGAAGGCGGATGTCGAAACGGTACGTGCCCGGCCGCTCCTCGGCCGCGATCAGCGTGTCGCGACGGTCCGCCGGCACCCGGGACAGCAGCGGGTCGGCGGCGAGCGCGGCCTCGTCGCCCGGCAGGTAGATCCGCGTGAACAAGTGGACCAGCAGACCCCGCGCGAAGACGCACACGCTCAGGTACGGCGCGTTCCGCCCGCGCGCCCCCGGCCGCAGCGTCCGCGCGTACCAGTGCCCGTCGGCGTCGGTCTGGACGCGGCCCCAGCCGGTGAACTCCACGCCGTTGCGCCCGAGGTACGTCCCGGTGGCCGGGTCCCGGCGCATCGAGCCGTCGGCCGTCGGGACGTTCCCGTCCGGGTCCGGGCCCCACACCTCCACGAGCGCGTCGGGCAGCGGCTCGCCCTCGCCGTCCAGCACGTACCCGTGCACGGTGACGGTCTCCGGGTGCCCGAGCGGGGCGATGTCCTCCCCGCCGCGGAACGGCAGCGCGTACCCGTAGAACGGGCCGACGGTGTGCGACGGCGTGGGCAGCACGTTCTGGGGGCTGCTGGCGTCGGTCTTCGTCATGGCAGGTCAGCGCCCTTCTTCGATCCAGGTGGCACACGGGCCGTCGAGCACGATGTCCCAGTGGTAGCCGAGCGAGAACTCCGGCACGGACAGGCTGTGGTCGTACGTCGCCACCAGCCGCTGCCGGGCGGCGTCGTCCGTCACCGACTGCAGGATCGGGTCGTACGGGAACAGCGGGTCGTTCGGGAAGTACATCTGCGTCACCAGCCGCTGGGTGAACGCCGACCCGAAGAGCGAGAAGTGGATGTGCGCCGGACGCCAGGCGTTGACGTGGTTGCGCCACGGGTAGGGGCCCGGCTGGATGGTGGTGAAGCGGTAGCAGCCGTCGTCGTCGGTGATCGTGCGGCCGGCGCCGGTGAAGTTCGGGTCGAGCGGCGCGTCGTGCTGCTCGCGCTGGTGGGCGTAGCGGCCGGCCGAGTTGGCCTGCCAGATCTCGACGAGCTGGCCGCGGACCGGGCGCCCGTCGCGGTCCAGCAGCCGGCCGGAGACGGTGATGCGCTCGCCGACCGGCTCACCCGGGTGCTGGATGGTGAGGTCGTTGTCGACGGCGGTCAGGTCGCGCTCGCCGAAGGCCGGGGAGGACAGCTCCACCAGCTCCGGGTCCTTCGTGACGTCGATGGCGATCGGCGGCTGTTTCGGGTGGCGCAGCAGCGAGGACCGGTACGGGGCGTAGCCGCGCCGAGGGTGGTGCTCGACCGGTCCGCCGTCGGCGAGCCGCTTCTCGTAGGCGGCGCGCTCGGCGGCCATCTCCGCGTCTATGCCGTGCTGGGTGAGAGTGATGGAAGGCGAAGTCATGGAAGACCGTCCCTGTCAGGCGCCCGAGCCAGAATTAGTCAGGGCACTGAGTATTTCGGCGAGGTTTCCCACACGCTGCCATCGACCGGGAGAGTCGTCAAGACCCAGTTCACGGGCTGTTTGTGTGACGTACTCGGGCATCGATGAGGGGGTATCGTTCAGTGCACCGACAAATACGAACACGGGAGCGCACATGGCCGCGGTGGACTTGACCACCCATCCCGGGCATCTGGCCCGGCGGCTCCAGCAGGCGCACTACCTGCTGTGGAACGCGATGGTCTCCGAGGAGATCACCTCGCCGCAGTTCGCGGTCCTCAACGCGCTGGTCGCTCAGCCGGGCCTGGACCAGCGCACGGTGGGGGAGCGGGTGGGGCTCGACCGGTCCACCATCGCCGAGGTGATCAGCAGGCTCAGCCGCCGCGGGCTGATCGACAAGGTGCGCGACCCGCAGGACGGCCGCCGCGCGCTGCTCCGCCCCACGGACGAGGGGACGCGCACCCACCGCAGGCTCACCGTGCGCACGGCCCGGATGAACCAGGTGTTCCTGGCCCCGCTGACCGGGGAGGAGCGGGAACTCTTCTTCCGGCTGATCCAGCGGGTCGCGGACGCCGCCGAGGGACTGCGCGACCCCGGCGAGCCCCTGGCGGCCCCGCGCTGAACCGCCCGCTCAGGACGCCCGCGCGAACACCACCCACACCTGCCCCTCGGCGAACCGCACCGGCGAGCCGTCCGACGCGGTGAACGCCGTACCGTCCGTGGCCGAGCCCCGCCGCCAGGTGGCGCTGTGGGTCCGCCCGTCGCGCAGTACGTCGGCCCGGCCGGAACCGACCGTCTCCACGTACGGCGAGTGGTTGCCCCGGGAGTCGTGCAGCTCGGACTCCCGTACCTTTACGTACTGCACGACGACCGTCGCGGGCGCCAGCCGCTTGCCGCCGGACGTGACGGCCGGGGCGCCGTCCATGCCGAGCAGCCAGCGGTCGCGCTCCCTCGACCAGGTGAACGTGAAGCGCGCCGCCGGGTAGCGCACCGTGCGCGCGCTTTCGGGCCGGCCGCCCGAGGGGGCCGCACCGTACCGGAACCCGGTGGTCAGGGCCGTGTCGCCCGGGGCCGAGGACATCAGGCGGCCGGGGCGCAGATAGAGGTTGTGCGGGGCCGGCCGGCCGAGGTCGCGGACCCAGGCGCCGGACGTCTCGCCGGGCTGCTCCGCCCGCAGCGGCGCGCTGTCGATGCGCGGCAGTAGCTTGCGCTGGGCACCGGAGAAGGCGAGCGTCGGCCGGTCGAACTGGCGCAGCAGCTCCAGATCGGACTCGCGGGCGCTGCGCACGGGGCCGACGGCCGACGGCAGCTTCGTCGCGTACAGGGCCATCAGCCGGCTCAGGCCGCCCTCGACCGGCTCCACATAGACGACGTCCGCCGCCTCCAGTCCCGTGTGGGGGCGGGCGGCACGCACGTTGTCGATCTTCACGGCCAGCGGGGAGGCCGCTTCCAGCGGCGCCCGCGGTGAGGCCGGCTTCCCGGGCGGCGGGGAGGTCGTCCGCGCGGCCGGCGGGGCGGACGTGGCGGCCTCGGCGCTCCGTGACGGTCGCGGCGCGGATCCGCGCCCGTCGTCGTCCGGTGCCGGCCCCGGCCCCGCCGCACAGCCCGCCGCCAGCAGCGCCGCCGCCACCGCCGCGGTCAGCGTGGCCCGCGGCGCGCCGCCCCGTGCCCGCGCCCCGCGCTGTCCCGTCCCTCTTCGCCCGCCTCGTCGCACCCCGACCACCCGTCCACCTTCCACGTCACTGATTGTGCGCCTCTTAGCGCATTTGTTGCCATACCCGACTTCTTATGACAATGCTCCTTCGATCGGCTGATCGGACCAGCGTGGCGGTTCGGGAGGGGGGCCCCGGGTACCCGGGCGCCACCGTACGAGCGAGCAGTCGGGTGACGGAGGGAGCGCGGGACGATGAAGGCAGTGACCTGGCAGGGCAAGCGGGACGTGCGCGTCGAGGAGGTGCCGGACCCGGCGATCCAGGAACCCACGGACGCGGTCATCCGCGTCACCTCCACCGGGCTGTGCGGCTCCGACCTGCACCTCTACGAAGTGCTCACCCCGTTCATGACCCCGGGCGACATCCTCGGACACGAGCCGATGGGCATCGTCGAGGAGGTCGGCCCCGAGGTGCCGAACCTGAAGCCGGGCGACCGGGTCGTGGTGCCGTTCCAGATCGCCTGCGGCCACTGCTACATGTGCGACACCGGCCTGCCCACCCAGTGCGAGACCACCCAGGTCACCGGCGAGGGCATGGGCGCCGCCCTGTTCGGCTACACCCGCCTGTACGGCGCGGTCCCCGGCGGCCAGGCGGAGTACCTGCGGGTCCCGCAGGCCCAGTACGGGCCGATCAAGGTGCCCGAAGGTCCGCCGGACGACCGCTTCGTCTACCTCTCCGACGTGCTGCCCACCGCCTGGCAGGCCGTCGCCTACGCCGGTGTCCCCCAGGGCGGCACCGTCGCCGTGCTCGGCCTCGGCCCCATCGGCGACATGGCCTGCCGGGTCGCACAGGTCAAGGGCGCCGGGCGGGTGTTCGGCGTGGACCTCGTCCCCGAGCGGCTGCGCCGGGCGCGCGAGCGGGGCGTGGAGACGTACGACCTGCGCTCCTTCGACAGCGAGAAGGAACTCGTCGCCGCCATCCAGGACGAGACCGGCGGGCGCGGCCCGGACGCCGTGATCGACGCCGTGGGCACGGAGGCGCACGGCAGCGCGATCGCCAGGCTGGTGCAGCAGGGCGCCGCGATCATGCCCCGCAAGCTCAGCGGCCCCTTGGCGGAACGCATGAGCGTCGACCGCCTCGCCGCCCTCTACACCGCCATCGACCTGGTACGCCGCGGCGGCACCCTGTCGCTGGTCGGCGTCTACGGCGGCATGGCCGACCCGATGCCGATGCTCACCCTGTTCGACAAGCAGATCCAGATGCGGATGGGACAGGCCAACGTACGCCGCTGGAGCGACGACATCCTCACCTACCTCACCGACGAGGACCCGCTCGGCGTCCAGGACTTCGCCACCCACCGGGTGCCGCTCGCCGACGCCCCGCACGCCTACGAGATGTTCCAGAAGAAGCGGGACGGCGCGGTGAAGGTGCTGATGCAGCCCTGATCAGTCCAGGATCTCGGCGCTGCCCCGGCGGCGCAGGTCGGCCAGCCCGCTCAGCATGGCCTCGATCTGCTCGGGGCTATGACCGACCCAGCCTTCGAGCTCCGACACGACGCGTACGGGTTCGCGGGTGCGGTAGGAGCGGGTGGGGTTGCCCGGGAACCGCTTGTCGGTGACGTTGGGGTCGTCCTCCAGAGCGCCGGTCGGCTCCACCACGTAGATCCGCCCCGGCCCGTCGCCGGCCGCCAGTTCGGCGCCCCAGACGGCGGCGTCCAGGGTCTCGGAGACGTAGACGTGGCGGGAGGTGCGCCCTGCCTCGAAGTTGGATGCGTGCCCGGGGGTCAGCAGATCACCCGGAGCCAGGTCGGCCTTCGTGCCGTGCAGGTAGGTTCCCGCCTCGTACACCTGGAAGGGGACAGGGGTGTCGGCCATGCGCTCTCCTTTGGCCTGGCTCGGGACAACGGCCATCAGCGAACCACGCGGCCCGGCCGTCGGAACAGCTCTCGTCGCAGGACCGCCCTCAGGCCGGCGGCGCGAGGATCTCCGCCAGGTCGAACCGGACCGGCTCCTGGAGCTGCGCGAAGGTGCAGCTGTCCGGGGTGCGGTCCGGCCGCCAGCGGCGGAACCGCGCGGTGTGCCGGAACCGCGCCCCGTTCTCCATGTGGTCGTACGCCACCTCGGCCACCCGCTCCGGCCTGAGCGGCACCCAGGACAGGTCCTTCTTGCCCGACCAGCGGCTCGGCGCCCCCGGCAGCCGCGCCGACTCGTGCGCGGCCTCGTCCGCCCAGGCCGCCCACGGATGCCCGGTCACGTCCGCCATCCGCAGCGGCTCCAGCTCCGCCACCAGCTCCGCCCGCCGCTTCATGGTGAACGCCGCGCACACACCGACGTGCTGGAGGGCGCCCCGGTCGTCGTACAGACCGAGCAGCAGCGAGCCGACCACCGGACCGCTCTTGTGGAAGCGGTAACCGGCGACCACCACGTCCGCCGTCCGCTCGTGCTTGACCTTGAACATCGCCCGCTCGTCCGGCCGGTACCGCAGATCGAGCGGCTTGGCCACCACCCCGTCGAGCCCCGCCCCCTCGTACTGCTCGAACCACCGCCGCGCCAGCTCGATGTCCGTCGTCGCCGGCGCCACGTGCACGGGCGCGGTGACCTGGGCCAGCGCCCGCAGCAGCAGCGCCCGGCGGTCGGCCAGCCCCACGTCCAGCAGCGACTCGCCGTCCAGCGCCAGCAGGTCGAAGGCGACGAAGGAGGCCGGGGCCCGCTCGGCCAGTGTCCGCACCCGGGAGTCCGCCGGGTGGATGCGCTCGGTGAGCGCGTCGAAGTCCAGCCGCCCCCGACGGGCGATGACGATCTCCCCGTCGACCACGCACCGCTCGGGCAGCCGCTCCCGCACCGCCGCCACCAGCTCCGGGAAGTACCTGGTCAGTGGCTTGCCGGTGCGGCTGCCGAACTCCACCTCGGCCCCGTCCCGGAACACGATCGCCCGGAACCCGTCCCACTTGGCCTCGTACTGCATCCCCGGCGGGATCTTCGCCACGGACTTGGCGAGCATCGGCTTCACGGGCGGCATCACGGGCAGGTCCATGCACCGATTCTCACCGGGAAAGCCCGCTGTCGCCTGATGTGCGAGGCATGCCCGATGCGCCTACCGTGGCTCGCATGGGTGAAGCGGTGGAGCTGGAGACGGGCGGCCGGACCGTACGGCTGACCAGCCCGGACAAGATCTTCTTCCCGGAGCGCGGCTACACCAAGCTGGACCTGGCCCGCTACTACCAGGCCGTCGCCCCCGGCATCCTGCGCGCCCTGCGCCGCCGCCCCACCACCCTGGAGCGCTACCCGGACGGCGTCACCGGCGAGTGGTTCTACCAGAAACGCGCGCCCAAGAGCATGCCCGACTGGATCCCCACCGCCCACATCACCTTCCCCAGCGGACGCAGCGCCGACGAGATGTGCCCCACCGAGGAGGCCGCGGTGGTGTGGGCCGCCCAGTACGGCACCCTCACCTTCCACCCCTGGCCGGTACGGGCCGACGACGTCGACCACCCCGACGAACTCCGTATCGACCTCGACCCCCAGCCCGGCACCGACTACGACGACGCGGTCCGCGCCGCCCACGAACTACGGGCCGTACTGGACGAGTTCGGCGGCCTGCGTGGCTGGCCCAAGACCTCCGGCGGCCGGGGCCTGCACGTCTTCGTGCCGATCGAGCCGCGCTGGACGTTCACCCAGGTACGCCGCGCCGCCATCGCGGTGGGCCGGGAACTGGAGCGCCGGATGCCCGAGCAGGTCACCATCAAGTGGTGGAAGGAGGAGCGCGGGAAGCGCATCTTCGTCGACTACAACCAGACCGCCCGCGACCGCACCATCGCCTCCGCCTACTCCGTACGCCCCCGCCCGCACGCCCCCGTCTCCGCGCCCCTGTGCTGGGCGGAGGTCGGCGTCGCCCACCCCGCCGACTTCGATCTCACGACCATGCCCGCGCGCTTCGCCGAACTCGGCGACGTGCACGCGGACATGGACGACCACGCCCACTCCCTCGACGCCCTGCTGGAACTGGCGGCGAAGGACGAACGCGACCACGGCCTCGGCGATCTGCCGTACCCGCCCGAGTATCCGAAGATGCCGGGCGAACCCAGACGGGTACAGCCGAGCCGCGCGAAGAGGCAGTCGTGAATCCGTGACCTACAGATCCATGATCCGTACGTCCCGGTAGGACACCACGTCCGTCGTGCCGTGCACCTGGAGCCCGATGTACCCGGCGGCGTACCGCCGTCCGTCGGTGCCCGGGTCGTCCGAGCGCGGGGGCTCGAACTCCTGGCCGCCGGTGTTGTCGAACTCGTTGATCAGCACGCCGTTGCGGTAGACCGAGTAGTGCTGGTCGACCACCCGGATCTCGTAGTCGTTCCAGGTGCCCTTCTGCGTCACCCCGGCGCCGGCGAGTCCCACCCGGTCGAAGCCGTAGACCGAGCCGGTCTTGTACATGTCGCCGACGGGGCTGTCGAACACCTGGACCTCATGGCCGAACTTGATCGCGGCCCACTCCGGACGCGACTCCTCCGGATGGTCGTGGACCCACGGGAAGCGCACGAGCACACCGGAGTTGGCGTTGCCCGTGCCCGGGGCGTCGTCCCGCCACTGGAGCTTCAGCGAGAAGTCGCCGTAGGCGCGCTCCGGGAACCACAGCATGCCCAGGCCGGACTCGGTGGTGCCGGAGGTGATCGACCCGTCCCCGTTGGCCGCGAACGAACCGCCGCCCACCTGCTCCCACTTGGCCAGCGACTCCGCCGTACCGTCCATGATCGTGCGGTAGCCCTCGGTCTGGCCGGGTGTGCCGATGCCGGACTCCCGGGCGGCGGCCCGCACCGCCTCCAGCTCCCGCTGGTCGACGACGCCCTCGGCCAGCAGCCGCGCCGTCACCTCGCGCACGTGCTTGAGGAACAGGGCGTGCGAGGTCCACTCCCGCTCGTCCTCGATCAGCTCGTTGATCCGGCACCGGTTGTTCGTCACCCGGTTGGGCACGCCCGTGTCGACGGTGCCGACGATCACCGTGAGTCGTTCGTCGTACTCCGGGCAGGGCGGCGCCGGCACCCCGCCGCCCGTGACGACGGTGAAGCTCACGCTCAGCGGCTGGGAGACGTTGCCCGCCTTGTCGCTCGCGCGGTACGCCACGGTATGGGTACCGGCGCGGTCGACGAGCACGGGCGCGGTGTACGCCAGGTAGGGCCCGCTGTCGAGGGAGTACTCGATCCCCGCGACGCCCGACCCGCCCGCGTCGGTCGCGCTGACCGTCACCTTCGCGCCGCCGACGTACGCCCCGTTGGCGTTGCGCGTGCCGTCGACGGTCGCGCCGGTCACCGGCGCGGTGGTGTCCCGCGGCGGAGCGGCGACGACCGTGAACTCCACGCTCTTGCCGGCCGCCGCGTTGCCCGCCTTGTCGGTGGCCCGGTAGCGGACGGTGTGGGTGCCGGCCTGGTGCACCATCACCGGCATGGTGTACGGCTGCCAGGCGCCGTCACCGACCGCGTACTCGATGGTGTTGACGCCGGACCCGGTGTCGGAGGCGCTGACGGTCACCGTCGCCATGTCGAGGTAGGCGCCGTCCGCGTTCCGCTCGCCGTCGACCGTCGCCGAGGTCTCCGGCGGCGTGGTGTCGTCGGTGTCCGGGGCGACGACCGTGAACGTCACGCTCTTCTCGGCCGCCGCGTTGCCCGCCTTGTCGAAGGCCCGGTAGCGGACCGTGTGGTCACCGACCTCGTCGATCACGACGGGGGTGGTGTACGGCTGCCAGGCGCCGTCCGCGCCGATCGCGTACTCGACCCGGTCGACGCCCGAGCCGCCCGTGTCGGTGGCACCGATCGCCACGCTCGCCGCACCGACGTACTGCCCCTCGGCGTTCCGCGTGCCCTGCACGTCCGCGCTCGTCTCGGGCGCGGTGGTGTCCTCGCCGCCGCCCTCGGTGACCACCAGGACGCCCTTCATCTCCGTGTGGCCCTGGACGGTGCAGTGGTAGAGGTAGCGGCCGGGGGAGAGGGTGACCTCGGCGGTGTGCCGGCCGCCCTGCGCGTCGAACGGAGTCGCCAGGATGTTCAGCTGCACATCGTTGTTGTACTCGGGGTCGCTGGTGATGAAGGTGAGCGTGTGCGGCATGCCGGTGGTGTTGCCGGTCGCCTCGCTGTTCTCGAAGACGATCGTCGCCGGGCCCGCCACCGCCGTCTCGGGCGCGGAGGTGTACTTGGTGATGTCGTCCCCGGCGGTCCAGGTGAGGACCTGCTGCGCGGCGGGCGCGGCGGCGGCCGGCTCGTCCTCGCCGACGGCCGCGGTCTGGAGCCCCAGCACCATCAGCACACCGGCCAGCAGGGCCGCCCACACTCTTCGTCGCCGTATCACTGTGTCCCCCTCGCCAGCTGTCCTGCGGCCGGCGTCGGCCCGCCGCCCGTGTAGGTGACCCGCCACAGGGCCGACTTGGCGTCCGAGGTGAAGAACCCGCGGCCGTAGTCGAGGACGTACAGCGCCCCGTCCGGACCGAACTTCCAGTCCATCAGGTTCTTGATGCCGTCCGCGCCGACCGGAACGATCTTCTTCAGTGACTCGGAGTGCACCGGCAGACCGCCGTCCCCTTGTGTCTTCGGGTCCATCAGCACCGCGTTGCGCGGTTGTCCCGCGTCGTAGAAGTCGCCGACGAACCACTTGCCGTCCCAGTAGGCGGGCCACTTGGCCGTGCTGTCGCTCGCCGCGTCGTAGCGGTAGACCGGTCCGGTCATCGCCGCCTGGCTGCCGCCGGTGAGCCACGGGAGCAGGTAGGTGCTCTCGTCCTGCTCGTAGGACGGCACGCCGTTCTCGTCGCGCGGGAAGTCCGGGCCGCCGCCCTGCGGCGAGTACCAGATGTTGTTGCCGGTCACCGGCGGCAGGTTGACCAGGCCGTCGTTGTTCGGCGACTCGTTCCTCGGGTGGTCGCAGTCGTACCAGCCCAGCGGCTGCGACGGGTCCGGCAGGTTCCGGTCCCGGTAGGGCTGTTTGTTGCCCATGCAGTACGGCCAGCCCCGGTTGCCCGCCTCGGTGATCGCCGCGAAGGTGTCGTACTTCGCCGGCCCCCAGGTCGGGGACGGGCTGGAGGCGTCCGGGCCGACCCAGCCCGCGTACAGGGTGTCGGTCGCCTTGTCGACGGAGATGCGGGACGGGTTGCGTACGCCCATCACATAGATCTCGCCGCGCGTCTTGCCGCCGCCCTCGGCGGTCTCCTCGCCGGTGAAGAGGTTGCCCTCGGGGAGGGTGTACGTCCCGTCCGGCTCGGGGTGGATGCGCAGGATCTTGCCGTTGAGGTTGTTGGTGTTGCCGGCGGTGCGGCGGGCGTCGGCGAAGGAGACGCCCTTGAAGTTCGGCTCCGGGTTGTTGCCCGAGTAACCGCCGCTGAAGCCACTGGAGTTGTTGTCACCGGTGGCGATGTACAGGTTGTCCTTCGAGTCCCAGGCCATGCCGCCGCCCGCGTGGCAGCAGCTGTGGATCTGCACCGGCCAGTGCAGCAGCACCTTCTCGCTGTCCAGGTCCAGTCTGTTCGTGGCCTGGTCCAGGGTGAAGCGGGAGACGCGCCGCTCGGCCATGTGCGTGTCCCGGTTGATCTCCGAGTGCGGTGTGTAGTGCAGGTACACCCAGCCGTTGTCCTCGAAGTCCGGGTCCAGCTCGATGCCGAGCAGGCCCTCCTCGACCTTGACCAGCTCCTCGCCGCCGCCCTTGTTGCCGAAGACGGTCAGCGCACCGGCGAGGGTGACCTTCTTCGTCTCCGGGTCGTAGACGTGGATCTCGCCCGTGCCCTTGCCGATGTCCGGGTCGTTCCAGTCGGTGACCACCGGCCGGGAGGCGTCCGCGCCGCCCCGGCCGATGTAGAAGACCCGGCCGTCGGGCGCGGTGACCAGGCCGTGCGGCTCGCCGATCTGGTCGTTGTGGCCGGGCTGGTTGGGCTGGGTCAGCCGCTCCGCCTCGTAGTTGCCGGTGATGGCGGCCTTGCAGTCGGCCTGGACCAGCCGGGTCGTCCACAGCAGGGCGCCGCGCAGATGGGTGCGGAAGTCGGTCTCGTCGTAGGAGGAGGCCGTGCCGCCCATGCCGGTGTAGAAGGACCGTCCGCCGTCGTAGTCGCGGCACCAGCTCACCGGGTGGTCCCAGCCGTTGGCGTTCGCCCCCGGCGTGTACGTCGACTCGCGCACCCGCGCCACGGTGTGCACCTCGCCGGACGGGTTCTTCGCCCAGTTCAGCCACTTGTCGGGGCGCTTCCACTGCACCGGCAGGTCCTTGGTGGCCGGGTGCAGCCGGTCGCCGACCTCCACGGTGGCCCGCTGGACGGCGGGCGCGGCCCCGGCGGCGGGACGGGCGCCGATCAGACCGGTGAACCAGTCCGAGTACGGCTCCGCGCGCGCCGCGTCATGGACGCCGAGGAAGCCGCCGCCGGCCTCCATGTACGCCTCAAGACCCGCCTCCTGCTCGGGGTCCAGCACGTCCCCGCCGCCGGTCAGGAACACCACCGCGTTGAAGCGGCCGAGCCGCTTCTCGTTGGTGAACACCGACGCGTCACCCGTGGCCGTGACCGTGAAACGCTGGTCCGTGGGCCCGGTCAGGCCGATCCGCTCGATCGCCGCGATACCGGCGTTGACGACCGGCGACTCCTCGCCGGCCGCGGCCGACCCGTAGAAGACCAGCACCCGGACATCGGCACTGCCCGGCGGCGACTTGATCGACATCGTTGTCAGGGGCGGTTCCGGGGCGGGGAACGCGCCGGCCGCGGGGGCCGACAGCAACCCCGCGGTCAGGAACCCGGCGGTCAGCGCCGCCGCCCGGACCCGTCTTCTCTTTCCCGTGGCGCTCAACCCTCGTAAGTGCATGGGCCTGTGTGATGCAGAGAACCGCACGTGGTCACCCACCCCTCCTCGGTCGCGGCAGCAGCGCCAAGGAAGCTAGACCTCTTTGCCCGACTCGCCAATAGGTATGACCGGGATACGCAGAACTTTGTCCTGAGTGTGGATAAACGGCGGGGTGGCCGGTACTGTCGCACAGGTTCATCACAGCTACGTCCCGTCAATCCCGTGACCAGATGGGGGAGTTCGGCATGGACATCGGCATGGACAGACGCGGCTTCAACCGGCGGGTGCTGCTGGGCGGCGCGGCCGTCGCGACCTCGCTGTCCGTGGCGGCGTCGGAGTCGTCCGGCGCCCCCGCGGCCGCCGCCGCGGTGAGGACGGCTCCGGCCGGGGGAGCGGTCCGGCACCTCAAGCTGTACGCGGAACGGCTCTCCGGCGGGCAGATGGGATACGGCCTGGAGAAGGGGAAGGCGACGGTCCCCGGGCCGCTGATCGAGCTGAACGAGGGCGACACGCTCCACGTCGAGTTCGAGAACACCATGGACATCCCGGTCAGCCTGCACGTCCACGGCCTGGACTACGAGATCACCAGTGACGGCACCGCGATGAACAAGAGCGACGTCCCGCCCGGCGGCACCCGGACCTACACCTGGCGCACCCACAAGCCCGGCCGACGGGCCGACGGCACCTGGCGGCCCGGCAGCGCCGGCTACTGGCACTACCACGACCACGTCGTCGGCACCGAGCACGGCACCGGCGGCATACGCAACGGCCTGTACGGGCCGGTGATCGTCCGCCGCGTGGGCGACATCCTGCCGGACGCCACACACACCGTCGTCTTCAACGACATGCTCATCAACAACCGGCCCGCCCACACCGGACCCGACTTCGAGGCCACCGTCGGCGACCGCGTCGAGTTCGTGATGATCACGCACGGCGAGTACTACCACACCTTCCACATGCACGGTCACCGCTGGGCGGACAACCGCACGGGCCTGCTCACCGGCCCCGACGACCCCAGCCGGGTCATCGACAACAAGATCACCGGCCCGGCCGACTCCTTCGGCTTCCAGGTGATCGCCGGGGAGGGCGTGGGCGCCGGGGCGTGGATGTACCACTGCCATGTGCAGAGCCACTCCGACATGGGCATGGTGGGGCTGTTCCTGGTGAAGAAGGCGGACGGGACGATCCCCGGGTACGACCCGCACGACCACGGAGACCACGGGCCGGACGCGAAGGCGGCGCCCGAGGGCACCGCGGAGCGGTCGTCGAACGAGACACCGAACGAGACGCCGAACGAGACGCCGGAGGAGACGCCGGAGAAGACCTCGCAGCACCACCACTGACGGTGTCCCCCCGGTGGCCCACGGCTATCCTGATCCACAGCCGCCGGGGAGGAGACCACGTGACCGACATCGCGCCGCGTCCCACGCTGGAGGCGGTGGCCGCGCGGGCCGGAGTCTCGCGGGCCACCGTGTCACGGGTGGTGAACGGGGCGGCGGGGGTCCGCGAGGCGCTCGCCGCACGGGTGAGGCGCGCGGTCGAGGAACTCGGCTACGTGCCCAACCAGGCCGCCCGTTCCCTGGTGACCCGGCGGCACGGCGCCGTCGCCGTGGTCGTCGCCGAACCGGAGGCACGGGTCTTCGCCGACCCCTTCTTCGCCCTCCAGCTGCGCGGCATCGGCAAGGAGCTGACCGCCCACGACAACCAGCTCGTCCTGCTGCTCACCGAGGGCCGCGAGGACCACGCCCGGGTCGGCCGCTACCTCGCGGGCGGACATGTCGACGGCGCGCTGGTCTTCTCCCTGCACCTCGACGACCCGCTGCCGGGCCTGATCCAGCGCGCCGGGGTGCCGACCGTCTTCGGCGGACGCCCCGGCTGGAGCGACGGCGGCGGCGACGTGGTGTACGTCGACAGCGACAACCGCGGCGGCGCCCGGGACGCCGTACGCCACCTGACCGCCCTCGGCCGCACCCGGATCGCGCACATCACCGGCCCGCTGGACCAGACCTCGGCCGCCGACCGGCTCGCCGGCTACCGCGACGTCATGGCCGACGCCGGCCCCGCGCTGGTCGTCCGGGGCGACTTCACCCCGGGCGGCGGTGAACACGCGATGCGGGAACTGCTCGGCCGGTGCCCGGACCTGGACGCCGTGTTCGCGGCCAACGACCTGATGGCGGCGGGCGCCCTGCGGGTGCTGCGCGCGCACGGGCGGCGCGTGCCCGAGGACGTGGCCGTGGTCGGCTTCGACGACATGCTGTCGGTCGCCGAGCAGACCGAGCCCGCGCTGACCACGGTCCGTCAGGACATCGAGGAGATGGGCCGTCTGATGGCCCGGCTCCTGCTGCGGGGCCTGGACGGCCCGGCTTCGGCGCCGCCCGGGGCGGCACCGTCGGGCGTGATCCTGCCGACCACCCTGGTGCGCCGCGCCTCGGCCTGAGCGCCGGGCAGCGTCGGGCGACGCCGCCGGGCGGGTGACCGCGGGCGACCGCGGGCGACCGCACGCGACGGCATGCGACCAGTGCCGGTACCGGAGCACGACTGCCTGCCGGCCCGCTCTCCCGCGACGCTCCGGCTCAGTCCGCCCCGGCGGCGCCCGGCGCCGGCCGGAGCACCGCGAACCGGGCCCCGTACGGATCGGCCAGCCGCGCCAGACGGCCCGCGCCCTCGACGTCCGTGGCGGGCAGCCGGACCTCGCCGCCCAGCTCCCGGGCCCGGGCGACCACCTCGTCCGGGTCGGCCACCGCGATGTACGGCAGCCAGTGCGCCTCCGTCTCCACCGGGTCGTCGGCGAGCGGGACCACGCCCCCGAACATGCCCTCCTCGCCCTCCCCCGGCGGATTGACGCAGGTGTAGGCGCCCCCGGGGAAGGTCAGGGCGGAGGTCTCCAGACCGAGCACCGCGTGGTAGTGGGCCGCGGCCGCCGCGATGTCCGGGGTGTACAGCTCGGCCCAGCACAGCGCGCCCGTGTCGCCCACCAGGTCCAGCCCCTTGCGCCGGCCCGGCTGCCAGACGCCGTACGGCGCCCCCGCCCGGTCGGCGAGGACGGCCGTGACGCCCTCCTCCAGCGCGGGCGTCGGCGGCACCAGCACCCGGCCGCGCGCCCGTTCGGCGGACCGGGCGGCGGCCTCGGCGTCCGCTGTCCGGAAGTACACCGTCCAGGACGGCGGGCCCTGCTGCGGGGCGATCCCCAGACAGCCGGCCACCGTGGCGCCGTCCCGCTCGAAGCAGCCGTGGTCGCCGGCGGGCGCCGGACGCAGCCGCCAGCCGAAGAGGCCGCCGTAGAAGGCGGCGGCGCCGGCGACGTCGGGCGTGGCGACGTCGATCCAGTTCGGAGCGCCGGTGACGTATCGGTCGGTGAGCATCCTCGCCCTCCTCGGAAGGGTCCCGTGGCCTGCTCCGCCGAGTCTCGCACCGCCCACTGACAATCGCCGCCGCCGTCCCGCGCGCCGCCGTGCCTCCCGGCGCCGTACGGGTGATCATCGGGGGGCCGGAGGCCGGCGACCCGGGCGTTGATCCCGCGTTGATCGAACGTTTTGCGCCGCTCGGCACGCTGCTGCCCATGCTCAACGACACCATCACGGCGCCCGACCTCGCCTGGCAGCAGGAGGCGTTGTGCGCGCAGACCGGGGCGGACTTCTTCTTCCCCGAGCCCGGCAGCTCCGTACGCGAGGCGAAGCGGATCTGCGGCCTGTGCCCGACCCGCTCGGCCTGTCTGGAGTTCGCCCTCAGCAACGACGAGCGCTTCGGCGTCTGGGGCGGCCTCTCGGAGAAGGAACGGCTGGCCCTGCGGCGCGCCACGCCCTGACGGGAGCGCCCGGGGCGCTCACCGTCCTCGCCCCGTCGGCCGACGCTTCCGAGGGCTCCGGTACGGGCGCCGACGGGCGCCGCGACCGGCCCGGACGACGGCGCGCGCGTCCCGTACCCCCTCGGCCGCCTGAACCGGAACGCCCGTCACCGGCCGCGGCCCGTCCGGTCGTCGGCCCGACCGCCGCCCGCGGGGACCCGGCCGCCCGGCCCCTGCGGCCGGACCGCCTCGCCGGACCACGCGGCACGAGGGAACCGAGGGCACGGAAGGCACCGAGGTCACCCAAGGCCAAGGCACCGAGGGCACGCGAGGCGCCGAAGGTACCGGAAGGCACCGAACGGCCCGTCCCGTCGCCCAGATGGCCGGGCGGGGTCAGCCGGCCGCGCGGGCCGCCATCCGCGCCTTGCGCGCCGCCAGCTTCTCGTCGAACTTGGACGCCTCGGAGTCCAGCCCGCTCATGTACAGGCCCAGTTCCTCCTGCGCCTGCATGCCCTCCGGGCCCAGCCCGTCGATCTCCATGATCTTCAGGAAGCGCAGCACGGGCTGGATCACGTCGTCGTGGTGGATGCGCAGGTTGTAGACCTCGCCGATGGCCATCTGCGCCGCCGCCCGCTCGAACCCCGGCATGCCGTGTCCGGGCATCCGGAAGTTGACCACGACGTCCCGGACCGCCTGCATCGTCAGGTCGGGCGCCAGCTCGAACGCCGCCTTCAGCAGGTTCCGGTAGAAGACCATGTGCAGGTTCTCGTCGGTGGCGATGCGGGCCAGCATCCGGTCGCAGACCGGGTCGCCGGACTGGTGGCCGGTGTTGCGGTGCGAGATGCGGGTGGCCAGTTCCTGGAAGGCGACGTAGGCGACCGAGTGCAGCATCGAGTGCCGGTTGTCCGACTCGAAGCCCTCGCTCATGTGGGCCATCCGGAACTCTTCCAGCTTGTCCGGGTCGACCGCGCGCGAGGCGAGCAGGTAGTCCCGCATCACGATGCCGTGCCGGCCCTCCTCCGCCGTCCAGCGGTGCACCCAGGTGCCCCAGGCGCCGTCGCGGCCGAAGAGGGAGGCGATCTCGTGGTGGTAGCTGGGGAGGTTGTCCTCGGTGAGCAGGTTCACCACCAGCGCGATCCGGCCGATCTCGGTGACCTTGGACTGCCCCTTCTCCCAGGCCTCGCCGTCCTCGAACAGGCCGGGGAAGTTGCGGGCGTCGCTCCACGGCACGTACTCGTGCGGCATCCAGTCCTTGGCGACCTTCAGATGCCGGTTCAGCTCTTTTTCGACCACTTCTTCCAGCGCGTACAGCAGCCGTGCGTCGGTCCAGGCGGAGGGGCTGCCGAGATGGGGGGAAGTGAGCGTCACGAAAACTCCAGGGGGACGGGTGACCGTTCGACGGGTCCGGCGAGCGGTGCCGGAACCTACGGCATCGTAGGCTACGACACCGTAGGTTACGTGACCGTAGGTTAAGTGCGGTGTAAAGGTCCTGCTCAAGTACCTCACGCGCAGGAGAAAAAACCGGGGACGGAGCCCGGACGCGCGCCGCCTGCCGGTCGTCCCGCGGCGCCGCGCCCCGTCCCGTCCCCGGAACCCCGGTCAGGAGTTCTCCGCCATCGCTTCCGCCGTCGTCTCCCTCAGTTCTCCCTCCTCCAGCAGCAGCCAGCGCGTGATGTCGAGCGACTCCAGGAACGGCAGGTCGTGGCTGGCCACGATCAGCGCCCCCTCGTACGACTCCAGGGCCGTGGTGAGCTGCCGGACGCTCGCCATGTCCAGGTTGTTGGTCGGCTCGTCCAGCATCAGCAGTTGCGGCGCGGGCTCCGCCAGCATCAGCGCGGCCAGCGCCGCCCGGAACCGCTCCCCGCCGGAGAGGGTGCCCGCCCGCTGGTCGGCGCGCGCGCCCCGGAACAGGAAGCGGGCCAGCCGCGCCCGGATCCGGTTGCCGGTGGCCTCCGGCGCGAACCGGGCCACGTTCTCGGCGACGGACAGCTCGTCGTCGAGCACGTCGAGCCGTTGCGGCAGGAACCGCAGCGGCACATGCGCCGTCGCCTCGCCCGCGACCGGGGCCAGCTCCCCGGCGATGGTGCGCAGCAGCGTGGTCTTGCCCGCGCCGTTGCGTCCGACCAGCGCGATCCGCTCGGGCCCGTGCAGGTCGAAACCGCCCGTCACCCGCGCGCCGTAGCGCAGTTCCAGCTCGCGCAGGGTGAGCACCGTACGGCCCGGCGGGACGGCCGTGTACGGCAGGTCGACGCGGATCTCGTCGTCGTCCCGTACGGCCTCCGCCGCGTCGTCGAGCCGTTCCCGGGCCTCGGCGAGCTTCTCCTCGTGCATGATGCGGTGCTTGCCGGCGGACTCCTGCGCCGCGCGCTTGCGCGCCCCCATGACGATCTTGGGTTCGCGTTTCTGCTCGTACATCTTCTGGCCGTACCGCTTGCGGCGGGCCAGTTTGACCTGGGCGTCGGCCAGTTCGCGCTTCTGCTTGCGCAGGTCCGACTCGGCGACCCGCACCATGCGCTCGGCCGCCTCCTGCTCGACGGCGAGGGCCTCCTCGTAGGCGGAGTAGTTGCCGCCGTACCAGACGATCTCGCCGCCGCCCGGGTCGCCGCGCCCGGCGGTACCGGTGCGCCGCAGGTCGGCGATCTGGTCGACCAGGTCGAGGAGTTCGCGGTCGTGGCTGACCACGACCAGCACCCCGGACCAGGAGGCGACGGCGGCGTACAGCCGTCTGCGGGCGTACAGGTCGAGGTTGTTGGTCGGCTCGTCCAGCAGCAGGACGTCGGGCCGGCGCAGCAGCAGCGCGGCGAGCCGCAGCAGCACCGACTCGCCGCCGGAGACCTCGCCGACGGTGCGGTCCAGGTCCACGTGGCCGAGGCCGAGTTCGCCGAGGGTGGCGCGGGCGCGCTCCTCGACGTCCCAGTCGTCGCCGAGGGCCTCGAAGTGCTCCTCGGCCGCGTCGCCCGCCTCGATGGCGTGCAGCGCGGCCCGCCGCGCGGCGATGCCGAGCACCTCGTCCACGCGCAGCGCGGTGTCGAGGGTGACGTTCTGCGGGAGGTGGCCGACCTCGCCGGCGACCCGGACGGTGCCGCCGGCCGGGGTGAGCCCTCCGGCGACGAGTTTCAGCAGGGTCGACTTGCCCGCCCCGTTGACGCCGACGAGTCCGGTGCGTCCGGGGCCGAAGGCGACGTCGAGGTCCTGGAAGACGGGGGTGCCGTCCGGCCAGGCGAAGGTGAGGGCCGTACAGCTGATGGAAGTATGCATGAGGCGTGCCTCCGCGGTTGCGTGGTGCGGTCAGGGGCAAACGCGTATCGAGACACCGCGGGACGGAGACCGTCGTCGACCGGCCGGGCCGAGGGGCCGGGCCGGGGGAGAGGAGGGTCCTGGAGGTGAGGGGAGCCCTGCTCGTCGGGGACGGCTCGGATGCCGAGGTCGCACACGGCGCACACACCTGAGCGGTGTGACGCGGTGTCTCAGGACCTCAGACGAGCAACGTCCTACTCCGATCGACGACGACAAGACCCGTCCACCGTAAGAACCGGCCGGGTGGGGTGTCAACCGAATTCCCGCCGAGGTCGCACCGCCCGCCCCGAAGGAGACACCCGTGCCCCACGGCTCGCTCTCGCTGCCCGCCCGTCTGTGCCTGCTGGCGGGGGACGCCGCGCCACCGCACCGCCTGGTGCGGGCCGGCGCCCTCGCCGAACTCGTCCGGCGCGGCCTGCTCGTCGACGACGACGGCATCGCCACCCCCGTCGACCTGGACTCCCGCACCGGTGACCCCGTCCTGGACGGGCTCCTCGACCTCGTCCGTGAGTCCCTGCCGCACGACTGGCGGACCTGGGTGCGGCTGCGGGCCCGGATCACCTATGACGCCGTACGGGAGCAACTGGTCGCCGAGCGGTGCCTGCGCGCCGAGAAGCGGCGGGTGCTCGGCGTCTTCCCGTCCGTGTCGTACGCCCTGGCCAGCCCCGCCCTCGTGGACGCGCTCCGGGAGCGGACCCGGCACGTCCTGCGCGGCCCGGTGCCGGTCGCCGCGGTCCCGGTCCAGGACGCGGCCGTCGCCGTCCTGGCCGCCGCGGCGCGGGTCCGCGGGGTGGGCCGGCCCGCGGACGGCGCCCGGGGCGAGGCGCTGGCCGCCCGGGGCGCGGGGGTGCCCGGTGTCCCGTGGATCATGCGGGAGCTGTGCGCGGCGGTGGGCGCGGCCACCGCAGGGGCCCCGGCGCCGGCGGCCGGCTGAGCCCGCCCCCGCCGTGAGCCCGTCAGCGGGTGCCGCGCATCAGCTCCGCCAGGTCGTGGTCCAGGTCGAGCTGGAGGTGCTCCAGACCGAGGGGCACCAGCTCGCTCGTCGCCGCCAGGAACCGGCGCAGCTCACCCGAACGGACGTGGATCACGGCGGTGCCCTCGGGGGCGTGGAACTCCAGGACGGTGCGGTCGTAGCCGTACGGCCGCACCCGGACGTCGCCGTGGCCCTCGGGCTCCCGCATGCCCGCCAGGAGCAGCTCACGGGAGAAGGTCCAGCAGACGTCCACACCCTCCAGCGTGGCCGGGGCCGGGAAGGTCATGCGGACGGCGAACGGGTCTCGACGGTCGTAGCGGAGCTTCGCGGGAATGCTCGGCATACGGGGCGCGGCGGCGACGAGGCGCGCCTCGACGGGCTGCTCGATGACGATGGACAACGCCTTGCTCCCTCGGGACGGCTGGACGGACGGGCTGGCGGACGGGCTGACGGACGGGCGGGCTCGTGGATGAGGCGGGCATTGAATGAGACGCCGGAACGCGCCGCTCCGTGCACTGGAGGAGAGTGACCTCTGTCACCGCCTTCATTCACAGGAGTGATGACGAGTGACGCGGCTCTCCTCGGGTGGCCGAACGGCACCGTCCTCACCCGCCGTTGACCCCGTCTGCCGTACCGGGCCGGCGGACACCGCGCGGGGTGCCGGGTTTGTCCGTAACGTGAGTATCCGTTCGCTGAAGTGAAAGGACGTGACCGGACATGCCACGCGGATCGAGCCCCAAACGGGAGCGGCAGTACGAGCACATCAAGGAGAGCGCCGAGAAGCGCGGCGCGGGCGAAGGCCGGGCCAAGGAGATGGCGTCCCGGACGGTGAACAAGGAACGCGCCCGCTCCGGCGAGTCCAAGACCGCGAGCCGTACGTCGTCCAAAGGCACCTCCTCGTCCAAGGGTTCCTCCCCGGACAAGGGCACGTCCTCGGGCAAGCGTGGCGGGCAGCGGTCCGGGCAGGGCTCCCAGGAGCCCACCTACGACCAGCTGTACCAGGAGGCCAAGCGCCGTGACGTGCACGGACGTTCGAACATGAACAAGGGTGAGCTGCGGCGCGCGCTGGGCAAGTGACCCGGCGGCCCGGTGCGTGGCGGGTGCCCCGCCCCTCGTAGGCTCGTGGTCACCATGACGACCGTACCGATTCCCGAGGGCTGGCCCGCGACCGAGGAGCAGGCCCGCGCGGTCCAGGAACGGCTGCGCGCCCGCCTGGTGCTCGACGAACCCGGCCCGCCGCCCGGCACGGGCCGTGTCGCCGGGGTCGACGTCGCCTACGACGACGCCCGCGACCTCGTCGCGGCGGCGGCCGTCGTCCTGGACGCGGCGACCCTCACCGTCGTCGCCGAGGCCACGGCCGTCGGGCGGGTCTCCTTCCCGTACGTGCCCGGCCTGCTCGCCTTCCGCGAACTCCCCGCCGTCCTGGCCGCGCTCGACGCCCTGCCCGGCCGGCCCGGCCTGGTGGTCTGCGACGGCTACGGCCTCGCCCACCCGCGCCGCTTCGGCCTCGCCTGTCACCTGGGCGTCCTCACCGGCCTGCCCACGATCGGCGTCGCCAAGAACCCGTTCGCCTTCACCCACGACGGTCCGGACACGCCGCGCGGCAGTACGTCCCCGCTGCTCGCGGACGGCGAGGAGGTCGGCCGCGCCCTGCGCACCCGGGACGGCGTGAAGCCGGTCTACGTCTCCGTCGGGCACCGCGTCGGCCTGGACAACGCCTGCGCGCACGCCCTGGCGCTCAGCCCCGCCTACCGCCTCCCGGAGACCACCCGCAGGGCGGACGCGTTGTGCCGGCGGGCGCTGCGGGAGGCCGGCTGTCCGGCCTGAGGCGCGGGTGGGTACCTGAGTATCCGTACGGATGTGCCGGCCGGGTGGCCCCGGGCAGGCTGGGCCGCATGACGAACCCGCAGCGAGCCCAGAAGTCCCTTGCCCGGCCCGGCCGGTACGTCGAGCGATCCGATGGCCGACGCGACGGCCGACGCGACGGCCGATTCGGCGGCGGATTCGGCGGCGGATTCGGCGACCGATTCGATGGGCGGCCCGTCGGGCGGCCCGTCGGGCGGTCGGTGAAGGCGGGGATGGCGCTCGCGGCGGTGGCGGGGCTGGCCTGGACGAGCGGGATGGTGTGGACCATCGGCGGGTGGGTCCTGTGACGGGGCCTTGTGCGTAGGGTTCTACGGTCCTCCTGACGAACGTCCCTCGTGGCGCGTGTCCCTCGTGCGCGGCGTCCGGCGCCCGGTGTCACCCGGCCGGCGCTCCCCGGCCGCGTCCCGTCGGTCGCGCAGCGCGCGCCGCTGTCGGTGGCCGGGGCTAGCGTGAGAGGCGTGGACGGGCGAAGCTGGGCCAAGCGCTTGCTCAGATCCGGCGCGCAGGGCCCTTGTGCGGGCCGGAGCCCGTTCCTAGCATCGATGGTGTTACACCGTTGCTGTCACAGAGTGGGGACCCGATGACCACGGCGACGACGCCCTCGCACGGTCCGCTCACCGGCGTGCGCGTGGTCGAGCTGGCCGGGATCGGCCCCGGCCCGTTCGCCGGGATGCTCCTGGCCGACCTGGGCGCCGACGTCGTCCAGGTCGACCGCCCGGGCGGCCCCGGACTCGCGATCGACCCGGCGTACGACGTCACCCGGCGCAACAAGCGGTCGGTCGTCGTCGACCTGAAGGACCCCGAGGGCCCCGCCCGCGTCCTCGCCCTCGCCGCCCGCGCCGACGTGCTGATCGAGGGCTACCGCCCCGGCGTCGCCGAGCGCCTCGGGGTCGGCCCCGAGCCCTGCCACGCCCGCAACCCGCGCCTGGTCTACGGCCGGATGACCGGCTGGGGCCAGGACGGCCCCCTCGCCCGGCGGGCCGGCCACGACATCGGGTACATCGCCCTCACCGGAGCCCTCGGCCTGACCGGCGCCCCGGACGCCCCGCCGGCCGCCCCCGCCAACCTGCTCGGCGACTACGCGGGCGGCGCCCTCTACCTGGTCGTCGGCGTCCTGGCCGCCCTGCACCACGCCCGCGCCACCGGCGCCGGACAGGTGGTGGACGCGGCCATCGTGGACGGCACCGCCCACCTGACCGCGATGATCCACGGCATGCTCGCCGCCGGCACCTGGCAGGACCGGCGCGGCGCCAACCTCCTCGACGGCGGCTGCCCCTTCTACGGCACCTACGAGACGTCCGACGGCCGGTACATGGCGGTCGGTGCCCTGGAACGGCGGTTCTACGACGAGTTCATGACGCTCCTCGGCATCCCCGAGCGGGCCCCGGCCCGCGACGACCTCGCCCGCTGGGACGGACTGCGGGCGGCGATCGCCGCCCGCTTCCGCACCCGTACCCAGAGCGAGTGGACGGCCGTCTTCGCGGACTCCGACGCCTGCGTGGCCCCGGTACTCTCCCTGCGCGAGGCCCCGCACGACCCGCACCTCGCCGCCCGCGCCACCTTCACCGACCACGGCGGCCTCACCCAGCCCGCCCCGGCGCCCCGCTTCTCCGCGACCCCCACCGCCGTCCGCACCGGCCCCGCCCGGCCGGGCGCCGGCGCCGAGGCCGTGGCCCGCGACTGGGACCTGCCCGGACCGCGCCCCGAGCCCTCTCACCGCCCTCACCGAAAGGCCGACCAGTGACCACCGAAGCGTATGTGTACGACGCGATCCGCACCCCGCGCGGGCGCGGCAAGGCAGGCGGTGCCCTGCACGGCACCAAGCCCGTCGACCTGGTCGTCGGGCTCATCCACGAGATCCGCTCCCGCTTCCCGGGCCTCGCCCCGGCCGCCGTCGACGACATCGTGCTCGGCGTGGTCGGTCCGGTCGGTGACCAGGGTTCCGACATCGCGCGGATCGCCGCCGTCGCCGCCGGGCTGCCGGACACGGTGGCCGGCGTGCAGGAGAACCGCTTCTGTGCCTCGGGTCTGGAGGCCGTCAACATGGCCGCCGCCAAGGTGCGTTCGGGCTGGGAGGACCTGGTCCTGGCGGGCGGTGTCGAGTCGATGTCCCGGGTGCCGATGGCCTCGGACGGCGGGGCCTGGTTCAACGACCCGATGACCAACCTCGCCACCGGCTTCGTGCCGCAGGGCATCGGCGCCGACCTGATCGCCACCATCGAGGGCTTCTCCCGGCGGGACGTCGACGAGTACGCGGCACTCTCCCAGGAGCGGGCGGCCACGGCGTGGAAGGAGGGCCGCTTCGAGCGGTCCGTCGTGCCCGTGCGGGACCGCGGTGGCCTGACCGTCCTCGACCACGACGAGCACCTGCGGCCCGGCACCACCGCCGACTCCCTCGCGAAGCTCAAGCCGTCCTTCGCGGACATCGGCGAACTGGGCGGTTTCGACGCCGTCGCGCTGCAGAAGTACCACTGGGTGGAGACGATCGACCACGTCCACCACGCGGGCAACTCGTCCGGCATCGTGGACGGCGCCTCCCTGGTCGCCATCGGCTCCCGGGAGGTCGGCGACCGCTACGGGCTCACCCCGCGCGCGCGGATCGTCTCCGCCGCCGTCTCCGGCTCCGAACCCACGATCATGCTCACCGGGCCCGCCCCCGCCACCCGCAAGGCGCTCGCCAAGGCCGGGCTGACCATCGACGACATCGACCTGGTCGAGATCAACGAGGCGTTCGCGGCGGTCGTGCTGCGATTCGTGAAGGACATGGGCCTGTCCCTGGACAAGGTCAACGTCAACGGCGGCGCGATCGCGCTCGGCCACCCGCTGGGCGCCACCGGCGCGATCATCCTCGGCACCCTGGTCGACGAACTGGAGCGCCAGGACAAGCGGTACGGCCTCGCCACCCTGTGCGTGGGCGGCGGCATGGGCATCGCCACCGTCGTCGAGCGCGTCTGACCCCGTCGTGACCGATCAATGACCGATCAATGACCGGTCGCGACGGATCAATGACCGGTCACGACGGCTCAATGACGGCTCAATGACGGATCAACGACGCAGCAACGACGGATCAACGACGGATCTCCAGGAGCACCCCCGCATGAGCACCGAATCCACCATCCGCTGGGAACAGGACCGCACCGGCGTCGTCACCCTCGTCCTGGACGACCCGAACCAGTCCGCGAACACCATGAACCAGGCGTTCCGCGCCTCCCTCGCCACGGTCGCCGACCGCCTGGAGGCCGAGAAGGACACCGTCCGCGGCGTCATCGTCACCTCCGCGAAGAAGACCTTCTTCGCCGGCGGCGACCTGCGCGACCTGATCCGCGTCACCCCGGACAGCGCCCAGGAGTCCTTCGAGGCGAGCCTCGCCGTCAAGCGGGACCTGCGGCGCATCGAGACCCTCGGCAAGCCCGTCGTCGCCGCCATCAACGGCGCCGCCCTCGGCGGCGGCTACGAGATCGCCCTCGCCTGCCACCACCGCGTCGCCCTGGACGCCCCCGGCTCCAAGATCGGCCTGCCCGAGGTCACCCTCGGCCTGCTCCCGGGAGGCGGCGGCGTCGTCCGTACCGTCCGTCTCCTCGGCATCACCGACGCGCTGCTGAAGGTGCTGCTCCAGGGCACCCAGTACGACCCGCGCCGCGCGGCGGACAACGGCCTGGTCCACGAGATCGCCGACACCGCCGACGACCTGCTCGCCAAGGCCCGCGCCTTCATCGACGCCCACCCCGAGTCCGCCCAGCCCTGGGACCTGCCCGGCTACCGCATCCCGGGCGGCACCCCCAGCAATCCCAAGTTCGCCGCCAACCTGCCCGCCTTCCCGGCCAACCTGCGCAAGCAGACGAACGGCGCTCCCTACCCGGCGCCGCGCGCCATCATGGCCGCCGCCGTCGAGGGTGCCCAGGTCGACTTCGAGACCGCCCAGGTCGTCGAGGCCCGCTACTTCGTGGAGCTGGCCGCCGGACAGACCTCGAAGAACATGATCCAGGCGTTCTTCTTCGACCTCCAGGCCGTCAACTCCGGCGCCAACCGCCCGCGCGGCGTCGAGCCCCGCCAGGTCCGCAAGGCCGCCGTGCTCGGCGCCGGGATGATGGGCGCGGGCATCGCCTACGCGTGCGCCCGCGCGGGCATCGACGTCGTCCTGAAGGACGTGTCCCTGGAAGCCGCCCTCAAGGGCAAGGGCTACTCCGAGAAACTGTGCGCCAAGGCGGTCGCCAAGGGCCGCACCAGCCAGGAGAAGGCCGACGCGCTGCTGGCCCGCATCACCCCCACCGCCGAGGCCGCCGACCTCGCCGGCTGCGACGCGGTGATCGAGGCGGTCTTCGAGGACACGTCACTGAAGCACAAGGTGTTCCAGGAGATCGAGAACGTCGTCGCGCCGGACGCCCTGCTCTGCTCCAACACCTCCACGCTCCCCATCACCGCCCTCGCCGAGGGCGTCGAGCGCCAGGCCGACTTCATCGGGCTGCACTTCTTCTCGCCCGTCGACAAGATGCCGCTGGTGGAGATCATCAAGGGCGAGCGGACCGGCGACGAGGCCCTGGCCCGCGCCTTCGACCTGGTCCGGCAGATCAAGAAGACGCCGATCGTCGTCAACGACAGCCGCGGCTTCTTCACCTCCCGGGTGATCGGCCACTTCATCAACGAGGGCGTCGCCATGGTCGGCGAGGGCATCGAGCCCGCCTCCGTCGAGCAGGCCGCCGCCCAGGCCGGCTACCCGGCCAAGGTGCTCTCCCTGATGGACGAGCTGACGCTCACCCTGCCCCGCAAGATCCGCCAGGAGACCCGGCGGGCCGTGGAGGAGGCCGGCGGCACCTGGACGCCGCACCCCGCCGAGGCGGTCGTCGACCGGATGGTGGACGAGTTCGGCCGGACCGGCCGCAGCGGCGGCGCCGGCTTCTACGAGTACGGCGAGGACGGCAGGCGCGGCAGGCTGTGGCCGGGCCTGCGGGAGCACTTCACCAGGCCCGGTCACGAGATCCCCTTCCGGGACATGCGGGAACGCATGCTCTTCTCCGAGGCGCTGGACACGGTCCGGCTCCTGGAGGAAGGCGTACTGACCTCCGTCGCCGACGCCAACATCGGCTCGATCTTCGGCATCGGCTTCCCCGGCTGGACCGGCGGCGTCCTCCAGTACATCAACGGCTACGACGGAGGACTGCCCGGCTTCGTGGCCCGCGCCCGTGAACTGGCCGACCGCTACGGCGACCGCTTCACGCCGCCCGCGCTGCTGGTGGAGAAGGCGGAGAAGGGCGAGGTCTTCACCGACGAGCACTGAAACAGACCACGGCCACGAGCAGGAACGACGGTCGGCCGGCGGGCGCCCCGCCGGCCGACCGTCGTTCCTGCTCGTGCGGCGCGCCCCCCTACGCCTCACCGTCCGGGAAAGACCGGTCGGCCTCACCGCCCGGGGAACCCCGGTCGAGCCACACGCCCAGCTCCTCCTTCAGCGACCGCTGGAAGGCCGTCAGCAGCGCCTGCACCACCAGGGGCTGCATGTCCGCGGAGAGCGACCGCACGTCCCGCGCGTCCCGCCGCGCCGTCTCCCCGCGCAGCAGCTCCGACAGCTCACGGGCCGCCTGCCGGGAGTGACCGAGCAGCACCTCGCGCGCGGCGACGAGGGACTCCCGCGACAACGGCATGTCCAGCAGGCGCACCCCGAGCCGGAACAGCGCGAGGTCGACGTGATAGCCGTCACCGCCGGCGGGCCGGATCACGCCCATCGCCGCCAGCCGCTCGACGGCGTCGTCCGCCAGTGCCCGCCCGGCCCGCCGCACCAGCTCCTCCCGGCCGACCGTCTCCACGGCGTCCGGCGCCCAGGCGGACACCACCGCCCGGTGCACGGCCAGGTCCCGGGCGCTGACGTCCGGCGGCAGCCGCTCCAGATAGCGCTCGATGGCCGCCAGCGTCATGCCCTGCCGCTGCAGCTCCTCGATCAGCTCCAGCCGTTCCAGGTGCTCCCGGCCGTAACGCCCCACCCGCCGGGGACCGATCACCGGTGGTGGCAGCAGGCCCCGGGTGCCGTAGAACCGAACCGTGCGCACCGTGACCCCCGCCCGCGCGGCCAGCTCGTCGACCGTGAGGACCGGCTCCCCGTCCGCCTCGTCGCCTCCGGCACGTCCCCGCGGCTCTTCGGTGTCGGTCGTCATGTGCAGCAGTATCGCTGTCTCACCACTACTGTGAAACCTCCCGCGGAACCTCGCGTGGAAGCTCCCGCGGCCCAGTCCGGACGTGTGGACACCCGGAGCGGATCATGTGAGAAGTCACGCGCTGTGACAAGAGCCACCGCATGAGACCCCCGTGACGTGGGAAAGTGCTGTTCTGGCCTGTACCCCGACAAGGGCGTGCGGGCCGTGTCACGTACGGACGTCCCGGGCGCACCACACCCGGGCGCACCAGAGAGTGGAACCACCCGTGAGCAAGGACGCCGTGGACACGGCACAGGCCGCTGACGATCCCCAGGTGGCCCAGGCGCCCGCGGACGCGGGCGACGCCGGCTACAGCAAGGACCTCAAGGCCCGCCACATCAACATGATCGCCATCGGCGGCGCGATCGGCACCGGCCTCTTCCTCGGCGCCGGCGGGCGCCTGCACGACGCCGGACCGGCACTGGCCGTGGCCTACCTGGTCTGCGGAGTCTTCGCCTTCTTCGTCGTCCGGGCCCTCGGCGAGCTGGTGCTGCACCGGCCCTCGTCCGGCTCGTTCGTGTCGTACGCGCGCGAGTTCCTCGGCGAGAAGGGCGCCTACGTCGCCGGCTGGATGTACTTCCTGAACTGGTCGACGACCGGGATCGCCGACATCACGGCGATCGCCCTGTACACGCACTACTGGAGCGCGTTCACCAGCATCCCGCAGTGGGTGCTCGCGCTGATCGCCCTCGCGGTGGTGCTGGCCGTGAACCTGATCTCGGTGAAGATCTTCGGCGAGATGGAGTTCTGGTTCGCGATCGTCAAGGTCGCCACCCTCGTCGCCTTCATGCTGGTCGGCATCTTCCTGCTCGCCACCCAGCACGAGGTGGGCGGCTACACCCCGGGCACCGGAGTCATCACCGACCACGGCGGCTTCCTCCCGCACGGCGTGATGCCGGTGATCCTGGTCATGCAGGGCGTGATCTTCGCGTACGCCGCCCTGGAACTGGTCGGCGTCGCCGCCGGCGAGACCGCCGAGCCGCACAAGGTCGTCCCGCGCGCGGTGAACTCGATCATGTGGCGGGTCGCCCTGTTCTACGTCGGCTCCGTCGTCCTGCTGGCCCTGCTGCTGCCCGGCTCGCTCTACTCCGGCGCCGAGAGCCCCTTCGTGACCGTGCTGTCCAAGGTCGGCGTCCCGGCCGCCGGCGACGTCATGAACCTGGTCGTCCTCACCGCCGCGATGTCGTCGCTGAACTCCGGCCTCTACTCCACCGGCCGCATCCTGCGCTCCATGGCGATGTCCGGCTCCGCGCCGAAGTTCACCGGCGTGATGAGCCGCACCCAGGTGCCCTACGGCGGCATCCTGCTGACCTGCGCGGTCTGCGTGCTCGGCGTCGGCCTGAACTACCTGGTGCCGTCCCAGGCCTTCGAGATCGTGCTGAACGTGGCCTCCCTGGGCATCATCAGCACCTGGGTGATCATCATGCTCTGCCACCTGGTCTTCGTCCGGCGGGCGAAGGAGGGCAGCCTCACCCGCCCGCACTTCCGGCTGCCCGGCAGCCCTGTCACGGAGATCGCCACGATCGTCTTCCTGCTGGCCTGCCTGGGGATGATGTGGAACGACGAGGAGGTCGGCCGCAGGACCCTCCTCCTCGTCCCGGTCATCGCGGTGATGCTGGTGGCCGGCTGGTTCGGCGTCCGCCGCCGGGTCGGCGAGACCGCTCAGCTGTCGCAGCAGTCGCAGCAGTCGCAGCAGTCGCAGCAGTCGCAGCAGTAGCGCGGCCGTGAGCCGCCGCCCGGCTCACGGGTCACGCCGCGCCGACTCCCCGAGGCGGCGCGCGAGGTCCTCCACCAGGCCGCGCAGCGCGTCCGGGCGTTCGACGACGAACGGCAGGTCCAGGCAGGCCAGTACGCCGGGCAGCCAGTCGAGCCGCTCCACGCGCAGCTCCGCCCGGCACCAGCGCCCGGCCTCCGGAGCCGCGCCGTCCGCGCCGTCCGTGCCGTCCGTGAGTGGCAGTTCCGTCACCACCGCCACACCGGGCGGCAGCCGGGTGCGGATCCGCTCCGCCGTGCCCTGGATGCGCAGGGACACCTCGTGCCGGTACGGCGCCGTGGCGAACCCGGTGAGCAGGCGCTGCGCGGGACCGGGCAGCCCGGCGGGCGGCGTGAACGATCCGGGCAGCACCCGCACCCCGCTCATCCGGTCCAGCCGGAACGTCCGCTCCTCGCCGGTCGCGGGCTCCGTGGCCGTCACGTACAGCTTCCCCGAGTGGACGACCAGCCCGTTCGGGTGCAGCGTGCGCTCGCCGCTCCGGCCGCCGCCGGAGGTGTAGCGGACCGCGACCGGCCGGTGGTGGCCGACCGCGTCGGCGATCGAGAGCAGCACCGTGGCGTCCGGGGGCGCCGCCTCGCCGGGCGGTGCGGTGAAGGCGAGGGAGCCGAGCAGCGCGTCGAGCCGCAGCCGTGTCCGCTGAGGCAGCACGCGCCGGATCTTGGCCGCCGCCGTCTCGCTCGCCGTGGCGGTGGCCGTGGCCAGTCCGGTCCGCCGGCCCGCGACCAGCCCCAGCAGTACGGCGAGCGCCTCCTCGTCGGTCAGCATCAGCGGCGGCATCCGGTACCCGGGGGCGAGCCGGTAGCCGCCGTAGCGGCCCCGCACCGACTCCACCGGCACGTCGAGGTCGAGGAGGTGGCCGACGTAGCGTCGCACGGTGCGCTCGTCGACCTCCAGCCGGCCGGCGAGTTCGCCGACGGTACGGACACCGCCCGACTGCAGCAGTTCCAGCAGGGCGAGCACACGGGCGAGCGGGCGGGGCATGCCGGACAGTCTCTCTCGGATACCGGGCGGGTTCCGCCCGGTATTCCTCCTAGCGTGGGGCGCGGAAACACCGCACGGCCAGAAGATCCAGGAGAGACCCCCATGAACTTCGTCTCCGTCCGCGTCATCACGGACGACGTCGCCCGCCTCGTCGCCTTCTACGAGAAGGTCACCGGCACCACCGCCGACTGGGCGAACGACGACTTCGCCGAAGTGCGCACCGGCTCCGGCACCCTCGCCATCGGCAGCACCCGCACGGTCCCGCTGTTCGCCCCCGGCTCCGCGGACCCGGCCGCCAACCGCAGCGTGATCCTCGAATTCCTCGTCGACGACGTGGACGCCGTGCACGAGAACCTCGCCGGCACCGTGGAGGACTTCGTCAACGAGCCGACCACGATGCCCTGGGGCAACCGCGCGCTGCTGTTCCGCGATCCCGACGGCAACCTGGTCAACTTCTTCACCCCCGTCACCCCGGCCGCCAGGGAGCGGTTCGGCCGCTGACACCGGCCCGGCACGGCCCGCCGAGCGGATGAGGGCCACGTCAAGTGTGGTGGCCGCGGACTCGGGGAACATCCCTTTCCCCATCCGCTCGGCGAAAGGTGCCGCTTGTGACGCATGACCCACACGGCCACGACCCGCACCAGGACCCGCCCCACGACAAGGAGCTCCACCCGAAGGGCTCACTGCCGGGGTCGGAAGCGGGCCTGCCCGGCCAGGACAGGCCCCGTACCGACCGCGTCGTGTTCGGTGTCACGGCGGCCCTGACCCTCGCCTTCGTGGTGTGGGGCGCCGTCGCCACCGACTCGCTGGAGGACGCCTCCAGCGCGATGCTCGGCGGGCTGATGCACAACGGCGGCTGGGCGTTCGTACTGGCGGCCTCGGGCTTCGTCGTCTTCGCCCTCTGGATCGCGATCAGCCGCTACGGCCGCATCCACCTCGGCGTCGAGGGCGAGGCCCCCGAGTTCCGCACGGTGTCCTGGGTCGCGATGATGTTCAGCGCCGGCATGGGCATCGGCCTGATGTTCTACGGCGTCAGCGAACCGCTCTCGCACTACACGACGTCCCCGCCGGGCACCGACCCGGCCGACTCCGGCGAACGCATGGAGACGGCCATGGCGACCACCCTCTTCCACTGGACGCTCCATCCGTGGGCGATCTACGCGGTGGTCGGGCTCGGCATCGCGTACAGCACCTTCCGCCGGCGCCGTCGGCAGACCATCAGTGCCGTGTTCACCCCGCTCATCGGCGAGAAGAACGCCAACGGCGGCCTGGGCCGGGTCATCGACGTCCTCGCCATCGTCGCGACCGTCTTCGGCTCCGCGGCCTCGCTGGGGCTCGGCGCGCTGCAGATCGGCTCCGGTGTACGGGAGCTGGACTGGCTGGACGAGGTGAGCACGGCGCTGCTGGTCACCATCATCGCGGTGCTGACGGTGGCGTTCGTGGCGTCCGCCGTCTCGGGTGTGGAGAAGGGCATCCAGTGGCTGTCCAACATCAACATGGTGCTGGCGGTGATCCTCGCCCTGTTCGTGTTCGTCGCGGGCCCCACCGTGATAGTGCTGGACCTGCTGCCCACCTCGGTCTTCTCCTACCTCGGCGACCTGCCCGGACTCGCCGCCCGCACCGAGGCATCCGGCGGCGAGGGCGTCGCCGACTGGCTGGCGAGCTGGACCGTCTTCTACTGGGCGTGGTGGATCTCCTGGACGCCGTTCGTCGGCATGTTCATCGCCCGGATCAGCCGGGGCCGGACGATCCGGCAGTTCGTCGGCGGCGTCATCCTCGTGCCCAGCACGGTCAGCCTGGTCTGGTTCGCGATCTTCGGCGGTTCGTCGATGAAGCTCCAGGAGCAGGGCCGGCTGGGGGAGGAGGCCACGCCTGAGGGCCAGCTCTTCGCCGTCCTCCAGGAGTACCCCGTCGCCACGGTCACCAGCCTGCTGGTGATGGTCCTGGTCGGCATCTTCTTCGTCTCGGGCGCCGACGCGGCGTCGGTCGTGATGGGCACCCTGTCGCAGCGGGGCGCGCTCGAACCGAGCCGTCTGGTGGTCATCTTCTGGGGCGTGGTCACGGGGGCCGTGGCCGCGATCATGCTCCTGGTGGGCAGCGGGCAGGGCGACGCGCTGACCGGCCTGCAGAACCTCACGATCCTCGCGGCGGCCCCGTTCGTCATCGTGATGATCTTCATGTGCGTGGCCCTCATGCGCGACCTGCGCCGGGACCCGCTCATCGTGCGCGGCGAGATGGGCTCGGAGGCCGTGGAGATGGCCGTCGTCGAGGGCCACCGCAGGTACGACGGCGAGTTCGAGATCAGGGTGGGTCCGGGCCGCGGTCCGGAGACCGAGGGCGACCCCATCGGCAGGCACCACTGACACCGGGCGTACCCGCCGGACCCGGGGGACCCGGCGGCCCTGGGCACCCGCGCCGACGGCACGCGGGGCCCCGGCCGCACGGCCGGTACCGCGCCCACCGTAGCCGTACGCCGGTACCGCCCCTGCCGTTCCGGGCCCGGACTCCGGCGGTGACGGGCGGGCGGCCGCCCGCCCGCTCGGGGCGGTCGTACCGGCCCCGCCCGTCCCGTGCCCGGCACGCGGCAGTCAGGCCATCGGCCGCCGCCGATCAGCGGCCCGCCAGCTCCGCCGCCTCCCGCGCGCACCCCCAGGCCACGGTGACGCCCGCGCCGCCGTGGCCGTAGTTGTGCACCAGGAGCCGCCCGTCCGGCAGGACCTCGCGCTCCAGCCGTACCGCGTCCCGGGCGGGCCGCAGCCCCACCCGGTGTTCCAGGACCCGCGCCCCGGCGATCTCCGGCCGCAGTGCCGCGCACCGCCGGACGATCGCGGCCGCCACCGCCGGGTCCGGCTCCGCCGACCAGGCGTCCTCCTCCGCCGTACCGCCCAGCACCAGCCGCCCCGCGTGCGGGAAGAAGTACGCCATCTCCCCGGACTCCGGATCGGTGGACACCGCCCAGGTGCGGATGCCCGGGTTCTCGACGACGACCAACTGCCCGCGCACCGGCCGCACCGACGGATCCGGCACCAGCGTCCGGGCCCCCAGACCCGCGCAGTTGACCACCACCGGCGCCCCGGTCTCCCGCAGCCCGGTCACCGCCCGCGTCTGGACCGAACCGCCCGCCGCCAGCAACCGCTCGCGCAGCCAGGGCAGATGAACCGACATGTCGATGAGCGGCAGCCGGGCCCACAGCCCGGAGCCCCGGTACTCGCCGGCCGTCGCCGCCCGCAGCCCCGGCAGCCGCTCGGCCGCCCACCCGTCGACCTCGTGCCGCTCCGTCTCGCCCAGCACCCCTTCGGCCATCCGTACGCCGGTCCGCTCCGGACGGGCCGCCAACTCCTCGTACACGTCCAGGGAGCGCAGCGCCCACGCGCGCGCCGCCGCGGCCGGCGCGATCCGGTACGGCCACCACAGCGCCCCCGCCACCGCCGAGGTGGTCCGCTCCAGGGGCTCCCGGGTCCACACCCGTACCCGGCTGCCGCGCTCGGCCAGGACGACGGCGGTCGTCAGCCCGATCACGCCGCCGCCCACCACGACCACTTCGCCATCCCGTTCGGCTTCCACAGGCGGACGGTAGCGGAACCCGCCGGCCATGCGCACAACGCCGCGGCAGCGGGAATACTCACCGCATGTCTGCCGAGTACACGACCTTCGGCCTGGCCCCCGCCACCCGGACCGGGGGAGTCCTCGCCGGGGGTGCGTACCAGGTCCACCGCGACTTCCTCGACTTCATCGTCGACGGCCGGCCGCTGCTGTTCCGCCTCAGCGACCTCGACGCCGTCTCCCCGCTCGCCTCCGACGTCCCGCCCGCCCTCTTCACCGCACAGGTCCGCGGCCTGTTGCTGGAGGCCGAACCACCGCTGCCCGGCGGCCGGTACATCATCTACGGCTGCCCCGAGTGCGAGGACCTGGCGTGCGGCGCGGTCACCGCCGTGATCCGGCGGGACGGCGACGACTACGTCTGGCAGGACTTCGCCTGGCAGACCGGCCCGCACGCCGACCTCCGGCTCAACGGCTACCAGGGCATCGGCCCGTTCCGCTTCCCCGGCGCCGAGTACCGCGCGGCGCTCTCCGCCCTGCTCCGGCGAGGCCCCGGCACGCCGCGCCGCCGCGTTCTGCTGATCGGCGCCCGGGTCGCCGTCCTGGCCAAGCTCGCCGCGGCCCTGCGCACCATCGACATCGGCGCCGACATCACCCCCGACCTGGCGGGCGCCTTTGCCGGGGAACTGCGCGAGTACGGGGCCGTCGCCTTCGGCGCCGCGGTGCCCGAGCAGGACCGCGCCGCCGTCCGCGCGGCGTTCACCGAGGCCGGCGCCGACGTCGCCTGCGTCGACGGCCTCGCCCCGATCGTCCCCGTCCTGGTCGCCCAGATCGAACACGCCCTCGACCGCACCCCCGCCGAACGGCGCCGGCTGACCCGCCTCACCGCGACCGGCGAGGCGGCGGACATCGAGGTCACCTCGCCCTGCCGGGTGCGCCTCACCGCGTACCGTCTGGACCGGCTGCGCCGCACCCACACCCGCGAGGCCTTCGACGGCGTCCTGGAGCCCGGTGCCCACCGCGTCGCCCTGGACGCCGCGGCGGTCAAGGGCCGCTCCTGCCTCGTGGCCCGGGCATCGGAAAGCGTGCTGGTGGCGGCGGTGACGCACGGGAAACCCGGCTGAGTCCGCCCCGCACCGGCCGCTAAAATCGGCGCCCTGATGACTGCCACCCTCGTCGCCAAGAACCTCGCCGCCGGCCACGGCGACCGCTCCCTGTTCACCGGGCTCGACCTCGTCGTCGCCCCCGGCGACGTGATCGGCCTCGTCGGGCCCAACGGTGCCGGCAAGTCCACGCTGCTGCGGATGCTCGCCGGCCTCACCGCCCCCGAACAGGGCGAGCTGCGCCTGTCCCCGCCCAGCGCCACCGTCGGCCACCTCCCACAGGAACCCGAGCGCAGACCGGGGGAGACGGTACGCGCCTTCCTGGCCCGGCGCACCGGCGTCACCGAGGCCCAGCGGACCATGGACGAGGCGACCCAGGGCCTGGTCGACGGCGCACCCGGCGCCGACGACGCCTACGCCACCAGCCTGGAACGCTGGCTGGCCCTCGGCGGCGCCGACCTCGACGACCGCGCCGAGGAGGTGGCCGGCACCCTGGGCCTGGCCGTGGACCTCGACCAGCCGATGACCTCCCTCTCCGGCGGCCAGGCCGCCCGCGCCGGCCTCGCCTCCCTCCTGCTCTCCCGCTACGACCTCTTCCTGCTCGACGAGCCGACCAACGACCTCGACCTGGACGGCCTGGAACGCCTCGAACGCTTCGTCTCCGGCCTGCGCGCCGGCACCGTCGTCGTCAGCCACGACCGCGAGTTCCTCGCCCGCACCGTCACCAAGGTCCTCGAACTCGACCTCGCCCAGCAGCGGATCAACCTCTACGGCGGCGGCTACGACGCCTACCTGGAGGAGCGCGAGGTGGCCCGTCGGCACGCCCGCGACGAGTACGAGGAGTACGCCGACAAGCGGGCCGCGCTCCAGGACCGGGCGCAGACGCAGCGCTCCTGGATGGACAAGGGCGTCAAGAACGCCCGGCGCAAGGCGGGCAGCGACAACGACAAGATCGGCCGCAAGTTCCGCAGCGAGGCCAGCGAGAAGCAGGCCGCCAAGGCCCGCCAGACCCAGCGCATGATCGAGCGTCTGGAGGTCGTCGAGGAACCCCGCAAGGAGTGGGAGCTGCGCATGGAGATCGCGGCGGCCCCGCGCTCCGGCGCGGTCGTCGCCGCGCTCCGCGACGCCGAGGTGCGGCGCGGCCCCTTCACCCTGGGCCCGGTCACCCTCCAGATCGACTGGGCCGACCGGGTCGCGGTGACCGGCGCCAACGGCGCGGGCAAGTCCACGCTGCTCGGCGCCCTGCTGGGCCGCGTCCCGCTGACCGCCGGGCACGCGGCCCTCGGCTCGGGCGTCCTGCTCGGCGAGGTCGACCAGGCCCGGAAGCTGTTCCACGGCCCCGAGCCGCTGCTCGACGCCTTCCACGCGGCCGTCCCGGAGACCGAACCGGCCGAGCTGCGCACCCTGCTGGCCAAGTTCGGCCTCAAGGCGGACCACGTGCTGCGCCCGGCGGCCACCCTCTCCCCGGGCGAGCGCACCCGGGCCGCCCTCGCCCTGCTCCAGGGCAAGGGCGTCAACCTGCTGGTCCTGGACGAGCCCACGAACCACCTCGACCTGCCGGCCATCGAACAGCTGGAGTCGGCCCTCGACGCCTACGAGGGCACCCTGCTCCTGGTCACCCACGACCGCCGCATGCTGGACGCCCTGCGGGTGACCCGCCGCCTGGAGGTGGCGGACGGCAAGGTGACGGAACGCTGAGGACCTGTCACCCCGCCGCCCCGCCCGCTCACGCCAGCCCCGCCCGCTTCAGGGCGTCGGCCATCGCGCTGTTGGCGGGCGGCGGCGCCGACCGCCCCTTGCCCTTGCCGCCGGCCTTCCCGCCGGAGGGCTGCTGACGCTGCTTCGGCGGCCGTCCGCCGCCCCCGTCCCGCTGCTGCCGGCGCGGCTGCTGCTCGCCCTTGGGCGCCGCCTCGTCGTCCAGGCGCAGCGTCAGCGAGATCCGCTTGCGCGGGATGTCGACGTCCAGCACCTTCACCTTGACGATGTCCCCGGGCTTGACCACGTCACGGGGGTCCTTCACGTACGTCTTCGACAACGCGGAGACGTGCGCCAGCCCGTCCTGGTGCACACCGATGTCGATGAACGCCCCGAAGGCCGCCACATTCGTCACGACACCCTCCAGGACCATCCCGGGGGACAGGTCGGAGATCTTCTCGACGCCCTCCTTGAAGGTGGCCGTCCTGAAGGCGGGACGCGGGTCACGGCCCGGCTTCTCCAGCTCCTTCAGGATGTCCGTCACGGTCGGCAGACCGAACGTCTCGTCCACGAAGTCGGTCGCCCGCAGGGACCGCAGCACCGAGGTGTTCCCGATCAGCGAGGCCACCTCCTGCCCGGCGGTCTTCACCATCCGGCGCACCACCGGGTACGCCTCCGGGTGCACGCTGGACGCGTCCAGCGGGTCGTCGCCGCCGCGGATCCGCAGGAAGCCCGCGCACTGCTCGTACGCCTTCGGGCCCAGCCGTGCGACCTTCTTCAGCTCGCCCCGCGCCTTGAACGGCCCGTTGGCGTCGCGGTGGGCCACGATGTTCTCCGCGAGGCCCGACGTGATGCCCGAGACGCGGGCGAGCAGCGGCGCGGAGGCGGTGTTGACGTCCACCCCGACACCGTTCACACAGTCCTCGACGACCGCGTCCAGGGAGCGCGACAGCTTCACCTCGGACAGGTCGTGCTGGTACTGGCCGACGCCGATCGACTTCGGGTCGATCTTCACCAGCTCGGCCAGCGGGTCCTGGAGCCGGCGGGCGATGGACACCGCGCCGCGCAGCGAGACGTCCATGTCGGGCAGCTCCTGCGAGGCGAACGCGGAGGCCGAGTACACCGAGGCGCCCGCCTCGGACACCATCACCTTGGTGAGCTTCAGCTCGGGGTGCCTGGTGATCAGTTCCCCGGCGAGCTTGTCGGTCTCGCGGGACGCCGTGCCGTTGCCGATCGCGATCAGCTCGACCGCGTGCTCCTTCGCCAGCCTGGCCAGCTTCGCGATGGCCTCGTCCCACTTGTTGGCCGGGACGTGCGGGTGGATGACGTCGGTCGCCACCACCTTGCCCGTCGCGTCGACCACGGCGACCTTCACGCCCGTACGGAAACCGGGGTCGAGGCCGAGGGTCGCGCGGGTGCCCGCCGGGGCGGCCAGCAGCAGGTCGCGCAGGTTGGCCGCGAACACGTTCACCGCCTCGTCCTCGGCGGCCGTCCGCAGCCGCAGCCTGAGGTCGATGCCCAGGTGGACCAGGATGCGGGTGCGCCAGGCCCAGCGGACCGTGTCCGTCAGCCACTTGTCACCGGGGCGCCCCCGGTCGGCGATCCCGAACCGCGACGCGACGATCCCCTCGTACGACGAGGGCCCCTCCGCCGGCTCCTCGGGCTCCAGCACCAGGTCGAGGACGTCCTCCTTCTCGCCGCGCAGCATCGCCAGGATCCGGTGCGAGGGCAGCTCGGTGAACGGCTCGGCGAAGTCGAAGTAGTCGGCGAACTTGGCGCCCGCCTCCTCCTTGCCGTCCTTCACCTTGGCGGCCAGCCGCCCGCGTGTCCACATCCGCTCGCGCAGCTCGCCGATCAGGTCGGCGTCCTCGGAGAACTTCTCGGTGAGGACGGCCCGCGCCCCGTCCAGGGCGGCCTGCGGATCGGCCACGCCCTTGCCCGCGTCGACGAACGCCGCGGCGGCCGCCAGGGGCTCGACGCCCGGGTCGGCCAGCAGGCCCTCGGCCAGCGGCTCCAGACCGGCCTCGCGGGCGATCTGCGCCTTGGTGCGCCGCTTGGGCTTGTACGGCAGGTAGATGTCCTCCAGGCGCGCCTTGGTCTCGGCGCCCCGGATGCGCGCCTCCAGCTCCTCGGTGAGCTTGCCCTGCTCACGCACCGAGTCGAGGATCGCCGCCCGCCGGTCCTCCAGCTCCCGCAGATAGCGCAGCCGCTCCTCGAGCGTGCGCAACTGCGCGTCGTCGAGCATCTCGGTCGCTTCCTTGCGGTAGCGGGCGATGAAGGGCACGGTCGAACCGCCGTCGAGCAGTTCCACCGCGGCCTTCACCTGCCGCTCCCGTACGCCGAGCTCCTCGGCGATCCTGCCTTCGATGGACCCAACGTCGATCGACTCGGGTGTCGTCACGATCCCGTACCGCCTTCTCACTGAGGTTGCGCGGCAATTGTGGCAGGCCGCACCGACACTCGGGGATCAGGGCGGGCGTCCGGGCAGGTCGGAGGCGGCGCGCTCAGGCCCGGCGGCTGCGGGTCGAGCTCGACGCCCCGCCGAAGAGCCGGGCCAGGGCCCGGAAGGGCAGCGTCACGACGGTCGCGATGGCGCCGCCGATCTGGCGCAGCACGTCTGCGATGGCACGGAACACAAGAGCCTCCCTCGGTCCACCCGGCCGGTCCGACCGGGTGAAGAACGGGTACCTCGCGGCGGCCCCACTATGCCCGCCGAGTCGATCAGCGCGGCGTACCCGACCTGCCTGACACCACGCACCGCCCCGCCTATGGCCGGCACGGCGGGCCCCGCCGACGGCCCGTAGGCCGCCCCGTACGGCGGCCCGCGTCGGCCGCCGTACGGGGCGTACGACGCGGGCCGCCCGCGTCGGCCGCTACAGCGGGCCCGTACAGCGGCCCGGTGTCGGCCCTGCGCGACGATCCTCACCCCGCGTCCGGCCGGCGGGCGGCCAGCGCGATGGGCAGCCGGGGCTCGGGCCCGCCGCCGGCCCGCACACCGGCCTTGCGGCGGCTCTCGTGCCGACCGGTGTGCGCGGCCTTCGTACGGCCTTGCGCCGGCCCGCGTGCCGACCGGTGTGCCCCCGGCCTTCCTGGGACCCCGCGACGGCCTTCCCGCCGCCCCTCACGCTTTCCCGAAGAGATCCGCGGGAAAGGCGCCCGCGCCCAGCGCGGTGCGGGCGAAGGCCGACCCCAGTTCGGTCAGCCGCGCGACGCCCGCCGCGCCGAGGTGCTCGTAGGGGCCGGCGTCCAGCCGGTCCGTCTCCCGCTCGATCTCCGCGCGCAGCGCCGCGCCCTCCTCGGTCAGGTCCCCGCCGGCGTCGAGCAGTCCGCGGTCCCGCAGCCGGGCGACGGCCGCGTCCCACTCCTCCTGGGACCAGCCGCGCGTGCCGAACACCCACTTCGGAGCCAGCCCCTTGCCGGTCGCGGTGTGCGTCACCAGCGCCTCCAGGCCGTCCAGACCCGCGGCCATGAGCACGGCCAGGTGCCCGTCGCCGCGGTGCTCGCGCAGCAGGGTCGCCGCGTGCCAGTACGCCAGGTGCGGCGCGTCGGGCACCGGCAGGTCGGCGTGGGCGGAGTACAGCGGCCGGGCGGCGCGCGAACACCCCTCGGCGGCGCGCAGCGCCAGCCCGGCGGCCTCCGCCATCCCGGCCGACACCAGGGCATCCTCGCCCAGCAGCCGGCGCAGGGTGGCGTCGACGGCACGCGCGCGTGCCGCGAGGGCCTGCTCCGGCGTGACCGTCGTCCAGACGGCCGGGACGTGCCGGGCGACCAGCTCGTGCTTGTAGTTGTAGAAGGCGGCGCTGACCGCGCCCGCGCCGACCGGTCCCAGCGCGGCGGCCCGTACGGCGAAGTTGACGGCCCGGGGGTCGGTGACCCCGAGGGCGCCCAGTTCCCGGCCCAGGTCGGGCGAGAAGTAGTGCGTGGAGTGCAGCGAGTTGAGCACGTTGTGGCAGCGGCGGCCGGGGCGCCGGTCGATGGCGGCAGTCGTCATACCGGGCACGTTACCAACCGGTCAGTATGTGCGGAACCGTCGTGCGGCCGGTTCAATCCGACGCGGGGGCGTGCCAGGTGAACCGGGGCGGACGGCGCTCCAGGAACGCGGCGACGCCCTCCGCCGTGTCGCCGCTGCCGTCCGCCTGTGCCGCCCAGTACGCCTCCCGGCCGGTGTGCCCGTCCACGAACTCCTTCGCCGCCGCCTGGGTCAGCCCCGACCGCGCCACCAGGACCCGGGTGAACTCCGCGACCCGCGCGTCCAGCCCGCCCGTCGGCAGTACCTCGTCGACCAGGCCCGTGCGCAGCGCCCGCCCGGTCCCGACCAGCTCGCCCGAGAACAGCAGGTACTTCGCGCCGGCCGGGCCCACCAGTGATGTCAGCCGCCGGGTGGCGGATGCCGGGTAGACCACTCCCAGCCGGGCCGGGGTCACCCCTAACAGTGCCCCCTCCTCGGCGAACCGCAGGTCACAGGCGGCGGCCAGCTGCACCCCGCCGCCCACGCAGTGCCCGCGGACCGCCGCCAGCGTCGGCTTCGGGAAGGCCGCCAGGGCCTCCTCGGCGTCCACGGCCAGCCGCTGCGCCTCGCGCGGCCCGCCGGCCAGCGTGGAGATGTCGGCCCCGGCGCAGAAGGTGCCCTCCGCGCCGGTGAGCACCAGCGCCCGGACCGCCCGGTCCGCGGCGAGGGCGTCGAGCAGCGGGGGCAGCGCTCGCCACATCGCGGCCGTCATGGCGTTGCGCTTGGCCGGGTGGTGGACGACGACGGTGGCCACCGCGTCCGTGACGTGATGCAGCAACTGGGGCTCCATGCGCCGGATGTTACCGGCCGGTTCGAACCGGTGGTCCGATTCTCCCGTCGTCCCGTCCGCCCGACGTCCCGCCCGTCCGACGGTCAAACCAGCACAACCGGAATAGTGTGCCGAGACGGTGCAACCGGGACAGGATCAGTCCCACAACTGACTGTGTCATACGCCAACGGTCAGAACTGTTCGATACACGCTGACTTCCATTCAGTACCTCGGGGCGGAGCGACTCGTTACCAACACTCAGGGGTGTGGTGACAATCGAGCGCAAGGGCGGCGACCCGACGATGGACGACCACGAGCGGGAGGACGGCACGGTTCCGATTCCGGGACCCCAGCCGCATCCGGAGGCGGGAAGACCCGCGGACCGCGCGGATCCCTTGCCGTACGAAGGCGTCTGGCGGTTCACCGCCCCCTCCGTCGAGGCGTCGGTCCCGCAGGCGCGGCACGCCGTGCGCGACCTCCTGGCCCACCAGGGCGTTCCGGTCGCGGAGGACGTCGCGGACGGGCTGCTGCTGATCGTCTCCGAACTGGTCACCAACGCCGTCCGGCACGCGGCGGTGCTCTCGCCGACACTCTCCGTGGAGGTCGCCGTCGGCTCCGGCTGGCTCCGGCTGTCCGTCGAGGACAACCACCCCTACCGCCCGACCGCCCTGGAGACCGACCACGGCCGGACCGGTGGCCGGGGCCTGCTGCTGGTCCGGGAGATCACCCGGGAGGCCGGCGGGGCGTGCGACATCGCCCACACGGCGAACGGCGGCAAGGTGGTCTGGGTGGCCCTGCCGCTCGGGCCCGCCTTCCCGTAGGGCGTCCGCACGGCTCCACGGACCGGGGCTCACCAGCCGGCGGACGGACCCGTCAGCTCGCGGACGGCCGGACGCGCCGCGTCCAGCACCGTCATGAACCACGCCGAGAAGGTGTCCCGCGCGTGCCGCTCGGCCAGCTCGGCCGGGGAGACGAAGACCGTCCCGGCGACCTCCGCCGGATCGGGCCGCGCCGCCGCCTGCACCAGACCCACGAAGAGGTGGTTGTACTCCTGCTCCACCAGGCCCGAGGCGGGGTCCGGATGGTTGTACCGCACCGTGCCCGCCTCGGCGAGCAGTGACGGGGAGACCCCCAGTTCCTCGAAGGTCCGCCGGGCCGCCGCCGCGAACGGCGACTCGCCGGGGTAGGGGTGGCCGCAGCAGGTGTTGGACCACACGCCGGGGGAGTGGTACTTGCCGAGCGCCCGCTGCTGGAGCAGCAGCCGGCCGCGCTCGTCGAAGAGGAACACCGAGAAGGCGCGGTGCAACCGCCCGGGCGGCTGGTGCGCGGCGAGCTTCTCCGCGGTGCCGATCGTGGCGCCGTCCTCGTCGACGAGTTCCAGCAGAATCGCGTCCGCGGTGCCGCTCGACGAACTGTTCGCCGCGGTGGCAGGAGTGATCGGCATACCCATCCTTCGCATCGGTCCTCGCGCCCCAAGTGTGCCGTACGCGGCCGGTGCTCCCCGCACTTCCCCGCCCGCATGTCCGGCACCGTCGCCCGGGAGGCCGGAGCGTACGGCCGGGCGCCGGGGCGGGCCCGGCGGGTGATCGTGCCCGGTCCGCCGACGGGGAACCGCCCGCGCCGGACCTGCCGGGGATCAGGACGCCCGCGGACCGGCGGACAGCTGCGTTCCCGGGCGCCTTCCCCGGAAGACGCGCCCCGTCCCGATACCCGTGCGCCCCCGTCGCCTCAGTGGCACAGCCGCGCCTCGTGCTCCGCGTGCCCGCCCGGCTCCAGCTGGAAGGTGCAGTGCTCCACGTCGAAGTGGTCGCCCAGGCAGCCCTGGAGTTCGTGGAGCATCCTCTCGTGGCCGGTCGCGCTCAGTGCCTCCGAGCCGACCACCACGTGCGCGGAGAGCACCGGCATGCCGGACGTGATCGTCCACGCGTGCAGGTCGTGGATGTCCTCGACCCCGTCGAGGGCCAGGATGTGGGCCCGTACCTCGGCGAGGTCGACGTCCTTCGGTGCCGCCTCCAGCAGGACGTCCAGCGTCTCGCGCAGCAGCTTCACCGTCCGCGGCACGATCATCACGCCGATGACGAGCGAGGCGATCGGGTCGGCGGCCTGCCAGCCGGTGGTGACGATCACCAGGGCGGACACGATCACCGCGACCGACCCCAGCGCGTCCGCCGCCACCTCCAGGAACGCGCCGCGCACGTTCAGACTCTCCGCCTGGCCCCGCATCAGCAGCGCCAGCGACACCGAGTTCGCCACCAGGCCGATCGCACCGAAGACGACGGTCAGCCCGCCCGAGGTCCCGGCCGGCGAGACGAACCGCTCGACCGCCTCGTACAGGACGTATCCGCCCACCCCGAGCAGCAGCAGACAGTTGGCCAGCGCGGCCAGGATCTCGGCCCGGGCCAGCCCGAAGGTGCGCCGGTCGCTGGGCGGCCGGCCGGCGAAGTGGACCGCCAGCAGGGCCATGCCCAGCCCCACCGCGTCCGTCGCCATGTGCGCCGCGTCGGCGACCAGCGCGAGCGAGTCGGCCAGCACGCCGCCGACGATCTCCACGACCATGACCGTGAGCGTGATCGCCAGCGCCACCCGCAGCCTGCCCCGGTACGCCGCGGTCGCCGTACCGCCGGCGGGCGCGCCGTGTCCGTGGGCATGCCCGTGATCGTGCCCAGCCCCCATGAGAGCCGCCTCCCTGTCGTCCGCCGGGAGCACAGTGAACTACGGGCCGGCACCATCCGGCAACGCGGCACTGAACACCGTTGTCATCTGCTCTGACCTGCGCAAACGTTCCGCAGGTCAGGGTGTGCGAACAGGTGGTCCGCCCGGCCGGCCCGCCTCCTCGCGTACCCCCGGCCGCACCCTCCACCCGGGCTCCGCGGCCCGCCGCCGTCCGGTGCGGGCGGGGGCGCGGTTTGTGGGCCGGGCCCCGCATCCCCGATGATGATCGCGGCAAAGGCGTGGGCACGTCGTGTCGACCGTCCGTGAAACGGCCGGTGAACACGGCGTTCCGGTCATCCGATAACCTCTGCCGACATGCCGCCCGGGGGCTGTGGACACAGGCGCCCCCACCATGCACAGGCCCGGCGCACGGCGTCGGCATCCAGGGAGTGAGTTCGGTTGTCGACCGCCATCCTCACCGGTCAGCCGGTTCCCGGTTCGTCGATCGAGGCGGATCTGCGGGAGCTGGGCTTCGAGGTCCGCCTCGCGGCCGACGCCGCCGACGCCGAGACCCAGCTGGCCCGGGTACCCGGCGGGGAACGCGTCGCCGTGGTCGACGCCCGCTTCGTCGGCCACCTGCACACCCTGCGCCTCGGCCTCACCGACCCGCGCTTCCCGCTCGCCGCCGTTCCGGGCGCCGTGACGGCCCAGCCGGCCGGACGCCAGGCCCTGACCCGCGCGATGGCCCGCCAGACCTCCACCGCCGGAGGCACCACCCTGGCCGACAGCCTCGCCGACCGCATCGTCACCGCCCTCGACGGCGAGGACGGCACCGAGGTGCACCGGCCCGAGCTGGGCAGCCTGGTCGCCGCCGTACCCGCCGACCCGCAGGCCCGCAACGAGGCCCGGCAGGCGGTCGCCGCCGTCGACGACGAGGCGGTCCGCCTGAAGTCGGCGGTCAAGGCCCGCGACGGCTTCTTCACCACCTTCTGCATCAGCCCCTACTCCCGCTACCTCGCCCGCTGGTGCGCCCGCCGCGGTCTGACCCCCAACCAGGTCACCACCGCCTCCCTGCTCACCGCGCTCATAGCGGCGGCCTGCGCGGCCACCGGCACCCGCGGCGGCTTCGTCGCCGCCGGCCTCCTGCTCCTCTTCTCCTTCGTGCTGGACTGCACCGACGGCCAGCTCGCCCGCTACTCCCTCCAGTACTCCACCCTCGGCGCCTGGCTCGACGCCACCTTCGACCGGGCCAAGGAGTACGCCTACTACGCCGGCCTCGCGCTCGGCGCCGCCCGCGGCGGCGACGACGTATGGGCGCTGGCCCTCGGCGCGATGGTCCTCCAGACCTGCCGGCACGTGGTCGACTTCTCCTTCAACGAGGCACACGTCGTAGGCACTGACGCCACCGCCAACACCAGTCCCACCGCCGCCCTCTCCGGCAAGCTCGACAGCGTCGGCTGGACGGTCTGGGTCCGCCGCATGATCGTGCTGCCGATCGGCGAACGCTGGGCCATGATCGCCGTCCTCACGGCCGCCACCACCCCCCGGATCACCTTCTACGTCCTGCTGATCGGCTGCGCCTTCGCCGCCACGTACACCACGGCCGGCCGCGTCCTGCGCTCGCTGGCCCGCAAGGCCCGCCGCACCGACCGCGCCGCGACGGCACTGGCCGACCTCGCGGACACCGGGCCGCTCGCCGAGGCGCCGGCCCGGGTGGTGCGCGGGCTGCCCGGCGGCCTCGCCCCGGTCGCCGCCCTGATCGGCGGCGCCGCCGTCGCCGCCACGGCCGGGCTGACCGGCTTCGGCACCCCCTGGACCCTGGTCGCCGCCGTCGTGTACGCCCTGACCTCGGCCCTCGCCGTCGCGCGCCCCCTCAAGGGCGCCCTCGACTGGCTGGTCCCGCCCTTCTTCCGCGCCGCCGAGTACGGCACCGTCCTGCTGCTGGCGGCCCGAGCGGACGTGAACGGAGCCCTGCCGGCGGCTTTCGGACTGGTGGCGGCGGTCGCCTACCATCACTACGACACGGTCTACCGCATCCGCGGCGGCGCGGACGCGCCCCCGAACTGGCTGCGCCGGGCCGTCGGGGGACACGAGGGCCGCACGCTGCTGGTCGCCCTGCTGGCCGCGCTGCTCACCGCCGCACAGTTCACCGTCGCGCTCACGGTCCTCGCCGTGGCCGTGGCCCTGCTGGTGCTCGTCGAGAGCATCCGCTACTGGGTGTCCGCCCACCGGGCCGGCTCACCCGCCGTACACGACGAAGGAGAAACCGCATGATCGGCCTCGTGCTCGCGGCCGGCGCCGGACGGCGTCTGCGCCCCTACACCGACAGCCTGCCGAAGGCGCTGGTGCCGGTGGGGCCCGCGGGCATAGAAGGCGAACCCACGGTCCTGGACCTGACCCTCGGCAACTTCGCCGAGATCGGCCTGACCGAGGTCGCGGTCATCGTCGGCTACCGCAAGGAGGCCGTCTACGCGCGCAAGGCGGCCCTGGAGGCCAAGTACGGCCTCAAGCTGACCCTCATCGACAACGACAAGGCCGAGGAGTGGAACAACGCCTACTCCCTGTGGTGCGGGCGTGACGCCCTCAAGGACGGCGTGATCCTCGCCAACGGCGACACCGTGCACCCGGTCTCCGTCGAGAAGACACTGCTCGCCGCGCGTGGTGACGGCAAGAGGATCATCCTCGCCCTGGACACCGTGAAGTCGCTGGCCGACGAGGAGATGAAGGTCGTCGTCGACCCCGCCGAGGGGAAGATGACGAAGATCACCAAGCTGATGGACCCGGCCGAGGCGACCGGCGAGTACATCGGCGTCACCCTCATCGAGGGCGACGCCGCCCCCGACCTGGCCGACGCGCTGAAGACGGTCTGGGAGACCGACCCCCAGCAGTTCTACGAGCACGGCTACCAGGAACTGGTCAACCGCGGCTTCCGCATCGACGTGGCCCCCATCGGCGACGTCAGCTGGGTCGAGATCGACAACCACGACGATCTCGCCCGTGGACGGGAGATCGCATGCCAGTACTGACCCGGCTGATCCCCTCGCCGCTGGTCGTCGACATCCGCCCGGGCGCCCTCGACGACCTCGGCTGTGTCCTCGCCGACGAGCGCATCTCGCACTCCGGCCGTCTCGCCGTCGCCGTCAGCGGCGGCTCCGGCGCCCGGCTGCGCGAGCGCGTCGCCCCGTCCCTGCCCGGCGCCACCTGGTACGAGGTCGGCGGCGGCACCCTGGACGACGCGGTCCGGCTGGCCGGCGACATAAAGGCCGGCCACTACGACGCCGTCGTCGGACTCGGCGGCGGCAAGATCATCGACTGCGCCAAGTTCGCCGCCGCCCGCGTCGGCCTGCCGCTGGTCGCCGTGCCGACCAACCTCGCGCACGACGGCCTGTGCTCCCCGGTCGCGACCCTCGACAACGACGCGGGCCGCGGCTCCTACGGCGTGCCCAACCCGATCGCCGTCGTCATCGACCTCGACGTCATCCGCGAGGCCCCGGTGCGCTACGTACGGGCCGGCATCGGCGACGCCGTCTCCAACATCTCCGCGATCGCCGACTGGGAGCTGGCCAACCGGATCAAGGGCGAGCGGATCGACGGACTGGCCGCCGCCATGGCCCGCCAGGCCGGCGAGGCCGTGCTGCGCCACCCCGGCGGCATCGGCGACAACGACTTCCTCCAGGTGCTGAGCGAGGCACTGGTGCTCAGCGGCATCGCCATGTCCGTCTCCGGCGACTCACGGCCGTCCTCCGGGGCCTGCCACGAGATCAACCACGCCTTCGACCTGCTCTTCCCCAAGCGTGCCGCCGCCCACGGCGAGCAGTGCGGCCTGGGCGCGGCCTTCGCGATGTACCTGCGCGGGGCGCACGAGGAGTCGGTGTACATGGCCGAGGTGCTGCGCCGGCACGGACTGCCGGTGCTGCCGGAGGAGATCGGCTTCACCCCCGAGGAGTTCGTCCGCGCCGTGGAGTTCGCTCCCGAGACCCGGCCCGGCCGATTCACGATCCTCGAACACCTCGACCTGAAAACCGACCAGATCAAGGACGTCTACACCGACTATGTCAAGGCCATCGGTAGCTGAACTACGTCCGGTCGTGCACCCCGCCGGGGTCAAGGACCGGCGCAGCGGTGAGCACTGGATGGGACGCCTCTACATGCGCGAGGTGTCCCTGCGGGTCGACCGCTACCTGGTGAACACCAGGGTCACGCCGAACCAGCTCACGTACCTGATGACCGTCTGCGGCGTGCTCGCCGCCCCGGCGCTGCTGGTGCCGGGGGTCTGGGGCGCCGTGCTCGGCGTCGTCGCGGTCCAGCTCTACCTGCTGCTGGACTGCGTCGACGGCGAGATCGCCCGCTGGAAGAAGCAGTACTCGCTCGGCGGCGTGTACCTGGACCGGGTCGGCGCCTACCTCACCGACGCCGCCGTCCTGGTCGGCCTCGGCCTGCGCGCCGCCGACCTGTGGGGCACCGGGCGGATCGACTGGCTGTGGGCCTTCCTCGGCACCCTGGCCGCGCTCGGCGCCATCCTGATCAAGGCCGAGACCGACCTGGTCGGCGTCGCCCGCCACCAGAACGGGATGCCCCCGGTCAAGGAGGCCGCCGCCGAGATGCGCTCCTCCGGCATGGCCCTGGCCCGCCGGGCCGCCGCCATGCTCAAGTTCCACCGCCTCATCCTCGGCATCGAGGCGTCCCTGCTGATCCTGGTCCTGGCCATCGTGGACCACGTCCGCGGCGACCTGTTCTTCACCCGCCTCGGCACCGCTGTCCTGGCCGGCATCGCCCTCCTCCAGACCCTGCTGCACCTGGTGTCCGTCCTGGCCTCCAGCAGGCTGAAGTGAGCCGCCCCATGAAGGTCGGCGCCGTCATCATCACCATGGGCAACCGCCCCGACGAACTGCGCGCCCTGATCGACTCGGTCGTCAAGCAGGACGGCGAGCCGGTGCAGGTCGTGGTCGTCGGCAACGGCTCGCCCGTGCCGGACGTGCCCGACGGCGTGCGCACCGTGGAACTGCCGGAGAACCTCGGCATCCCCGGCGGCCGCAACGTCGGCATAGAGGCCTTCGGCCCCGGCGGCAGCGAGGTCGACATCCTGCTGTTCCTCGACGACGACGGCCTGCTCGCCCGTACCGACACCGCCGAACTGTGCCGGAAGGCCTTCGCCGCCGATCCGAAGCTCGGCATCGTCAGCTTCCGCATCGCCGACCCGGCCACCGGCGAGACCCAGCGCCGCCACGTCCCCCGGCTGCGCGCCGCCGACCCGATGCGCTCCTCCCGGGTCACCACCTTCCTCGGCGGCGCCAACGCCGTACGGACCGCGGTCCTGAAGGAGGTCGGCGGCCTGCCGGACGCGTTCTTCTACGCCCATGAGGAGACCGACCTGGCCTGGCGGGCGCTCGACGCGGGCTGGATGATCGACTACCGGTCGGACATGGTGCTGTATCACCCCACGACCGCGCCCTCGCGGCACGCGGTCTACCACCGCATGGTCGCCCGCAACCGGGTCTGGCTGGCCCGCCGCAACCTGCCCGCCCCCCTGGTCCCGGTCTACCTCGGCGTCTGGATGCTGCTCACGCTCGCCCGCCGCCCCTCGCGCCCCGCGCTGAAGGCGTGGTTCGGCGGCTTCCGGGAAGGCTGGACCACGCCCTGCGGTCCCCGCCGGCCCATGAAGTGGCGTACGGTGTGGCGGCTGACCCGGCTGGGCCGGCCCCCCGTGATCTGAGAAGCTCGTACCCCGGGGCATCCCGCGGTCCGAGAACCGCGGGATGCGCCAGGCCGGTACCGGCCGCGCATCTTCGAAGACGAAAGTTTCCACTAGTGAGTGAGACAACGCACGACGGCACGGTCGCGGCGACCAGGCCCGTGCCATCCGACGAGGGCCTCACGGCGGCACAGCTCGCCGAGAAGTACGGCCTGTCCGTGAGCGGCGCCCGGCCCTCACTCGTCGAGTACGTCCGCCAGCTCTGGGACCGGCGGCACTTCATCCTCGCCTTCTCACGGGCGAAGCTGACGGCCCAGTACAGCCAGGCCAGACTCGGCCAGCTCTGGCAGGTGGCCACCCCGCTGCTGAACGCCGCCGTCTACTTCTTCATCTTCGGCCTGCTGCTCGGCGCCCGCCGGGGCATCCCGCACGACATCTACGTGCCGTTCCTGGTCACCGGCGTGTTCGTCTTCACCTTCACGCAGTCCTCGGTGCTCGCGGGCGTCCGCGCCATCTCCGGCAACCTGGGCCTGGTCCGCGCGCTGCACTTCCCCCGGGCCTCGCTGCCCGTCTCCTTCGCGCTCCAGCAGCTCCAGCAACTGCTGTACTCGATGATCGTGCTGGTCATCATCATGATCGGCTTCGGCAGCTACCCGAGCCTCGGCTGGCTGCTGGTGGTGCCCGCGCTGGCTCTCCAGTTCGTCTTCAACACCGGCCTCGCGCTGATCTTCGCCCGGATGGGCAGCAAGACCCCCGACCTGGCCCAGCTGATGCCGTTCGTGATGCGCACCTGGATGTACGCGTCCGGCGTGATGTTCTCCATCCCGGCGATGCTCGCCGACAAGGACGTGCCGGGCTGGCTCAGCGACATCCTCCAGTGGAACCCGGCCGCCGTCTACATGGACCTGATCCGCTTCGCGCTGATCGACGGCTACGGCTCCTCCTACCTGCCGCCGCACGTCTGGGCCTTCGCCCTGGGCTGGGCGGTCCTGGCCGGTGCCGTCGGCTTCGTCTACTTCTGGAAGGCCGAGGAGAGGTACGGCCGTGGCTGAACCGTACGAGGGCGCACGGATCCCCACCGTCATCGCCGACGACCTGCACATCGTCTACCGCGTCAACGGCGCCCGCGGCGGCAAGGGCAGCGCCACCGCAGCCCTGAGCCGGATACTCAGGCGCGGCGAGGAACGCGGCGTGCGCAAGGTGCACGCCGTACGGGGCGTCTCCTTCGTCGCCCACCGGGGCGAGGCCATCGGCCTGATCGGCTCCAACGGCTCCGGCAAGTCCACCCTGCTGCGCGCCATCGCCGGCCTGCTCCCCGCCGAGCGGGGCAAGGTCTACACCGACGGCCAGCCCTCCCTGCTCGGCGTGAACGCGGCCCTGATGAACGACCTGACCGGCGAGCGCAACGTCATCCTCGGCGGCCTCGCCATGGGCATGTCCCGGGAGCAGATCAAGGAGCGCTACCAGGACATCGTCGACTTCTCCGGCATCAACGAGAAGGGCGACTTCATCACCCTCCCGATGCGCACGTACTCCTCCGGCATGGCCGCCCGGCTGCGCTTCTCCATCGCCGCGGCCAAGGACCACGACGTCCTGATGATCGACGAGGCCCTGGCCACCGGCGACCGCAAGTTCCAGAAGCGCTCCGAGGCCCGCATCCGCGAGCTGCGCAAGGAAGCCGGGACGGTGTTCCTGGTCAGCCACAACAACAAGTCCATCCGCGACACCTGCGACCGCGTCCTGTGGCTGGAGCGCGGCGAACTGCGCATGGACGGCCCGACGGACGAGGTGCTCAAGGAGTACGAGAAGTTCGTCGGCAAGTGACCGTACGGCCGCCGGACCCCGCCGGAACCGTTCCGACGGGGTCTCGCGTCCGCAAAGGAAGCGTCAACTCCGGTCGGCCATAGGAATCTTGAAGCCAATCGGTGTGTTGTTGTGATGTGCGGACGGCCCCCGCGCAGCTCGATGAGTTGTACAACGTAAGCTGTACCGGTCCCGAAACGCGGCACATGGGGCGATAATGCCCGGCACCCTCTGTCGGGGCTGCCGCACGGGCAGCCGGGCGGCGTGTCCGAAATAGTGTGTATTGCGTAGGCAGTGTAGAACGGGAGATGTGACGGCAATGGCTACGGAGACTCCCCATCGCCGCGAGGCGTGCGCCGTCCCCGCCCCCGGCGGCCGGCGATGACGGCCACCGGGACGGCACAAGCCGTCGACCCGGAGCGCGGCACGCTCGACAAGGCCGCGGGGGAGAACTTCCCCGTGGCCCCCTTTTTCCTGCCCCGCGAGTGGCGCGCCGACCTCATGGCCGTCTACGGCTTCGCCCGCCTGGTCGACGACATCGGCGACGGCGACCTGGCCCCCGGCGGCGCCGACGCCCGCCTCCTCGGCGTCCCGCCGGAGCGGGCCGGCGACCGGACCGTCCTGCTCGACGCCTACGAGACCGACCTGCGCCGGGTCTTCGACGCCACCCCGCACCACCCCATCCTGCGCCGCCTCCAGCCGACCGTGCGCCGCCGCGCGCTGACGCCTGAACCTTTCCTCGGCCTGATCGCCGCCAACCGCCAGGACCAGCTGGTCTCCCGCTACGAGACCTACGACGACCTCCTCGCCTACTGCGAGCTGTCGGCCAACCCGGTCGGCCGCCTGGTGCTCGCCGTCACCGGCACCTCCACACCCGAGCGCGTCCGCCGCTCCGACGCGATCTGCACGGCCCTGCAGATCGTCGAGCACCTCCAGGACGTCGCCGAGGACCTGGCCCGGGACCGGATCTACCTGCCCGCCGAGGACATGAAACGCTTCCACGTCCAGGAAGCCGACCTCGCCGCGAAAACCGCTGGCGCATCGGTGCGCGCGCTGATTGCCTACGAAGCACAACGCGCCCGTGACCTCCTGGATGAAGGCGCCCCGCTGGTGGGTAGCGTCCACGGCAGGCTCAGACTGCTGCTGGCCGGCTTCGTGGCGGGAGGAAGGGCGGCGCTCCGGGCGATCGCCGCCGCCGAATTCGACGTACTTCCCGGCCCGCCCAAGCCCGGCAAGGTGCAGTTGCTGCGCGAGGCGGGCGCGACTCTGCGAGGAGAGGGGTGATCCGGACGGTGGAGTCAGCACCCGTGTCCGCACCGGTACTCGCCGCGTACAGCTACTGCGAGGCCGTCACCGGACAGCAGGCCCGTAACTTCGCGTACGGCATCCGACTGCTGCCCACGCCCCAGCGGCGGGCGATGTCGGCGCTGTACGCGTTCTCGCGGCGCGTCGACGACATCGGCGACGGCGTACTCGCCCCCGACGTCAAGGTGGCCAGGCTCGACGACACCCGGGCGCTGCTCGCCCGGATCCGCGAGGGCGCCGTCGACGAGGACGACACCGACCCGGTAGCGGTCGCCCTCGCGCACGCCGCGCGGCGTTTCCCGATCCCGCTCGGCGGGCTCGACGAGCTGATCGACGGCGTCCGGATGGACCTGCGCGGCGAGACGTACGAGACCTGGGACGACCTGAAGGTCTACTGCCGGTGCGTGGCCGGCGCCATCGGGCGGCTCTCGCTCGGCGTCTTCGGCACCGAACGGGGCGCGCGCGGCGCCGAGCGCGCACCCGAGTACGCCGACACGCTCGGGCTCGCCCTCCAGCTCACCAACATCCTCAGGGACGTCCGCGAGGACGCCGAGGACGGGCGGACCTATCTGCCCGCCGACGACCTCGCCAAGTTCGGCTGCTCGGCCGGGTTCAAGGGACCGAAACCACCGGAGGGCTCCGACTTCGCGGGCCTCGTGCACTTCGAAGTGCGTCGGGCCCGCGCCCTTTTCGCCGAGGGCTACCGGCTGCTCCCCCTGCTCGACCGGCGCAGCGGCGCCTGCGTCGCCGCCATGGCCGGCATCTACCGCCGCCTGCTCGACCGCATCGAGCGCGACCCCGAGGCCGTGCTGCGCGGCCGGGTCTCGCTGCCCGGACGCGAGAAGGCGTACGTCGCCGTGCGCGGCCTGTCCGGCCTGGACGCCCGGCACGTCACGCGACGGACCGTCAGGAGGCGCGTCTGATGGGCACCACGGTCCAGGGCGAGGAGGCCGGGGAGAAACGGCGGGCAACCCTCCGTCGTTCCGCCGCGTCCCTGACGGCAACGGCAGGCCCGACGGGGGAGGGCGCACGATGACCCACGGCGACGACGCACCGCACACCCCCAAGGGACACACCGTCGTGGTCGGCGGCGGGCTCGCCGGCGTCACCGCCGCGCTCGCGCTCGCCGACGCCGGCGTCCGCGTCACCCTCCTGGAGGGCAGGCCGCGGCTGGGCGGGCTCGCGTTCTCCTTCCAGCGCGGCGGCCTCACCGTCGACAACGGCCAGCACGTCTATCTGCGCTGCTGCACGGCCTACCGCTGGTTCCTCGACCGCATCGAGGGCACCGCACTGGCACCGCTGCAGGAACGCCTCGACGTACCCGTCGTCGACGTGGCCCGACCCGAGGGACGGCGGCTCGGCAGGATCCGGCGCGACGCGCTGCCGGTGCCCCTGCACCTGGCGCGCAGCCTCGCCACGTATCCGCACCTCCCGCTCGCCGACCGGGCCGGGGCGGTCCGCGCCGCGCTCGCGCTGGGCCGGCTCGACCTCGCCGATCCCGCCCTGGACACCCAGGACTTCGGCAGCTGGCTGGCCGCGCACGGCCAGTCACCGCGTGCCGTCGAGGCCCTGTGGGACCTGGTCGGGGTCGCCACCCTCAACGCGGTCGCGGGCGACTGCTCCCTGGGGCTCGCCGCGATGGTGTTCAAGACCGGTCTGCTGTCCGACCCGGGCGCGGCCGACATCGGGTGGGCCCGCGTCCCGCTGGGAGAACTGCACGACCGGCTGGCCCGCAAGGCGCTCGACTCCGCGGGCGTCCGTACCGAGGTCCGTACACGCGTCACCTCCGTCTCCACAGACGAAAACGGACGGTGGAGCGTTCAGGTTCCCGGCGAGACGCTCGAAGCGGACGCGGTCGTCCTCGCCGTACCGCAGCGCGAGGCGCACGGCCTGCTGCCCGCCGGCGCGCTCGACGCCCCCGAACGGCTCCTGGAGATCGGCACCGCGCCGATCCTCAACGTCCACGTCGTCTACGACCGCAAGGTGCTGAACACCCCGTTCCTCACGGCCCTCGGCTCCCCGCTGCAGTGGGTGTTCGACCGCACCGACGCCTCCGGCCTGGGCGAGGGCCAGTACCTGGCGGTGTCGCAGTCGGCCGCGCAGGACGAGATCGACGCCCCCGTGGCCGTGCTGCGGGAGCGGTACCTGCCCGAACTGGAGCGGCTGCTGCCCCGGGCCCGGGGCGCCGGGGTCGAGGACTTCTTCGTGACCAGGGAGCGCACCGCGACGTTCGCCCCCGCCCCCGGCGTCGGGCGGCTCAGGCCCGGCGCCCGCACCAAGGCACCCGGCCTGTACCTGGCCGGAGCGTGGACCGCCACCGGGTGGCCCGCGACCATGGAGAGTGCGGTCCGCAGCGGTGTCGGCGCGGCGGGCGCCGCGCTCGGCGCCCTGGGCCGGTCCCGCGACGTCCTCCCCGACTTCTTCGAGGACTCCTTCGAGGAGGCGGCATGAGGACCGACCCGCGTGGCACCGACCGCACCCCCGGTACCGCAACTGGAGGAGAGACTGTGCCCACTGTGCCCCCGGCCCCGGCGGCCGACCGACGGACCACGGTGGACGTGACCGCGCTCCTTGAGCGCGGCCGGACCCTGGCCACGCCGGTGCTGCGGGCGTCCGTAGACCGTCTGGCGCCTCCCATGGACACCGTCGCCGCCTACCACTTCGGCTGGATCGACGCCCAGGGCAGGCCGGCCGACGGCGACGGCGGCAAGGCCGTCCGGCCCGCGCTGGCGATGCTCTCCGCCGAGGTCACCGGGGCGGACCCGCGCACCGGCGTCCCCGGCGCGGTCGCCGTCGAACTGGTCCACAACTTCTCCCTGCTCCACGACGACCTGATGGACGGCGACGAACAGCGCCGCCACCGCGACACGGTCTGGAAGGTGCACGGCCCCGCCCAGGCCATCCTGGTCGGTGACGCCCTGTTCGCCCTGGCCAACGAGGTGCTCCTGGAGATCGGCACGGTAGAGGCGGGCCGGGCCACGCGCCGGCTGACCGCCGCCTCCCGCGCCCTGATCGACGGTCAGGCCCAGGACATCTCCTACGAGCACCGCGACCGCGTCAGTGTCGAGGAGTGCCTGGAGATGGAGGGCAACAAGACCGGCGCCCTGCTCGCCTGCGCCTCCTCCATCGGCGCCGTCCTCGGCGGCGCCGACGAGCGGACCGCCGACGTCCTGGAGAAGTACGGCTACCACCTGGGCCTCGCCTTCCAGGCCGTCGACGACCTCCTCGGCATCTGGGGCGACCCGGACGCCACCGGCAAGCAGACCTGGAGCGACCTGCGCCAGCGCAAGAAGTCCCTCCCGGTCGTCGCCGCCCTCGCGGCCGGGGGCCCCGCCTCCGAACGGCTCGGCGAGATCCTCGCCGCCGACGCCAAGAGCAGTGACTTCGCGAACTTCTCCGAGGAGGAGTTCGCGGCCCGCGCCGCCCTCATCGAGGAGGCGGGCGGGCGCGAGTGGTGCGCCGAGGAGGCGCGCCGCCAGCACACCATCGCCATCGAAGCCCTCGACGCCGTCGACATGCCCGTGGAGGTACGGGACCGGTTCGCGGCGCTCGCCGACTTCGTCGTCGTACGGAAGAGATGATCAGTATCGGTCGAATAGTCCTCGCCTAGTCGCCGGCCGGTGCCCGCGCACCGGCCGACGGCGGACCCGCAGCAGACAGCACACGCACACTGCACGAAGGGGAAGCCATGACAGCGACGACCGACGGAAGCACCGGGGCCACCCTGCCGCCCCGCGCAGCCGCGGCCAGCCACACCGACAACTCCCTCCCCGAGGCGGCCGGGGTACAAGAAGCCGCCGCCCGCGCCACCCGGCGCGCCACCGACTTCCTGCTCGCGCGGCAGGACGCGGAGGGCTGGTGGAAGGGCGACCTGGAGACCAACGTCACCATGGACGCCGAAGACCTGCTGCTCCGCCAGTTCCTCGGCATCCTCGACGAGGACACCACCCGGGCCGCCGCCCTGTTCATCCGCGGCGAGCAGCGCGAGGACGGCACCTGGGCCTCCTTCTACGGCGGCCCTGGCGAACTGTCCACCACCATCGAGGCGTACGTCGCCCTCCGCCTGGCCGGCGACGCGCCGGACGCCCCGCACATGGCGCGGGCCGCCGAGTGGATCCGCGGCCGGGGCGGCATCGCCGCCGCCCGGGTCTTCACCCGGATCTGGCTGGCCCTGTTCGGCTGGTGGAAGTGGGAGGACCTGCCCGAACTCCCGCCGGAACTCATCTGGTTCCCGGCCTGGATGCCGCTCAACATCTACGACTTCGGCTGCTGGGCCCGGCAGACGATCGTGCCGCTGACCATCGTGTCGGCCAAGCGTCCGGTCAGGCCCGCGCCCTTCCCGCTGGACGAACTGCACACCGACCCGGCCGACCCCAACCCGCGCCGGCCCCTCGCACCGGCGATCACCTGGGACGGCGCCTTCCAGCGCGCCGACCGGGCGCTGCACGCCTTCCGCAAGGTCGCCCCGCGCCGTACGCGCCGCGCCGCGATGAACGCGGCAGCCCGCTGGATCATCGAGCGCCAGGAGAACGACGGCTGCTGGGGCGGCATCCAGCCGCCCGCCGTGTACTCGATCATCGCCCTGTACCTGCTCGGCTACGACCTCGAACACCCCGTCGTGCGGGCCGGGCTGGAGTCCCTGGACCGGTTCGCCGTGTGGCGCGAGGACGGGGCCCGGATGATCGAGGCATGTCAGTCCCCGGTGTGGGACACCTGCCTGGCCACCATCGCGCTGGCCGACGCGGGCGTGCCCGCCGACCACCCGCAGCTGGTCAAGGCCGCGGACTGGATGCTCGGCGAGCAGATCGTGCGCCCCGGCGACTGGTCGGTGAAGCGGCCCGGACTGCCGCCCGGCGGCTGGGCGTTCGAGTTCCACAACGACAACTACCCCGACATCGACGACACGGCCGAGGTGGTCCTCGCGCTGCGCCGCGTCAAGCACCACGACCCCGAACGGGTGGAGAAGGCCATCGGCCGCGGGGTGCGCTGGAACCTCGGCATGCAGTCGAGGAACGGCGCCTGGGGCGCCTTCGACGTCGACAACACCAGCCCCTTCCCCAACCGGCTGCCGTTCTGCGACTTCGGCGAGGTCATCGACCCGCCGTCGGCCGATGTCACCGCGCATGTCGTCGAGATGCTCGCCGCCGAGGGCCTCAGCCACGACCCGCGCACCCGGCGCGGCATCGAGTGGCTGCTGGCCGAACAGGAGGCGGACGGCTCCTGGTTCGGCCGCTGGGGCGTCAACTACGTCTACGGCACCGGCTCCGTCGTCCCCGCCCTGGTCGCGGCCGGACTGCCCGCCTCCCACCCCGCGATCCGCCGCGCGGTGGCCTGGCTGGAGTCCGTGCAGAACGACGACGGCGGCTGGGGCGAGGACCTGCGCTCCTACCGGTACGTGCGGGAGTGGAGCGGCCGGGGCGCCTCGACCGCCTCGCAGACCGGCTGGGCCCTGATGGCCCTGCTGGCGGCGGGGGAGAAGGACTCCAAGGCCGTCGAGCGGGGCGTGCGGTGGCTCGCCGACACCCAGCGGGAGGACGGCTCCTGGGACGAGCCGTACTTCACCGGCACCGGCTTTCCCTGGGACTTCTCCATCAACTACCACCTCTACCGACAGGTCTTCCCGCTCACCGCGCTCGGCCGGTACGTGCACGGCGAACCGGCCGTCACCCGGCCGAGGACCGGCGGCGGCGCGCGCCTCGCCGAGGCGAAGGCGGGCTGATGAGCCGCCCGCCCGTTGCGGCGCCGCTGCTGATCGCCTGCGCGCTCGGCATCGAGCACCTCGCCCTGCGCTCGGGCGGCCGGGGCGGCGCGGACGGGCCGGTCACCGTCCTGCGTACGGGCATGGGTCCCAAGGCGGCCGAGCGGTCGGTCACCCGGGTCCTGGCCGACCCGGCGCTGGCCGGCGCCGCCGTGCTGGCCACCGGCTTCTGCGCGGGACTCGCCCCGGGGATGCACCCCGGTGACCTGGTCGTCGCCGAGGAGACCCGGGCCCCGCGCGGCACCGTGGGCTGCGTGGGGACCGAGCTGCTGGTCAAGGCGCTGACCCGGGCCGTGCCCGGCCGCACCGTGCACACCGGGCCGCTGACCGGTTCCGACCACGTGGTCCGGGGCTCCGAGCGCGCCGAGCTGGGGGCGACCGGCGCGATCGCGGTCGACATGGAGTCCGCCGCCACGCTTCTGAGCGCCGTCCGGACGGCCGCGCGCCCGGTTGCGGCCGTGCGGGTGGTCGTGGACGCTCCAGAACATGAACTCGTCCGGATCGGCACGGTACGCGGTGGAATATCGGCTTTCCGTGTCCTTCGTTCCGTTCTTCCTGCTTTCTATGAATGGCACCGTTCTTTGTTGCTCCCCCGGAGGTGAGCCAGATGGCAATGCCGCTTCGTCAGTCCATCAAGGTCGCTACATATCTGGCAGAACAGAAGTTTCGCAGGCGGAGCAAGTTTCCGCTCATCGTCGAATTGGAACCGCTTTTCGCCTGCAATCTGAAATGTGAGGGATGCGGCAAGATCCAGCACCCGGCGGGCGTGCTCAAGCAGCGCATGCCGGTCGCCCAGGCCGTGGGCGCGGTGCTGGAGTCCGGTGCGCCGATGGTCTCCATCGCCGGCGGCGAGCCGTTGATGCACCCGCAGATCGACGAGATCGTGCGCCAGCTGGTGGCCAAGCGGAAGTACGTCTTCCTGTGCACCAACGCCATGCTGCTGCGCAAGAAGATGGACAAGTTCACGCCCTCTCCCTATTTCGCCTTCACCGTGCACATCGACGGCCTGAAGGAGCGGCACGACGAGTCGGTGGCGAAGGAGGGCGTCTTCGACGAGGCCGTGGCAGCGATCAAGGAGGCCAAGCGGCGCGGCTTCCGGGTCACCACCAACTCGACGTTCTTCAACACCGACACCCCGCAGACCATCATCGAGGTCCTCGACTACCTCAACGACGACCTCAAGGTCGACGAGATGATGGTCTCGCCCGCCTACGCCTACGAGAAGGCGCCCGACCAGGACCACTTCCTCGGCGTCACCCAGACCCGGGAGCTGTTCAGAAAGGCGTTCGCGGGCGGCAACCGGCTGCGCTGGCGGCTCAACCACTCCCCGCTCTTCCTGGACTTCCTGGAGGGCAAGGTCGACTTCCCGTGCACCGCGTGGGCGATCCCGAACTACTCCCTGTTCGGCTGGCAGCGCCCCTGCTACCTGATGAGCGACGGGTACGTGCCGACGTACCGGGAGCTGATCGAGGAGACCGACTGGGACAAGTACGGCCGGGGCAAGGACCCGCGCTGCGACAACTGCATGGCGCACTGCGGCTACGAGCCCACCGCAGTGCTGGCCACCATGGGGTCCCTGAAGGAGTCCCTGCGCGCCCTGCGCGAGACGGTCTCCGGGAACCGGGCGTGATGTCATGACCGCCGTGCCCCTCGGGCTTCCCGACGTACCGGTCCGGCCGGTCGCCGCGCGGCGACCGGCGCGGCGGATCCAGGTCGGACCGGTGGCGGTCGGGGGCGGCGCCCCGGTGTCGGTGCAGTCGATGACCACGACGCGCACCTCGGACATCGGCGCCACCCTCCAGCAGATCGCCGAGCTGACCGCGTCCGGCTGCCAGATCGTGCGGGTGGCCTGCCCGACGCAGGACGACGCCGACGCGCTGCCCGTCATCGCGCGCAAGTCGCAGATCCCGGTCATCGCCGACATCCACTTCCAGCCCAAGTACGTCTTCGCCGCCATCGAGGCGGGGTGTGCGGCGGTCCGGGTCAATCCGGGCAACATCAAGCAGTTCGACGACAAGGTCAAGGAGATCGCCCAGGCCGCCAGGGACCACGGCACCCCGATCCGCATCGGTGTCAACGCCGGGTCGCTGGACAAGCGGCTGCTCCAGAAGTACGGGAAGGCGACGCCCGAGGCGCTGGTCGAGAGCGCGCTGTGGGAGGCGTCGCTCTTCGAGGAGCACGGCTTCCGGGACATCAAGATCTCCGTCAAGCACAACGACCCGGTCGTCATGGTCGAGGCCTACCGGCAGCTCGCCGCCCAGTGCGACTACCCGCTGCACCTCGGTGTCACCGAGGCCGGCCCCGCCTTCCAGGGCACGATCAAGTCGGCCGTGGCCTTCGGCGCCCTGCTCTCCCAGGGCATCGGCGACACGATCCGGGTCTCCCTGTCCGCCCCGCCGGTCGAGGAGATCAAGGTCGGCATCCAGATCCTCCAGTCGCTGGGGCTCAAGGAGCGCCGCCTGGAGATCGTGTCGTGCCCGTCCTGCGGCCGCGCCCAGGTCGACGTCTACAAGCTGGCCGAGGAGGTCACCGCCGGTCTGGAGGGCATGGAGGTCCCGCTGCGCGTCGCCGTCATGGGCTGCGTGGTCAACGGCCCCGGCGAGGCCCGCGAGGCCGACCTCGGCGTCGCCTCCGGCAACGGCAAGGGGCAGATCTTCGTCAAGGGCGAGGTCGTCAAGACCGTCCCCGAGTCCAGGATCGTCGAGACGCTGATCGACGAGGCGATGAAGATCGCCGAGCAGATGGAGAAGGACGGCGCGTCGGGGGAGCCCGCCGTCACCGTGAGCTGAAACAGCACGGACCGAAGGGGGCCCGAGCGTGACGATTCTGGAGAACATCCGGGGACCACGCGACCTGAAGGCGCTGTCCGAGGCCGAACTCGGCGAACTGTCCGAGGAGATACGCGAGTTCCTGGTGCACGCGGTGGCCAGGACCGGCGGTCACCTCGGGCCCAATCTGGGGGTGGTCGAACTCACCGTCGCGCTGCACCGGGTCTTCGAGTCACCGGTCGACCGCATCCTGTGGGACACCGGCCACCAGAGCTATGTGCACAAGCTGCTGACGGGACGTCAGGACTTCTCCAAACTGCGCGGCAAGGGCGGGCTGTCCGGCTACCCGTCCCGGGAGGAGTCCGAGCACGACGTCATCGAGAACAGCCACGCCTCCACCGCGCTCGGCTGGGCCGACGGACTCGCCAAGGCCCGTGACGTCCAGGGGGAACGCGGGCACGTGGTCGCCGTCATCGGCGACGGCGCGCTCACCGGCGGCATGGCCTGGGAGGCGCTGAACAACATCGCCGCCGCCAAGGACCGGCCGCTGATCATCGTCGTCAACGACAACGAGCGCTCCTACGCCCCCACCATCGGCGGCCTCGCCAACCACCTCGCGACCCTGCGCACCACCGACGGCTACGAGAAGATGCTCGCCTGGGGCAAGGACGTGCTCCAGCGCACCCCGGTGGTCGGCAACACCGTCTACGAGGCACTGCACGGCGCGAAGAAGGGGTTCAAGGACGCGTTCGCCCCGCAGGGACTCTTCGAGGACCTCGGGCTGAAGTACGTAGGCCCGATCGACGGACACGACATCGGGGCCGTCGAGTCGGCGCTCCGGCGCGCGAAACGCTTCCACGGGCCGGTGCTGGTGCACTGCCTCACGGAGAAGGGCCGCGGCTACGAACCCGCCCTCGCCCACGAGGAGGACCACTTCCACGCCGTCGGCGCGATGGACCCGCTCACCTGCGAACCGCTGCGCCCCGCGGGCGGACCGTCGTGGACGTCCGTGTTCGGCGACGAGATCGTCCGGATCGGCCAGGAGCGCGAGGACGTCGTCGCGATCACGGCGGCCATGCTGCACCCGGTGGGCCTCGGCGAGTTCGCCGAGCGGTTCCCCGACCGGGTCTGGGACGTCGGCATCGCCGAGCAGCACGCCGCCGTCTCCGCGGCCGGCCTCGCCACCGGCGGCGTCCACCCGGTCGTCGCCGTCTACGCCACCTTCCTCAACCGCGCCTTCGACCAGGTGCTGATGGACGTCGCCCTGCACCGCTGCGGGGTGACCTTCGTCCTGGACCGGGCCGGGGTCACCGGCGCCGACGGCGCCTCCCACAACGGCATGTGGGACATGTCGGTCCTCCAGGTCGTCCCCGGCCTGCGCATCGCCGCCCCGCGCGACGCCGACCAGCTGCGCGCCCAACTGCGCGAGGCGGTCGCCGTCGACGACGCGCCGACGGTACTGCGCTTCCCCAAGGAGTCCGTGGGCCCCGTCGTACCGGCGGTGGACCGCATCGGCGGCCTCGACGTGCTGCACACCGCGGACGAGCCCGAGGTGCTGCTCGTCGCCGTCGGCGTGCTGGCGCCCGTCTGCCTCCAGGCGGCCGGACTGCTCGAAGCCCGGGGCATCGCCTGCACCGTCGTGGACCCGCGCTGGGTCAAGCCCGTCGACCCCGCCCTGCCGCCGCTGGCCGCACGGCACCGCCTGGTCGCCGTCGTCGAGGACAACAGCCGCGCGGCCGGGGTGGGTTCCGCGGTCGCGCTGGCCCTCGGGGACGCCGAAGTCGACGTACCGGTAAGGCGGTTCGGCATCCCGGAGCAGTTCCTCGCGCACGCCGGACGCGCCGAGGTGCTCGCCGACATCGGTCTCACCCCGGTCGAGATCGCCGGCCGGATCAGCGCGAGCCTGGCCCTCGCGTCAGGACCTCTGGCGTCGGGACGACTCGCGTCGGGACAAGGAGAGAACTGAATGACCAAGGAGTTCGACCTCGGCGCGCTCCTGGCCGAGCGCGGGGCCGAGCGGTACGAGCTGCACACCAGGCACCTCAACCACCAGCTCCCGCGCATGCTGCGCACCATCGGCTTCGACAAGGTCTACGAGCGCGCCGAGGGCGCGTACTTCTTCGACGCGGACGGCAACGACTACCTCGACATGCTCGCCGGGTTCGGGGTGATGGGCCTCGGCCGCCATCACCCCGTCGTCCGCCGGGCGCTGCACGACGTCCTCGACGCCTCCCTCGCCGACCTCACCCGCTTCGACTGCCAGCCACTGCCGGGCCTGCTCGCCGAGCAGCTGCTGACGTACAGCCCGCACCTGGACCGGGTGTTCTTCGGCAACAGCGGCACGGAGGCGGTCGAGACCGCGCTGAAGTTCGCCCGGTTCGCCACCGGCAGACCCCGCGTCCTGTACTGCGACCACGCCTTCCACGGGCTGACCACCGGCTCCCTGTCGGTCAACGGCGAGGGCGGCTTCCGGGACGGGTTCGCGCCCCTGCTGCCCGACACGGCCGTACCGCTCGGCGACCTCGACGCGCTCGCCCGGGAGCTGAAGAAGGGGGACGTCGCCGCCCTGATCGTCGAGCCCATCCAGGGCAAGGGCGTGCACGAGGCGCCGCCCGGCTATCTGCGGGCCGCGCAGGAACTGCTGCACCGGCACAAGGCGCTGCTCATCGCCGACGAGGTGCAGACCGGCCTCGGCCGCACCGGCACCTTCTACGCCTACCAGCACGAGGCCGGCGTCGAACCCGACCTGGTGTGCGTGGCCAAGGCGCTCTCCGGCGGGTACGTGCCCGTCGGCGCCACCCTCGGCAAGGACTGGATCTTCAAGAAGGTCTACTCGTCGATGGACCGGGTGCTGGTGCACTCGGCCAGCTTCGGGTCCAACGCGCAGGCCATGGCGGCCGGGCTGGCCGTCCTGCACGTCATGGCCCACGAGCGGATCGCCGAGAACGCCCGGACCACCGGTGACCTCCTCCGCTCCCGGCTCGCGGCGCTGGTCGACAAGTACGAACTGCTCGCCGACGTACGCGGCCGGGGGCTGATGGTCGGCATCGAGTTCGGCCGGCCGAAGTCGCTGAAGCTGCGCAGCCGCTGGACCATGCTCCAGGCCGCCCGCAAGGGCCTGTTCGCCCAGATGGTCGTGGTGCCGCTGCTCCAGCGCCACCGCGTCCTCACCCAGGTCTCCGGCGACCACCTGGAGGTCATCAAGCTCATCCCGCCGCTGATCGTGGGGGAGCGGGAGGTGGACCGGTTCGTCGACGCCTTCACCGAGGTCATGGACGACGCGCACAGCGGCGGTGGTCTGATGTGGGAGTTCGGCAAGACGCTGGTGAAGCAGGCGGTGGCGCATCGATGAGCAGCCTGGCGCCGGAACGGTGAGTTTTTGCCTGTGGGGCAAAAAACTTGCCCCACAGGCAAGGCTGCGGCTGAATGGAGGGCATGAGCCCCTCGGAAGCCTCCGGAGCCCCGGAAGCCGGGCCGGCGGCGGACCTGCCCGCCGTGGCGCCCCAGCTCCGCGAGCTGCGCCGCCGCGCCTCCCTCACCCTGGAGGCCGCGGCCCGCGCCGCCGGACTCTCCCCGGCCCACCTCTCCCGGCTGGAGACCGGACAGCGCCAGCCCTCGCTGCCCATGCTGCTGGCACTGGCCCGTATCTACGGTACGACCGTCTCGGACCTGCTCGGTGAGACCGCCGCCGAGCGGGACGCCGTCGTGCGCGCCGCCGAGGTGGAGCCGACCGCCGCGGGCGGCTGGACCTACTGGCCGGCCGGCGCCCCCGGCCGCGGCATGCAGGCCCTCAGGGTCCAGGTGCCGTACGGCTCACAGGGCGACATCGTGCGGGTGCACCCCGGCGAGGAGTGGCTGTACGTGCTCGCCGGGCGGCTGCGGCTGCGTCTGGGCGACGCCACCCACCTGCTCACCCGCGGGGACAGCGCGCACTTCGACTCGCTGACCCCGCACCGCATCGCCGCGGCGGGCCCCGACGGGGTCGAGCTGCTGTTCGTCCACACCCTGCTGCAGAGCCCCACGGCCACACTGTGCCTGGGGCCGCTCACCGGAGGCACCCCATGAGTGACATCGAGGAGAAGTTCCCCCGCGCCCTGTGGGTAAGGCTCATCGTCTACATCGCCGTCGGCCACGTCTTCGCGGCCTTCGTGTACCTGCTCTTCGAGGTGGGCGCGAAGTGACGTCCTGGGCCTTCGCGGACGCCGCCTAGTCGAGGAACCGGTCGCGCAGCCGGTCCCGGGTCCCCGGGGTGATCCGCAGGCCCCGCTCCAGATAGGTGTCGACGTCGCCCCAGGTCCGCTCGATCGTCTCGAAGGCCGCCGTCAGGTACTCGGCGCGCGCGTCGAACAGGGGGCTGAGCAGTTCCATGACCTCGGGGGAGTAGGCCGAGTCCGCGGAGCCGCTGCGCTTGACCTTGTAACGGCGGTGCTTCTCGTTGGACTTCAGGTAGTCCTCGACGATCGCCTCCCGCTCGACGCCCAGCGCGAGCAGCGTCACCGCGATGGACAGGCCCGCGCGGTCCTTGCCGGCCGCGCAGTGCATCAGGGCCGGGACGCTGTCCTCGGCGAGCGCGTGCAGCACCTGGGAGTGCTCTGCGGTGCGGTCCGTGATGATCGAGCGGTACGAGGCGATCATCCGGTCGGCGCCCTTGCCGTCCGCGAGGATCTCCCGCAGCTGGTCCAGGTCGCCGTCGCGGACCATCGTCCAGAACTCGGCGCCGTCGGCGGGGTCGGACAGCGGCAGGTTCACATTGCGCACGCCCGGCAGGGTCACGTCGGGGCCTTCGAGCTTCTGGTCGGCCGCGTTGCGGAAGTCGAAGACGGTGTGCAGGCCCAGACCCGCGAGGAACGCCGCGTCCTCGGCGGTCGCGTGGGCGAGGTGGCCGCTGCGGAACAGCACGCCGAACCGCACCCGCCGTCCGTCCGTGGCCGGCAGGCCGCCCACGTCACGGAAATTGCGTACCCCGGCCAGCTCCGGCTCGGTCGACGGGACCTGTTGCGTCACGAGGACTCCTCCCATTCGGCTCCGCTGCCGCTGTTCGACGGCGGGTGCGCCCGACGATACGGCATTCCGACCCTCGAAAGAGTCCTGGTTGTCCCTCTGTGTGACTTCTGATGCGTCTGTCCGAATTGGAGCATTCTCCCCAACTCGCTCTGGAATAAAAGTCGCTGGCGCGGGCCCGCGTGAGCAGCGTCATATCCGTGACCGTACGTCGCCCCTCATGTTCACGTAATGCGGGTGCTTTTCAAGGGTGTTCGCCTCCCACGCAATTCCCGCCATCGACGGAGGGTGACGGATCATTCCCCCAAAGGATCATGTGAAACACCTGCACCGGTAATCCCTCGCTTGTCCCTGTGCGTCCTGGTCCCTTACGTTCACCACCGATCCGGGCGGACGCCTAATCCTGCCGCCGCCCGGAGACCACACCCACTCACCACCCGTACGCGGCAGGAGCGGGGGACCCACAGGTACGACCGCCTGTTCCGGTTCCCGGGACGGCTAGGGGTAAAGCCGCGCTCTTCCGGCGCGGCCGGGCAGCTCCAGCCCGCACCCGACAGCTCACCTCGCAGGCGCCGGAGAGGAATTCGTCATGCCCGCGAAGGGTAAGCACCGCCGTACCAAGACCCAGCGCCTGACCCGCACCCTCGCCGTCGCCGGAACCGGCGGCGCCGCACTCGCCCTGCCGCTCCTGGGGGCCGCCGGCGCCCACGCCGCTCCCGCGCAGTCCGCTTCGGCGCAGTCCGCCGCCGTGAAGGACGCGCAGACCTACACCGTCCGCGCCGGTGACTCGCTGGCGAAGATCGCCGACGCCGAGGACGTCAGCGGCGGCTGGAAGAAGCTCTACGAGGACAACCGCGACGCCGTCGGTGACGACCCGTCGCTGATCCGTCCCGGTCTGAAGCTCACCATCGGCGGCAAGGCAGCGGCGAGCGCCGACTCCGCCGCGGACACCGCGGACACCGCGGGCGCCGCGGAGAAGAAGACGGCGCAGCCTGCGTCGGACACCGCGGACAGCTCCGCCGGCTTCGTGGCCCCCGTCGACGGCGGCACCGTCGGCACCCCGTACCACCAGTCCGGCGGCATGTGGTCCAGCGGCTACCACACCGGCACCGACTTCGTCGTCCCGACCGGCACCTCGCTGAAGGCCGTCGGCGCGGGCACGGTCGTCACCGCCGGCTGGGGCGGCGCGTACGGCAACCAGGTCGTCATCAAGCTCGCGGACGGCACCTACGCCCAGTACGCCCACCTGTCCTCGCTCTCCGTCTCCAGCGGCGACTCCGTGACGGCCGGACAGCAGGTCGGTCTCTCCGGCGCCACCGGCAACGTGACCGGCCCGCACCTGCACTTCGAGATCCGCACCACGCCGGACTACGGCTCGGACATCGACCCGCTCGCCTACCTCAGGTCGAAGGGCGTCTCCGTCTGACGCCGCCCGCCGCCCGCGCCCGCCGGAGGCCGGACCCCGATCGCCGGGTCCGGCCTTCGGTGTCCTGTGTGGCCCGGGGAACGTGGCTCAGTTATTCCGGAATTGGCCAACACTTTAGGAGTGGCCTTTCTCACCGCCCGTCAACCCCTTCCTACGGTCGCGTAGGTCACAATCCAAGGTGAATCATGGGCCGACGTGGCAGACGATTCGAAGAGTGACAAGAGAGCAGTGATCGGGTCGTACGTGGCGGTGGGGGACAGCTTCACCGAAGGTGTCGGTGATCGCGGCCCCGACGGGGCGTTCGTCGGCTGGGCCGACCGCTTCGCTGTTCTGCTCGCGGACCGGCGGCCCGAGGGCGACTTCACGTACACCAACCTCGCCGTACGCGGAAAGCTGCTCGACCAGATCGTGGCGGACCAGGTGCCCCAGGCGGTCGATCTCGCACCGGACCTGGTCTCCTTCTGCGCGGGCGGCAACGACATCCTCCGGCCCGGCACCGACCCCGACGAGGTGGCCGAGCGGTTCGAGCGGGCGGTGGCCGCGCTCACCGCGACGGCCGGCACGGTCATGGTGACGACCGGCTTCGACACCCGCCGGATGCCCGTCCTCAAGCACCTGCGGGGCAAGATCGCCACGTACAACGGACATGTACGGGCCGTCGCCGACCGCTACGGCTGCCCGGTGCTGGACCTGTGGTCGCTGCGCAGCATCCAGGACCGCCGCGCCTGGGACACCGACCGGCTGCACCTCTCGCCCGAGGGGCACACGCGCGTGGCGCTGCGCGCCGGCCAGGTCCTCGGCCTGCCGGTGCCGGCCGACCCGGAGCAGCCCTGGCCCGCGCTTCCGCCGCGCGGCACGCTCGGCATCCGCCGGGACGACGTGCAGTGGGCGCGCGAGTACCTGGTGCCGTGGATCGGGCGCCGGCTGCGCGGCGAGTCCTCCGGCGACCATGTGACGGCCAAGGGGAGGCTGTCGGCGGACGACATCAGGACGCGGATCGCGGCGGTCGCCTGAGCGGCCGCGGGCCGACGGCGAGCGGCGACCGGTGGCGGCGGGAACTCCGCTGTCACACCGGGCGACCATAATGGAGCCCTGTCCTACTCCACCTGGAGGTACCGTGGCCGGTTTCCGTTCCCCCAGCTCCGGGCTTCGCGCGCCGCGGCCCGAGGCCTTCGGCGCGGACCCGAGCGGCGAGCGCATGGCGCGCATCCGCAGATCACCGCACTTCGCGAACGGCGTCTTCCAGAACCCGGGAGGCGCCGCCCGCACCCGGCCCTCCAGCTCGACGGGGCTGGTCAAGTCCTATCTCGACCGTGAGGCGCGGGTCCGCCGTGCTCCCGCCGGGACCATCCCCGTGCACCCCACCACCGTCGCCGACCTGGCCCGTCCCCCGGCCACGGGTCTCCGGCTGACCTGGGCCGGGCACTCCAGTGTGCTGGCCGAGATAGACGGGCAGCGGGTGCTGTTCGACCCGGTGTGGGGCGAGCGCTGTTCCCCCTTCTCCTTCGCCGGCCCCAAGCGGCTGCACCCGGTGCCGGTGCCGCTGGCCGCCCTCGGCCCGGTCGACGTCGTCGTCATCTCGCACGACCACTACGACCACCTCGACCTGCCCACCATCAAGGCGCTGGCCGGCACGGACACCCTGTTCGCCGTTCCCCTCGGTGTCGGCGCCCACCTGGAGCACTGGGGCGTCCCCGCGGACCGGCTGCGCGAGCTCGACTGGCACGAGGAGGCGAAGGTCGGCGGCCTCACCCTGACCGCCACCCCGGCCCGCCACTTCTGCGGCCGGGCCCTGCGCAACACCCAGCACACCCTCTGGGCCTCCTGGGTGGTCGCCGGGCCGGAACACCGCGTCTACCACAGCGGCGACACCGGCTACTTCGACGGTTTCCAGGACATCGGCGCCGCGCACGGCCCGTTCGACGCCACGATGATCCAGGTCGGCGCGTACGCGGAGTTCTGGCCGGACATCCACATGACCCCGCAGGAGGGTGTCCGGGCCCATCTCGATCTGATGGGCGGACACCCGGGCGGGATCCTGTTGCCGATCCACTGGGGCACGTTCAACCTGGCGCCGCACGCGTGGGCGGAGCCGGGGGAGTGGATGAAGGACGCGGCGGAGGAGGCGGGGCAGGCGGTGGCGTTTCCCCGGCCCGGTGAGCCGTTCGAGCCCGCGGGAGCGCTCCCCACGGACCCGTGGTGGCGGCCTGTGTCCCAGCCGATCGCGCACCCGTGGCGTCGTCCCCGGCAGGCCGAGGTCGTGGCGGACGAGCCCCGCAGCGGCGATCTGGACCTCGCCGGCTGAGCGTCTCCGCGGTACGGCGGGGGTGTGGAGGGCCGAGCGGACGCCGCTGGCGGCGGTGTGCCACGTCGAAGCGCGGAGGCGGTCGGTCCGCCCGGCCGATCGCGCGCCCGCGGGGCCGGTCGTCCCGCCCGCGGGGCGCGGTCCCGCCGCGCACCGGGCACGGGCGGAGTCGTCCTCCCGCGCCCGGTGGCGCTCATCGGCGGCCGGCGTCAGCAGGTACGGCCGACGTAGTGCGCGCCCTGGATCTTGGACGCCGATCCGAGCCACGTCCGGCCGGGGGCGACGCAGCGCTCGTAGTCGGCCGCGTGCGCGACGGCCACCTTGATGACGACGTGGGAGCCGTCCGAGGTGCAGTGCTGGTAGAAGGCGTCGGCGCTCGTCTCGTAGAAGCCGCACGGGGCGGCGGCCGAAGGGGCCGCGGTGAACGCCACGGCGCCGAGGGCGGTGAGCGCGAGGGCGGCGGCGGAGGCGAGGGTGCTGGTCACCCGGTGTCGGACAGTCACAAGGGCTCCTGGAACGGATCGGTCGGATCGGGTACGGGTGACGCCGAGGCGTGGGCGCGGAGCGGCCCGGCGCCGGACGTCGGTCCCGAGAGTCGCAGTCCGGAACGGCACGACCGGGGCCAACGGGGTGCGTTCACCCAGAAGGGGCGTCAACACACCGCACGACACCGGTTCCGCCGTTCGGAGGACGAGGTCCGGCGGTGCGCGTGTCGGGAATGCGGCACCCGGCGCGGGCGTTGCCACCGCATGTATGACATGCCCGAGTCAAGAGGCTCGGGTGGTGGAGCAAGGAGCACCTCATGGCACGCGGCACCACGCGTCCGGTGGTCAGGCTGACTTCCACGGCCGGCACCGGCGTCACCTACGTGACCCGCAAGAACCGTCTGAACGACCCCGACCGGCTGGCCCTGCGCAAGTACGACCCGGTCGTCGGCGGGCACGTCCTCTTCCGCGAGACGCGCTGAGGCAACGTCGACCCACGCCCTTCGGAAGGAGGCCGCGATGAAGGTACGCAAGTCCCTGCGCTCGGTGAAGGCCAGGCCGGGCGCCCAGGTGGTGCGCCGGCGTGGCGTCACCTACGTGATCAACAAGAAGGAGCCGCGTTTCAAGGCCCGCCAGGGCTGACGTGGCAGGCCGCGGCGGCCCGGCACCGCGCGAGGTGCCGGGCCGCCGCGGCCTCGCGGGGCGGGCGGCCCGGCGGGGAGCCCGTCTCGCATAGTGGGCGTTCCTGGACCCCGACGCTGGTCAAGATGTTTACATGCGCGTAACACTTACGTGTCCCGCGCACGGCAACGGAGCCGAGCGCCCCCGTCGGCGCGCACCGCCTCCCGGTGCCGGCCGTGCCAGAAAGGGCTCCTGTGACCACGCGATCCGAGACGAAGACCACCCTTGCGCACCTGCTCACCGAGATCGAGCGCCGCAACCCCGCGCAGCCCGAGTTCCACCAGGCCGTACACGAAGTCCTGGAGACACTGGCACCCGTCGTCGCCGCCCGGCCCGAGTACGCCGAACCCGGGCTGATCGAGCGGCTGTGCGAGCCGGAGCGTCAGGTCATCTTCCGGGTGCCGTGGCAGGACGACCAGGGGCGGGTGCACGTCAACCGTGGTTTCCGGGTGGAGTTCAACAGCGCGCTCGGCCCGTACAAGGGCGGCCTCCGTTTCCACCCCTCCGTCAACCTGGGCGTCGTCAAGTTCCTCGGGTTCGAGCAGATCTTCAAGAACGCGCTGACCGGCCTCGGCATCGGCGGAGGCAAGGGCGGCAGCGACTTCGATCCGCACGGCCGCAGCGACGCGGAGGTCATGCGGTTCTGCCAGTCGTTCATGACCGAGCTGTACCGGCACATCGGCGAGCACACGGACGTGCCCGCGGGGGACATCGGCGTCGGCGGCCGGGAGATCGGCTACCTGTTCGGCCAGTACCGGCGCATCACCAACCGCTGGGAGGCCGGCGTCCTCACCGGCAAGGGTCCGGGCTGGGGCGGCTCTCTGATCCGCCCCGAGGCCACCGGGTACGGCAACGTCCTCTTCGCGGCGGCCATGCTGCGTGAGCGCGGTGAGGACCTGGAGGGCCGGACGGCGGTCGTCTCCGGTTCCGGCAACGTCGCCATCCACACCGTCGAGAAGCTGACCGCCCTCGGCGCCAACGCCGTGACCTGCTCGGACTCCTCCGGTTACGTCGTCGACGAGAAGGGCATCGACCTCGACCTCCTCCGGCAGATCAAGGAAGTGGAGCGCGGCCGGGTGGACGCGTACGCCGAGCGCCGGGGCGCTTCGGCCCGCTTCGTGCCCGGCGGACGGGTCTGGGAGGTCCCGGCCGACCTCGCGCTGCCGTCGGCCACGCAGAACGAACTGAACGAGCAGGACGCCGCCGCCCTGATCCGCAACGGCGTGAAGGCGGTCTCGGAGGGCGCCAACATGCCGACGACCCCGGCCGCCGTGCACCTGTTCCAGCAGGCCGGTGTCGCGTTCGGGCCCGGCAAGGCCGCCAATGCGGGCGGTGTCGCGGTCAGCGCCCTGGAGATGGCGCAGAACCACGCCCGTACGTCGTGGCCGGCGGCGCGGGTCGAGGAGGAGCTGACCCGGATCATGAACGACATCCACACCACCTGCCATGAGACGGCCGAGCGCTACGGGGCTCCCGGTGACTATGTGACGGGAGCGAACATCGCCGGCTTCGAACGGGTGGCGGACGCGATGCTGGCGCAGGGCGTGATCTGACCGGACCGACGGGCACGGGGCGCCGGGACGCGGCCTGTCGACGTGGACCGTCGACCGGCCCACCGGCCCACCGGCCCACCGGCCCGTCGACGCGGTGGCCCGTCGACGCGGTGGCGGGCCGACAGGGACGGACCGGCCCGCGACGCGCTCGCCCGGGCGTCGAACACGGATACGCCGGCCCGGCACGGCCGCCAGGAAGCGCCCCGGCGCGCGCGGTGAGCCGGCCGGCGCCGCCGTGGCGAGGGCGCGCCGCTGACCGGTGTCCGCATCCACGGCCGGCGTCCATGCCGGCGATCGGGCGACGTCCAGGCCGGTATCCGTACGCCTCCGTCTCGCGCCGGTCGACCGGGGACGGGCGGGAACATGATCTGTCGTAACCAAGAGTGACTCGATCTGATCGCTTCCGATCGTTCACTCATCCCTCCCTGGCGATGTCCGGGGGATTTCGGCAAAGCGCCCCTCGCACGTGAGACGCACGCGACTACTGTGAGTGTCCGTCGGGCGACGCGGCCGGGTTCTTGGTCCGCGCGGCCGACACCGCGATGGCGCATGCCCGCGTGGCGCACCACGCGCGAGCACCCAGCCCCGACGGACCCGCACCCGACCGAGGACACCGATGTCTCACCTCCGCGCCCCGGCATCGCGCGCCGACCGCCGTGAAGGCGGACGGCACGGCCGGCCGGCCGCCCGTACCGGGCCCGCGCTGCCCGAGGCCCCCCTGCGGTCCCAGTTGCTCCGTCTCGCCGTGCTGCCGCCCGTGGCGGTCGCCCTCAGCGCCTCGGCGGCCGTCCTGTTCACCGTCCGGTCCACCGGCATCCGCCCGGCCCTCGTGCTGTGGGCCGTGCTGGCCGGCGCGGTCTCCGTCACCGTGGCCGCCGTCGTCATCGCCGCCGTCGCCGCCGACCGCGCCGCCCGCTCCGTACAGGAACGCCTCGGCGCGCTGCGCCGCGGCACCGCCCGCGGCGAGGCCGAACTGCGCGCCCTGGTCGAAACGTTGCGTCGCGGCGAGGGCCCGCCCCAGCGCACACCACGCGGCGGACCACCGGACGACGCCGACGCGTTCGAACTGCTCGCCGCCGACCTGTCCCGCGCCCACGACGGTGCCGTCAGCGCCGTCGTGCGGGCCGCCCAGCTCTCCAGCCAGGCGGGCAGCGAACAGAAACTGGAGGTCTTCGTCAACCTGGCCCGGCGCCTGCAGTCACTGGTGCACCGGGAGATCTCCATCCTCGACGAGCTGGAGAACGAGCAGGAGGACCCCGACCTGCTCAAGGGCCTCTTCCACGTCGACCACCTGGCCACCCGCATCCGCCGCCACGCCGAGAACCTCGCCGTGCTCGGCGGCGCCGTCTCCCGCCGCCAGTGGAGCCACCCCGTCTCCGTGACGGAGGTGATGCGCTCGGCCATCGCCGAGGTCGAGCAGTACTCCCGGGTCCGGCTGGTCCCGCCCGTCGACGGCACCCTGCGCGGCCACGCCGTCGCCGACGTCATCCACCTGCTGGCCGAACTCGTGGAGAACGCCACCGTGTTCTCCGCCCCCGACACCCAGGTGCTGCTGCGCGCCAACCTGGTCACCGCCGGGCTCGCCGTCGAGGTAGAGGACCGCGGCCTCGGCATGCCGGTGGCCGAACAGCAGCGGATGAACGCCCTGCTCGCCGACCCCGACCAGGTCAACGTCGCCCGGCTGCTGGCGGACGGCCGCATCGGCCTGTACGTCGTCTCCCAGCTCGCCAAGCGGCACGGCATCGGCGTCCGCCTCCAGACCAACATCTACGGCGGTGTCCAGGCCGTCCTCATCGTGCCGCAGGCCCTGCTGGGCACGGCGCCGGACGCCGCCGCGGCCCCGGGGACACCGGCGCCCCAGGCCACCGGCGGTGACCTGACCGCCGTACCCCCGCCCCCGGGGCCACCCGCGCCCACCGCCGGACCGGTGCCGGAGCCGCCGCCCGCGCCCGTCCCCGGACCGGTGCCCGCACCCCGGCTCCCCCCGGCCGCCCCCCACGGCGCACCCGCGCCACTGCCCGTGCGCGGCGCCCAGGGAACGGCGCGGCCCACCCCGGCCGAGGCCGTGCCCGGCGTCCGGCCCGACGACCGGCACCCGGTCGCCGAGCACACCGCCGCACCGCCCGTGCCGCGCCACACCGCCGTGCGCGGCACCATGGACAAGCCCCGGCTGCCCCACCGCCGCGCCCAGGAGCACCTCGTGCCCCAACTGCGCGAGGGGCCCGCGCCCCGCCAGGACACCGGCCAGCAGGCCGGGCACGACCCCGGCCTGATGGCCGCCTTCCAGCGCGGCATCGGCCTCGCCGAGGCCCAGCAGCGCCTGGAAGCGGGTCTCCCGGAGCACCCCCCGGCCGACACCGGGAACGTCACCCGCACAACCGGCACCCGGCCCGACATCCGGTCCGACGGCAGCACACCGGCCGTATGACCGTCCCTCTGTCCGCCTCCGCCCCTACTTCTGCCCCAGCGCTTGCGCAGATCTTCGTACCCCAAGGAGTCGATCCACCATGGCGAGCGATGCGCCCACCGGCCATGTATCCGATCTCGACTGGCTGATGAGCGGCCTCGTGCAGCGGGTGCCGCACACCTCCAGCGCGGTGCTCCTGTCCTGCGACGGACTGGTGAAGTCCGTCCACGGCCTCGACGCCGACAGCGCCGACCACATGGCCGCGCTGGCCTCCGGCCTCTACTCCCTCGGCCGCAGCGCCGGAATCCGCTTCGGCGACGGCGGCGACGTACGACAGGTCGTGGTCGAACTCGACTCGACGCTGCTGTTCGTCACCACCGCGGGCTCCGGCACCTGTCTCGCCGTACTGGCCGGCCGCGAGGCCGACGCGGCGGTCCTCGGCTACGAGATGGCGATGCTCGTCAAGAGCGTCCGCCCCTACCTGGTGACCGCGCCCCGCCAGCACGCCCTCGGGTCCCCGGCCGGCCCGCCGTCCCCGTCGATCCCGTCGGTTCCGTCGGCCCCGGCTTCCCCGGCGATGAGGCCTTGAGCGTGGCGACGGCCGGCGACGGGCCGTGGCTGGACGAAGCGGCCGGGCGCCTGGTGCGCCCCTTCACGGTCAGCAACGGCCGCACCCGGCCCACCGTCGCCCTCGACCTGATGTCGCAGGTGATGACCACCGGGGCCACCCCCCTCGGCTACCTCGGCCCGGAGCACACACAGGCCCTCGGCCTGTGCCGCGCTCCCGTCCCGGTCGCCGAGGTGGCCGCCCAACTGAGGCTGCCGGTGGCGGTCACCAAAGTGCTGCTGGCGGACCTCGTCGACTGCGGCGCGCTGACCACCAAGCCACCCGCCGCGTTCCACCACGACCCCACGGACCGGGCCCTTCTGGAGGCAGTGCTCGATGGACTACGACGACAGCTCTGACTACGACGAGAGCGCCGACGGCGGCGACCCGTTCCCCACGGCGCTGAAGATCCTGGTGGCGGGCGGGTTCGGCGTGGGCAAGACCACCTTCGTCGGCGCGGTCAGCGAGATCGCGCCGCTGAGCACCGAGGAACTGCTCACCACCGTCAGCGCCGCGACCGACAACCTCGACGGGATCGAGAACAAGCTGGAGACCACCGTGGCCATGGACTTCGGCCGCATCACCCTCGACGCGCGGCACGTGCTGTACCTGTTCGGCACCCCCGGCCAGGAACGGTTCTGGTTCATGTGGGACGAACTGTGCGAGGGCGCGCTCGGCGCGGTCGTCCTCGCCGACACCCGGCGCCTGGAGGAGTCCTTCGCCGCCATCGACTTCTTCGAGCAGCGCGGACTGTCCTTCATCGTCGCCGTCAACGAGTTCGACGGCGCCCACCGCTACGACACCGAGGAGGTGCGCACCGCCATCGACCTGCCCGAGGAGGTCCCGATCGTCCGCTGCGACGCCCGGATCTCCAGCTCCGGCGTACAGACCCTGCTCACCCTCGTACGCCATCTCATCGCCCACACGCCGGCGCCCGCCGCGGGGCACGGCGCCGGAGCCCGCCCATGAGCTACGACCCGCCGCGCCCGGCCGGACGGCTGCTGCTCACCCCCGAGGACCGGGAGGCCCCCGCGCGGGTACGGCGGCTGCGGCAGTTGGGCCTGGGGGAGCGCCGGGACCCCGCCCTCGACGCCTTCGCGGACCGGCTCGCCGGCCTGGCCGAGGCGCCGTACGCCATGGTCAACTTCCTGCTGGAGAACGGGCAGTTCTTCGCCGGACTGCGTGTCCCCCCGGTCCCGCCGGCGGACGCCGGCACCCTGCCCGAGTTCGCCCGGGTCCAGCCCCGGGACCACGGGTTCTGCCCCCATGTGGCCGCCCGGCGGCGGGCGTTGGCCCTGGAGGACGTCCGCGACTATCCGCGGTTCGCGGGCAACCCGGTCGTCGACACCTTCGGCATCCGCTCCTACCTGGGCGCCCCGCTCATCGACAGCACCGGGACGGTGCTGGGGGCGGTGAGCGTCGCCGACGTACGGCCCAGACCCTGGGGGAGGGCCGGGCTGGAGACGATCAAGGCGACGGCGGCGGACCTGATGGGCCGGATCGAGCGGAGCGCGGCCGACGGCCTGCCGCTGTGAGGTGCCACCGCGCCGGGGTGTGAAGGAAAGCTGCGGCGGCGGTTAAGAAAACCTCGATGGACGGGCGACGCGCGGTGGGGCAGATTGCTGGGCGATCACCTCGTTTCCCCGGACGCGGGCCGCTTCGGCGTGCCCGGCGCCGGGGCCCACCCTCAGGAGCCGTGGCGTTGAAAGCGCTGGTCAAGGAGAAGGCGGAGCCCGGTCTGTGGCTCACGGACGTCCCCGAGCCCGCCGTCGGACCCGGTGACGTCCTCATCAGGGTGCTGCGCACCGGGATCTGCGGCACCGACCTGCACATCCGGGCCTGGGACGGCTGGGCGCGCGGGGCCGTGAGCGCCCCGCTGGTCCTCGGGCACGAGTTCGCCGGCGAGGTCGTGGAGACCGGCCGGGACGTCACCGACATCGCGGCCGGCGACCTGGTCAGCGGCGAGGGCCACCTCGTGTGCGGGAAGTGCCGCAACTGCCTGGCCGGGCGGCGCCACCTGTGCCGGTCCACCGTCGGGCTCGGCGTCGGCCGGGACGGGGCGTTCGCGGAGTACGTGGCGCTGCCCGCGGCCAACGTGTGGGTGCACCGCGTCCCCGTCGACCTCGACGTGGCGGCCATCTTCGACCCGTTCGGCAACGCCGTGCACACCGCCCTGTCCTTCCCGCTGGTCGGCGAGGACGTCCTGATCACCGGCGCCGGACCGATCGGTCTGATGGCCGCCGCCGTCGCCCGGCACGCCGGCGCCCGCCACGTGATGATCACCGACGTCAGTGAGGAACGGCTGGAGCTGGCCCGCCGGGTCGGCGCGAGCCTCGCCCTGAACGTCACCGGGGCGGCCATCGCGGACGGGCAGCGGGAACTGGGCCTGCGCGAGGGCTTCGACATCGGCCTGGAGATGTCCGGCCGCCCCGAGGCCCTGCGCGACATGCTCGCCAACATGACCCACGGCGGCCGGATCGCGATGCTGGGCCTGCCGTCCGAGGAGTTCGCGGTCGACTGGGCCCGCGTCGTCACCTCGATGATCACGATCAAGGGCATCTACGGCCGGGAGATGTTCGAGACCTGGTACGCGATGTCGGTGCTGCTGGAGGGCGGCCTCGACCTCGCCCCCGTGATCACCGGCCGGTACTCCCACCGCGACCACGAGGCCGCGTTCGCCGACGCCGCGAGCGGACGCGGCGGCAAGGTCGTCCTCGACTGGACCGTCTGACACCCCGACCCTTCCCCTGGAGCCCCGATGTACGACTCCGTGCGCGACGACCTGCGCGCCACCCTCGACGAGATCCGCGCCGCCGGCCTGCACAAGCCCGAGCGCGTCATCGGCACCCCGCAGTCGGCCACGGTCGCCGTCACCGCCGGCGGCCGTCCCGGCGAGGTCCTCAACTTCTGCGCCAACAACTACCTCGGCCTCGCCGACCACCCCGAGGTGATCGCCGCCGCCCACCGGGCCCTGGACCGCTGGGGCTACGGCATGGCCTCCGTCCGCTTCATCTGCGGCACCCAGGAGGTGCACAAGGAACTGGAGGCCCGGCTCTCCGCCTTCCTCGGCCAGGAGGACACCATCCTCTATTCCTCCTGCTTCGACGCCAACGGCGGCGTCTTCGAGACGCTCCTCGGCCCCGAGGACGCGGTCATCTCGGACGCCCTCAACCACGCCTCCATCATCGACGGCATCCGCCTGTCCAAGGCCCGCCGCCTCCGCTACGCCAACCGTGACCTCGCCGACCTGGAACGGCGGCTGAAGGACGCCTCCGACGCGCGACGGCGCCTGATCGTCACCGACGGCGTGTTCTCGATGGACGGGTACGTGGCGCCGCTCGCCGGCATCTGCGACCTGGCCGACCGCTACGACGCCCTGGTCATGGTCGACGACTCGCACGCCGTCGGCTTCGTCGGCCCCGGCGGGCGCGGCACCCCCGAGCTGCACGGCGTCATGGACCGCGTCGACATCCTCACCGGCACCCTCGGCAAGGCCCTCGGCGGCGCCTCCGGCGGATACGTCGCCGCCCGCGCCGAGATCGTCGCGCTGCTGCGCCAGCGGTCCCGGCCGTACCTCTTCTCCAACACCCTCGCCCCGGTGATCGCCGCCGCGTCCCTCAAGGTCCTCGACCTCCTGGAGTCCGCCGACGACCTGCGCGTCCGGCTCACCGAGAACACCGCGCTGTTCCGCCGCCGGATGACCGAGGAGGGCTTCGAGGTCCTCCCCGGCGACCACGCCATCGCGCCGGTGATGATCGGCGATGCGGCGCGGGCCGGCCGGCTGGCCGAGCTGCTGCTGGAGCGCGGCGTGTATGTGATCGGCTTCTCCTACCCGGTCGTCCCGCAGGGGCAGGCCCGTATCCGTGTGCAGCTCTCCGCCGCGCACTCCACCGAGGACGTGCACCGCGCGGTGGACGCCTTCGTGGGGGCACGGGCGGAACTCGATGCCTGAGCTGGGAGAATCGACGGCATGATCGAAGCGCGGCGGCTGCACATCCTGCGGGCGCTGGCCGACCACCGCACGGTGACCGCGGCCGCCGCCGCGCTCTACCTCACCCCCTCGGCGGTCTCCCAGCAGCTCGCCGCCCTGGAGCAGGAGACCGGCCACCGCCTGGTCGAGCGCGGCGCCAAGGGCGTACGGCTCACCCCGGCCGGCGAGATCCTGCTCGGCCACACCAACGCCGTCCTCGCCCAGCTGGAGCGGGCCGAGGCCGAGCTGGCCGCGTACGCCTCGGGCGAGGCCGGCACGGTCACCGTCGCCTCGTTCGCGACCGGCATCGCCCAGGTCGTCGCGCCCGCGCTGACCGGCCTCGCCCGCAGCGCGCCCGGCATCCGGCTGCGGGTCCAGGACGCCGAGGGCGACGCCAGCGTGCCGATGGTGCTGGACCGGCAGGTCGACGTGGCCGTCGCCGTCGAGTACCGCGGGGCGCCGCCCGCCGACGACCCGCGGCTGACCCACGTCCCGCTGTACGCCGAGCCGTTCGACGCGGTGGTGCCGGTCACCCACCGGCTCGGTGAGGCCGCCGAGGTGCCGCTCGCGGAGCTGGCCAAGGACCCGTGGATCGGGCCGTATCCCGGCAACCCCTGTCACGACGTGGTGATGCTGGCCTGCGAGAGCGCCGGGTTCCAGCCCCGCCCCGAGCACTCCTCGGACGACTTCCGCGCGGTGGTCGCCCTCGCCTCGGCCGGGGCGGGCGTGGCCCTCGTCCCGCGCTCGGCGCTGCGCGGCATGGACCTCACCGGTGTGGTCGTCCGGCCGGTCGACGGGGTCGCGCCCACCCGCCGGGTCTTCGCGGCCGTACGCCGGGGCGCGGAGGAGCATCCGCTGATCCGCCCGGTACTGGACGCGCTGGAGACGGCGGCGCGGGACTGAGCGTCCCGTAACACGGCTGTCTCATATCCGGGATACCGTCCCGGATATGAGACAGCGTACTGAGGGCACGGCCCCGGACCCGGTGGACGTCCGGCTCGGCACCCGCCTGGCCGAGCTGCGCGCCGAACGCGGCTGGTCCCTGGACGACCTGGCGGAACGCACCGGCGTGAGCCGCTCCACCCTCTCCCGTGCCGAACGGGCCGAGATCAGCCCCACCGCCGCCCTCCTGAACCGTCTGTGCGCGGTCCACGGACGGACCATGTCCCAGTTGCTCGGCGAGGTCGAGGCCCGGCCCGCCCCTGTGGTCCGGGCCGCCGACCAGCAGGTCTGGACGGACCGCGCCGCCGGCTTCGTACGCCGGTCGGTGTCGCCGCCGCACGCCGGTCTGCGCGGCGAACTGGTGGAGGGCCGGCTCGCCGCCGGCGCCGATCTGGCGTACGACCGGCCGCCCGTACCCGGTCTGGAACAGCACATCTGGGTGCTGGAGGGGGAGCTGGAGGTGACGGCGCAGGACACCGCCCACCGCCTGGACGCCGGTGACTGTCTGCGGCTGCGTGTCTGGGGGCCGACCCGGTTCCGGTGCCCCGGGCCGGGCGACGCGCGGTACGTGCTGGCGGTGGTGCTGCCATGACGGCGACCCGGCTGGACGCGACCCGGCTCGCCGACGCGGCGGGGGAGTTGGCCGACCTGCTGACCGACACCGTGCGCGGCGGCGCCTCGGTCGGCTTCCTCGCCCCGCTCGACCGGGCCGAGGCCCTCGCCTGGTGGCGGTCGCGGGCCGACGCGGTGGCCGCCGGCGGCCTCGCCGTGTGGGTGACGCGTGAGGACGGACGGGTGACCGGCACCGTCGGTCTCGTCCTGCCCGACAAGCCCAACAGCCGCCACCGCGCCGAACTCGTCAAGCTGATGGTGCACCCCCGCGCCCGCGGCCGGGGCCTCGGCCGCACTCTCCTGCACACCGCCGAACGCGCCGCCGCCGCGGCCGGCATCACCCTGCTCCACCTGGACACCGAGACCGACAGCCCCGCCGAACACCTGTACCGCTCGGCGGGCTGGACCAGGGCCGGAGTGATCCCCGACTACGCCGCGAACCCGGACGGCGTCCTGCGGCCCACGACGCTGTACTTCAAACACGTCGGACCGCCGCCCGGCTGAACCGGGCTCAGGAAGCGCGCCGCGCGGCCCACACCATGCGCTCGGTGCGCACCGTCAGGTCGTCGCGGCGCAGGATGCCGCGCGGATCGTCGGTGTCGAGCAGCCGGTCGAGGGCGGTGAGGTCCTCGGCCGCCAGCGTCCCGGCGGCGGCGCCGCGCAGGCGGCGCAGGCCGGCGAGGGCGTAGCGGCCGACCGCCTCGGTGTGCGGCGGGCCGACGTTCACGGTGACGGTGCGTTCGGCCTCGACGGTGAAACCGGCGGCGGTGAGCTTGGCTCCCCAGTCGGCGCCGCGGTGCGGCACGTGCTCGGCGTGGTGCCGGTCGAGCACGGCGTGGCAGCGTTCCTCCAGCCCGGGACGGTCCTCGGGGGCGTCCGCGGGCAGGAACCGGGGGAACCCGGCCAGTTCGACGACGGCGAACAGCCCGCCCGGCGCCAGCAGGTCACGCACCCGGCGCAGGGTGCGGTCGGGATCGGCCATGTGGTGCAGGGAGGCGGACGCCCAGACCAGTTCGGGCGCGCCGATGCCGGGCCAGGGGGCGTCCAGGTCGGCCTGGACGGTGCGCACCCGGTCGGCCGCACCGGTCGCGGCGGCCTTCTCCCGCAGACGGCTCAGATGGCCGGCCGAGGCGTCGACGGCGGTCACCTCGGCCTCGGGGAAGCGGTCGAGCAGGGCGAAGGTGCCGGCCCCGGTCCCGCAGCCCAGGTCCACGATGTGCCGGGGAGGGGCGGTGACGGGCAGCCACGCGGTGATGGCGCCGAGGTGCTCGGCGAGCACCTCGGCGTCCAGGTCGAGGATCTCCGCCTGGCCGTCGGAGTCGTGGCCCGCGCACGGGGAGGTGTGTGTCATACCGGCCACGCTAGGAGAACCGCCGGCGTACGGCGTGGTCGCTTCCCGGAAGGGCAAGACGATGGCCGCCCGGCGTGCCTGGCACGCAAGAAGCCCCTGGTCCGCGGCCCCTCCTCACGGGGACGGGCGCCCGGCCTCCACCTCCGTCTCGGCGCGCTGGTGGCCGCGGCGGGCGTCACGGTCGAAGATGCCCAGGACGTCGCACGGCCCGCCCTCGGCGCCGAGGGCGTGCGGGAGCATCGTCGGGAACTCCGCGGCCTGGTTGGTCTCCACCCGGATGCGCCGGTCGCCCAGGAGCAGGACGGCGGTACCGGAGAGCACGACGAGCCACTCCCGGCCGGGATGGGCGCGCATGCGCGCGGGACTGTCGGGCGGCGGGTCCGTCAGACGCTGGCGTACGACGCTCAGCCCCGGGTCGGCGCGGAGGGCCCACCGCATCCGCTGATGGGCCGCGTCGATCGTCGGGCTGGAGATCACGTCGTCGGCGGCGGTCTCGACCAGCTGGTCGAGCGAGGTGTCCAGGGCGCGGGCGAGGGTGACGAGCTGGTCCAGCGCGAGGCGGCGCCGGCCGTTCTCGATGCGGCTGAGGGTGGAGGGGCTGAGCCGGGCGCGGCCGGCCAACTCGTCCAGGGACCAGCCCTGCGCCACGCGCAGGGCGCGGATCCGGGCGCGTACGAGACCGTCGAGGTCACCCGAGAATTGCGTCATGGGCACAAGGGTATGCGCCACCGGCAAGATCATCGGTGGTGGGGGAACCGGGGCCGACGGGTCGCCGCTCCGGACCGGCTGTCAGTGGCACGGGCTACGGTGCCTGACATGCCGGACGCCGAAGACGTACGCCGTATCGCCCTGTCCCTGCCGGACACCACGGAGAAGATCGCCTGGAGCATGCCGACCTTCCGGGTCGCGGGCAAGATGTTCGCCACGCTGCCCGAGGACGAGACGTCCATCGCCGTGCGCTGCCCCAAGGAGGAGCGGGACGAACTGGTCCTCGCCGAGCCGCACAAGTTCTGGATCGCCGGGCACGAGGCCCAGTTCGCCTGGGTGCGGGCCCGGCTGGCCGCGCTGGAGGGCGAGGACGAGCTGCGGGACATCCTCGCCGACTCCTGGCGCCAGGCCGCCCCGTCCGCCCTGCTGGGGAGCCACCCCCGGCTGGGCCTGCCGCCCACCGGCTGACGCCCCGCCCCCGGTCAGCTCCGCGCCGCCGCCCCGAGGAAGCCGCCGATCCGCTCCCGCAGCGACCGGGCGTCCAGTCCGTGAGCGGCGGCGTGCTCCTCGACGTCCCCGTACCGCCGCAGTTCGCGCCGGCCGACCCCCAGGCCCAGCACCCGGTGCGGTACGTCGGACAGCGCCTCGTTCACGGCCGCCGCCGACGTACCCGCGAGGTACGGCTCGACCAGGACCACGTCGGCCCGCGCCGCCCGCACGGCCCGGCGCAGCGTCCCGGCGTCGAAGGGGCGGACCGTGGTGGCGTACAGCACGGTGACGTCGAGTCCCTGCGTGGCGGCGAGCACGCCGTCCAGCACCGGCCCGACGGCGACGACCACGCCCGAACCGCCCTCGCGCACGACACGGAACCGCTCCCCGTCGACCGGCAGCCCGTCGGCGTTCGACTGCACCGACAGCCGTACGTACACCTTGTCGTCCCCGGCGGCGACCGCGTGCCGCAGCAGGGTCTCGGCCTCGTCCGGATGCCCGGGGACGTGCACCGTCCAGCCGTCCAGGGTGTCGAGCAGCGCCACGTCACCGGGCGCCATGTGGGTGTATCCGCCGGCCGGCCAGTCGAAGGACGCGGCGGCGCTGACCAGCACCGCGCCCGCGTCCTGATGGCCGAGGTCCAGTTTGACCTGCTCGAAGGGCCGCTCCACGAGGAAGCTGGCGAAGGTGTGCACGACGGGCCGCAGCCCGGTCAGCGCCAGCCCCGCGGCGGCACCGACGAGCAGCTGCTCGCGGATGCCGACGTTGATCACCCGGTCGGGGTGGCGGCGCCCCGCCTCCGCGAAGCCGTCCGCGCCGATCTCGGCGAGGACCACGGCGACGCGCGGGTCCTCGTCGAGCAGCCCGGAGACGACGGGGGCGAAACGGTCACGCATGGTGTCCATGGGAAGTCCTTCGGAAAAAGGGATCATGAGCGGGTCAGGCGGACTTCGGCTCCACCCGGGCCACCACCACGTGCGGGCGGCCCGGATGCGGCGCGGTGAACGCCGCGTACAGCTCCTCGTGGTCCCGGCCGTCGACGGTCGCCGTCGACCAGCCCGCGGCCTCGAAGCGGGCCGCGATGCCGCCGGTCCGGGCGTGCAGGGCGGAGGCGTTGTCGACGACGACGGTGTGCAGCCGCTCCAGGCCGACGGCCCCGGCGAAGGCGATCGCCTCGTGATTGCTGCCCTCGTCCAGCTCCGCGTCCCCGGTCAGCACCCACACCCGGGGCTCGCCGCGCCCCTGGGCGCGCAGCCCCAGCGCCGTCCCGACGGCGATCGGCAGCCCGTGCCCCAGCGACCCGCTGCCGATCTCCACCCCCGGCACCAGGGTCCGGTCGGGGTGGTGTCCGAGCGGCGAGTCGTAGGAGCCGAAGCCGTCCAGCCAGTCCACGGGCACGAAGCCCTTGACGGCGAGCACGGCGTAGTACGCCATCGGCCCGTGCCCCTTCGACAACAGGAACCGGTCCCGCCCGGGGTCGTCCCGGCGCTCCGGGCCGACCCGGAGCACCCGGTCGTAGAGCACCCACAGCACGTCCAGGGTGGACGTCGCGGCGGGCCCGTGCTTCTCGTCCCCCGTCATCAGGGCCATCAGGCCCGGCAGGTCGGCGTACCCGTAGGCACGCCTGCGTTCCCCGGTCGTCTTCGTCATACGGACGAGCGTGCTACCTCAACCTAACTTGAGGTCAAGCGGTGAAGGGTGCGGTACGGGAAAGGGATGCGCGACCACCGTCCCGAGTGCGGTATGGTTTTCCTGCACGCCCTGCCGGGGAAACCCCAGGTCAGGCGGGCAACGGGACGTGGCGCAGCTTGGTAGCGCACTTGACTGGGGGTCAAGGGGTCGCAGGTTCAAATCCTGTCGTCCCGACTTGAGAGAGTCGCGGGTCAGAGGGTCCGCCGGAGCAATCCGGCGGACCCTCTGCGGCATGTCTTGGGGGCCATGTGGGGACCAGGCGGTCTAGCGGGCGCGGCGGGGACCTGCTGGCAGGGTCGGCAGGGTTTTCGGGGCGCGGACCATGCCCGGCGATCTCGCGTAGGACGTGGACGGGGACGTCGGCGTCGGCGAACCAGGTGAGTCCGGTGTGGCGCAGGTCGTGGCGGCGCAGGTGTTCGTGGCCGAGTTCGGTGACGACGGTGTCCCAGTGGGTGGCGTCGCGCAGGACGGCGGTGGAGATGCGTCCGCCGCGGGGTCCGGTGAACAGGCGGGCGTCGGGGTCGGGGCCGGCGGTGAGCAGGCGTTGGGCGACCAGGGGGCGGATCTCCTCGATGAGGGGGACCTTGCGGGCGCGTTTGCCTTTGGTGGCTTTGTCGGTGAGGCCGCCGGGGGCGGGGGTGGTCTGGCGGCGGACGGTCCAGATCCAGGTGGTGGGGTCGATGTCGCCGAGGCGGACGCCCGAGACCTCGCCGATGCGGGCGGCGGTGCATCCGGCGAACAGGACGACGTCTCCCCAGCCCTGGTAGTTGCCGTGGGAGCGCTCGACGAGGGCGTGGGCGAGGCGTTGGAGGGCGGCGAAGTCGGGGAGGGCGAGGGAGCGGGGGTCGTCGAGTTCGTCCTGGGCCTGTTTGTACTGGGCTTGCCAGCCGGTGATGCGGGCGGGGTTGGTGGTGATCAGGCCGTCGCGGACGGCTTGTTCCATGACGCGGACAAGGACGGCGATGCTGTTCTTGACGACCGAGCGGGAGAGTTCGTCGGCGATCCAGGTGTGGACGGTGCGGTCGACGGCGCCGTTGGTGATCATGCGGACGGGCAGGTGGCTGAGGGCGGGGACGACGCGTCGGCGCCAGCCGGCGAGGTAGGGGTCGTGAGTTTTCAGTTCCAGGCCGCGCAGGGCGAGGGGCATGGTGGTGTTGCCGTAGTCGGCCAGGGTCATGGTGGCGAGGCCGGGGGAGATGCCGGCCTGGGCGGCCTCTTTGAGGCTCTTGATCCAGTTGTGGGCGTCGTCCTCGGCTGCCTGGCCCTCGGAGAGGGTGACGCGTCTGCCGGTGGCGGGGTCGGTCCAGCGGGCGCGGGCGCGGTAAGGGGAGGGCCGGTCGGGGCGGTGCTCGATGTCGGAGGAGAGCCGGACCCCGAGCGGGATGTGTGCGGCTCGTTCCATCAGCGCCCGTCCGGGGGACGGTGCGGTGCCGGCGGAGCCACTGTTCCACGTCGCGGTCGCTGTAGAGGACGACGCGTTCGGACAGTCGGACGAAGGGCGGGCCCTGCGGCGGGCGAGCGGTGCGCCAGCGGCGCACGGTCGAGGGATCCACGTTCAGCAGCCGGGCGAGTTGCTCGGTGCTGCTCCAGCCTCCTGTGAGGAGGTCCTGGGGCGGTGTGTCCGTGGTGGCGTGCTGATTGGGAGTAACGGGGGTCATGGGCTCCGGGCGGGGTGGTGGGGATGCCCTTGGACGGGCGTGGGTGCTTCGCGGCGTGTGGGGGCAGAGTGGGGATACGAGGCAGGGTTTCCAGTGAGAGAGCGTGGCCGGCTCTCAGGCGAGACCAGAGGGTGACAGGTACTCCGACTGTCGGTCGGTGCTGGCAGTGTTTGAGCAGGCTACGGCTCGTGCGGTGGCACCGGGGTGGTTGGCCGATGGGTCAAGGTCGGGCAGGACTTGCTGGCCGGTCGGCGGTCGCGTTGAGCGGACGCAGTGCGGCGACCTGTCAATGATCTGCGGCAACGCCGGTTTGCCCAACCGGCGATCATGAGTTATGTTCTCGGCCGCTATGCAGCTCGGACGGGCACCGGTGGGGTCGCATAGCGGGGCCGCGTGCGGTTGACCGAGCGATCATTGAGCGCAGGGAACGGCAAGGTCGGTGAACCGGATGGTGCAGTGCCATCGTGGTCGGCGCGGCAATATGGTGGCCCGACCGCACGTTCAGAGACAGCGCAGGACGGCTCGCGCTGAGGCGTGGTCCGACGCCCTGTACCCCGCTAAAGGGTCGTGCACGCTGAGCCGGGGTCGAGAACGAGGGGTTACCAGTCGCTGGGCGCCCGGTTGCTGGTGATGATCAGGAAGCGGCCCTGTCGCTGAGCGTCTCGGCGACGTACTCTCGCAGATTCATCACGCACCTGCCCAGGTGTCCCGCGTGTACGACTTAGCAGATCCTGGGGGTTAGCAGGGACGCGGTGGCCTACGTACTCAGCCAGTTGCCAGCTGTTCTCCCGGCCCACCGGGCCGAGTACGCAGTTCGCGTAGGTTCGCATCTGCCACCGTAGGTCCATCCGCCCGAACCGATGACCGACCCGAGCGAGCATTCTTTCAGTTCCGCAGACCAGACGTCGGGATGCACACCCTGCATGACAGATGCAACGGACCGCGACGTGGCGGTTACGAACCTCCGGCAGCCGAATAGCCGTTCCTCTGTAAGGAGGGCTACCCGTGAAGCAACTACATGAAATCAGCAGTCATGCTTGGTAAATCCGCAGGCCAGGAAGTGTTGGCCCCGCGCTCGCGGGAATGCTCCGCGCCTTTCGACATGGTTCCCCGTTTCCTGACGTTCCAGGACGTCCCGGGGGTCGCCTTACGCGGAGGTCAGATGGGACCGATCCAGTCCACTACGGTCGCGGCGAACTCCTGGGGCACCTGCTCAGGTGCCGCCACGTGCCCGTCGGACAGCACTCTGGTCGGGCAGCCGAGCGCTGCTGCGAACTTGGCCAGGGACGGGAGGGAAAAGTGGTCGTCGGGCGCGCACACCGCGAGCGTGCGTGCGGTGATCTGTGACAGGCGGGGCTCCATGACATAGCGGCGTACCGCCTCATGGCCCTCCTCGACGCGGTCGAGGACGGTCAGCGCGTCCACGACGTACCGCCCCAGAGCCGCCTCCTCGCCGGGACGGTAGAAGGCGCGGCGCTTGTCCCACAACTCCCGCAGATGCGTGCCGTCCGGCGCGGGGTCGACATGGTCGACGCGTCCGTGGGTGGCCGTGCTGGCGCGCTTCTCGTCGTCGACGAATGAGGTCGCGGACAGCATGAGGCTGGCCACGCGATTCCGGAGGCGCGCTGCCAGCTCGACGGCGATCACCCCGCCCGTGTGGTGCCCGACCAGGTGGAACCGGTCCAGGCCGAGTGCTTCGACCAGTTCCTCCGCCGCGTCCGCGAAGCGTTCGACGGTGTGCGGCCCGGTGGGCCGCGCGGATGCTCCATAGCCCAGCGTGTCCATGGCGATCGCCCGGTACCGTTCTCCGACCAGAGGGAGTACATCCAAGTACTCCGTCCAGGAGCGGGGCGTCTGGTGGAGCAGCAGCACGGGCTCGCCGTCACCGCACTCCACGTAGTGCAACTGACCGAAGCGGCTGGGCGCATAGCCCTTCCGCAAGGTGGTCGTATGCGTCTTGTTCCTCATGCGCGGGTCCCTTTCGCCCGTGCCGTCAGGTCGAGAGCGATGTCCGTGATCATGTCCTCCTGGCCGCCGACCATCCCGCGCCGCCCCACCTCGACGAGGATGCTGCGGGTGTCCAGGCCGTAGCGGGTGGCGGCGGCCTCCGCGTGGCGCAGGAAGCTGGAGTACACGCCCGCGTAACCGAGGCTCAGCGTCTCCCGGTCCACACGGACGTCGCGGTCCTGCAGTGGACGGACGAGATCGTCGGCAGCGTCCATCAGGGGGAACAGGTCGCAGTGGTGCTCCCATCCCATCAGGTCGGCGACGGCGACGAACGCCTCGAGAGGACAGTTGCCCGCGCCCGCGCCCTGCCCGGCGAGGGAGGCGTCGACGCGGGTGACGCCCTCCTCCACGGCGACGACCGTGTTGGCGACTCCGAGGGCGAGGTTGTGGTGGGCGTGGATGCCCAGTTCGGTGGCGGGGTCGAGGGCGTCGCGGTAGGCGCGGAAGCGGTCGCGCACACCGTCCATGGTGAGCCGGCCGCCCGAGTCGGTGACGTAGACGCAGTGCGCGCCGTAGGACTCCATCAGCTTGGCCTGACGGGCCAGTTCGGCGGGCTCGGCCATGTGGGACATCATCAGGAACCCGGCGACGTCCATGCCCAGTTCGCGCGCGGCGGCGATGTGCTGGGCGGCGATGTCGGCCTCGGTGCAGTGCGTGGCGACGCGCACCGAGCGGATGCCGAGCGCGTGGGCCTGCCTGAGGTCGTGGATGGTGCCGATGCCGGGGAGGAGGAGCGTGGTGGGGATCGCGGTGTTCGTGGCGTGGACGACGGCCTCGATCCACTCCCAGTCGGTGTGCGCGCCGACACCGTAGTTGACGCTGGAGCCCGCGAGCCCGTCACCGTGCGCGATCTCGATGGCGGCGACCCCGGCGGCGTCGAGGGCGGCGGCGATGGCGCGGGCCTGGCCGACGGTGTAACGGTGGCGTACGGCGTGCATGCCGTCGCGCAGGGTGACGTCCTGGACGTAGAGACTGGTCACTTGGTGGCCTCCGTCGCGTGGTGCGCGGCCATGCGCTCGGCGGTGCGCAGAGCGGCCGACGTCATGATGTCGAGGTTCCCGGCGTACGCGGGCAGGTAGTGAGCGGCGCCCTCGACCTCCAGGAACACCGACACCTTCAGTGCCTCGCCGGTCCCGGCCGGTGCGAGGGCGTGCAGCGGGTCGCCCGGGCGGACCGCCTCGTACTGCACCTTCTGCTTGAGGCGGTATCCAGGCACGTACGCCTGAACCCGGCCGACCATGTCCTCGACCGAGGCGGTGACGGTCTCTTCGGCGCAGGCGGTGACGACACAGTGCACGGTGTCCCGCATGATCAGCGGGGGCTCGGCCGGGTTGAGGACGATGATCGCCTTGCCGCGTGCGGCGCCGCCGACCTGCTCGATGGCGGAGGAGGTCGTCTCCGTGAACTCGTCGATGTTCGCTCGGGTGCCGGGACCCGCCGAGCGCGAGGAGATGGAGGCGACGATCTCGCCGTAGTGGACGGGGGTGACCGCGTTGACGGCGGCGACGACCGGGATGGTGGCCTGACCGCCGCAGGTGACCATGTTGACGTTCGGGGCATCCAGGTGGGCTTCGCCGTTGACCGGAGGGACGACGTAGGGGCCGACGGCCGCCGGAGTCAGGTCGATCAGCGTACGTCCCAGGGGGCGCAGGACGTCCTCGTGGTGGCGGTGGGCGCCGGCCGAGGTGGCGTCGAAGACGTACTCCACGTCCGCGAACTCGTCCATCCGCAGCAGGCCCTCGACACCCTCATGAGTGGTGGCGACCTTCAGGCGGCGGGCGCGGGCCAGCCCGTCCGAGTCCGGGTCGATGCCGGCCATCGCGGCGATCTCCAGCGTCTCGGACAGCCGGAGCACCTTGATCATCAGGTCGGTTCCGATGTTGCCGGAGCCGATGACGGCGACCTTCGTACGGCCGCTCGGGGCATGCGTGGCACTCATGCGGCGCCTCCTTCCGGTGCGAACCGCACGCTGATGCGGCCCAGTTGACTGATGCGTGCCTCGAAGCGGTCGCCGGGCGAGGCGACGGCCATCGGACCGAGCGCCCCGGTGAGCACGACGTCACCCGCGCGCAGCGGGTCCCCCGCGACGGCCAGCGTCGAGGCGAGCCAGGCGGCGGCGTTGAGCGGGCCGCCCAGGCAGTCGGCGCCCGTTCCCTCGGACACCGGTTCGGCCGAGCCGTCGCGCGTCATGGTCATCCGCACGGCACGCAGGTCCAGGCCCGACAGTGGCACGGGTGTGCCGCCGAGCACGTAGAGGCCGCTGGAGGCGTTGTCGGCGACGGTGTCGACGATGGTGATGTCCCAGTCGGCGACGCGGCTGTCCACGATCTCCAGGGCGGCGAGCGCGAAGTCGGTCGCCCGGATCACGTCCGCCACCGTGCAGTCCCGGTGCGGCAGGTCCGCGCCGAGCACGAGCGCGACCTCCGCCTCGACCTTCGGCTGGATGAGCCGGCCGGCCGTGACGGTGCCGCCGTCGGGGACGGCCATGTCGGCGAAGAGCGTGCCGAAGTCCGGCTGACCGACGCCGAGTTGCGTCTGGACGGCGGGGGAGGTCAGCCCGATCTTGCGTCCGGCGACGCGGCGTCCCGTGGCCAGGCCCCGCTCGACGTTGAGGTGCTGAACACCGTACGCGGCGCCGATGTCGCCCTCGGGGAGCAGGGACCGTACGGGGGGACAGGGCTCGCCCGTGCGCTCGGCGGCCAGCAGGGCATCGGCCGCCTTCGTCGCGTCGGCGGCGCTCACCGGGCGCTCACCAGCGGAGTGTCGACACCCAGCGGGCCCAGTGGCGTCGCCCCGCCGGGGGTACCGAGCGCGCTGTCCCGGCCGGGGAGGACCTCCGTGAAGAAGCGCCGGTTGTCCTCGCGGAAGTCGGGGTCCGCCTTGCGGTCCACCGTGATCGCCTGCTCGGGGCAGGCGACTTCGCAGGCCCCGCAGTCGATGCACTCCATGGGGTTGATGTAGAGCTTGCGCTCGCCCTCGTAGATGCAGTCGACCGGGCACTCCTCCATGCAGGACCGGTCCATGATGTCGACGCAGGACGCGCCGATGACGTACGCCATGGTGTTCAGTGCTCCTTCTCGGTGGAGTGCCCGGGGAACAGGGCCGCCTCCGGGTCGATGACGGTGGCCGCGTTGTTGACGGCGGTGGCGGCCTCGCCGAAGCCGACCGAGATGAGGCGGACCTTGCCGGGGTAGTCGGTGATGTCGCCCGCGGCGAAGACCCGGGGCAGGTTGGTCGCCATGTGGGTGTCGACGGTGATCTTCCGGGCGTTGAGGTCAAGGCCCCAGTGCTGAAGGGGGCCGAGGTCGGCGAGGAAGCCGAGCGCGGCGACCACGGCCTGGGCCGGGACGAGACGGGTCTCCTTGGTCGTGCGGTGCCGGATCTCCGCCTGTACCACCCGCTCCGCGCCGATGAGCCGGTTCACCTCGCTGTCCGTGACGATCTCCACCCCGAGAGCGCGGACCTTCTCCACGGACGCCGTGTGGGCGCGGAAGCGGGCGGTGCGGTGCACGAGGGTGACCGACCTGGCGATCGGCGCGAGGAGGGCCGCCCAGTCGAAGGCGCTGTCGCCTCCGCCGACGACCACCAGGTCCTGGCCCGCGTGCACGGACGGGTCCGGCACGAAGTAGGCGAGGCCGCGCCCGAGGAACTCCTCCCCGGCGGGCAGCGGGCGGGGGGTGAACGTCCCCACGCCGCCGGTGATGACGACGGCCCTGGCCCGCACCGTCGCCCCGTGATCACTGCGGACGACCGGCAGTCCGCCGGCGTCGTGCGTCAACTCGGCGGCCCGGTGGCCCAGGAGGTAGCGCGGGGAGTACGGCTCGGCCTGCGCGACAAGACCGTCCACCAGATCGCGGCCGCGTACGGACAGGAAGCCGGCGATGTCGAAGATCGGCTTCTCGGGGTACATCGCGCTGATCTGCCCCCCGAGCTGCGGGAGCACGTCCATGACGGTGACGGTCAGGCCGCGGAACCCGGCGTAGTACGCGCCGTAGAGGCCCGCCGGACCGGCGCCGATGATCAGGACGTCGGTGGTCAGGACGCCGGTGTCGTCGGTGAGTTGGCTCATGGGGTGAGCGTAGGAACGAGGTGGCGGTTCTCCCTATGGAGTCGTTCCGGTGAGCAGGACGGCCGCGCTGCTCGGCCTCGAGACGCGGCGAGGGGCCCGCCGTCCGGCGGGCCCCTTCGTGTTCGTATCGCGTGTCCTACGTCTCCGCTCCCGCCTGTCCGGCTGGGCTCAGGCCAGTGACCGGCTGATGCCCAGCGCGGCCGTCCGCAGCGCGGTCGCGTACCCCACCGCGTCCATCCGGTAGGTGGGCGCCGTGATGGACAACGCGCCCACCAGCGTGGCGCTGCCGGCGAACACCGGGACGGCCAGACTCGCGTAACCGAGTCTGATCTCCTCGGACTCCAGAACGATGCCTTCCTCCCGGATCCGGTCGAGCTGGGCGCGCAGGCGGCCCGGTGAGACCACAGTGTGCCTGGTGATCGGCTTGAGGCCGCCCCGCACCACCTCGACGAAGAGGGACGGCGGCGAGTACGCGAGGATCGCCTTGCCGGTGCCCGTGCAGTACAGCGGGAGCCGTCCCGCCACCCGTGACTCGGCGTTCAGCCCGCGGTGCGGGAAGATCTTGTCCAGGTAGACGACGTCCAGGCTGTCGTGGATGGCGAAGTGGATGGTCTCCCTGGTGATCAGGAGAAGATCCTCCATGTACGGCTGCACGGCCTCGCGCAGGATGCGCTGGCGGTGCACCCGCTGCCCCAGCTCGAACAGGCGCAGACCGAGCCGGTAGTCACACCCCTCTCGCTCCAGCAGCCCCCAGCTGACCAGTTCCTGGGCCAGCCGGTGCACCGTGGCCTTGGCCGCCCCCGATCGGCGCACCAGCTCTGCGAGCGAGAGGGCGGCGTCGTCGGAGGTGAACGCCTCCAGGATCGGACGGACCTTCCCCAGCACGGAGTTCATGGGGTCGGCGCCGCCCGCGGAACCGCCCGGAACCGCCTCGGTCCCCGGCGCCGCATGGTGTGCGGAGAACACGCAGTCGTGCGGCACCGGGCCGGCGAGAGAGTGATCACCGGCCCTCTCCACCCCGGCCGGCGCTGTCATGCCGACTGCCCCGCGTCCACGGCTGCCGGGTCGATGACCGCGACGCCCATGCCGGTGAGCCACTCGGGCATCGGCTCGTACGCCAGGCGCCGTGCGGGCGCGTGGTCGAGGGCTGCGGCCATCAGGAGCCAGGTCCGCAGCTCCTGCGCGCCGTTGCCCGCGGCCTTCTCCAGTTCCTCGGTCGTGTACGCGGTGAGGCGGTGGGCCTCGCCGCGTTCGAGGAGGGTGAGGAACTCGTGGTCGAACTCCGGGGTGAGGGACGCCTCGGCGGCCCGGATGATTTCGCGGCGACGCGCGTCGTAGTCCTGCCAGTTCTCGCGGCCGTTGAGCCACGCGCCGACCATGAACTCCTCGTCGTCGCCGTGCGGCTCGCGCCAGTCCGGCCAGGGCAGCCGGTGCGAGAGCCCGCCCGAGCCGACCACCGCGACGCGCCGGTCGCCGGGAAAGGCGAGCACGGCCTCGCGGATGGCGCGGCCCAACTCCTCGCACCGCGCCAGGGTCGGCAGCGGATGAGCGAAGACGTTCACCACCAGGGGCACGATCTCCACGTCGAGCCCGTCGAGGAGGTACTGGATGGCGTGCGACTGCCCGTGGTCGATCTGGAGCCGGGCGGAGAACGCCGGATCGAACCGCCCGCCCTCCACCAACGAGTCGGCGATGTGCTGCGCGAGCGGGACGTCCACCGGCTGCGGGCCCTTCGGCGTCCCGGACTCGCCGCTCGCGATGCATTCCCCCACACCGAGGGTGAACGCCGGGATCAGATCGAGCCAGAACCCGCGGAAGTGGTTCGAGCCGATCAGGACGACGGTGTCGGGGCGGGTTCGGGCCAGTTCCGCGCGAGCCGCGCCGAGCGCGTCACGGAAGCGTTCGGCGCGGTCCTTGTGGAGGGTCTCCTCCCAGTGCGTGTTCATCAGCGTGCTGTGGGAGGCCCCCACACCGAACACGATCTCGCTCATGCCGTTGCTCCTTCCGGTTCCACGGCGGAGGCGCACTCCTCGTGGGAACGGGTGACGGTGTCGACCGCGGTGCGGATCAGGTGGCGGGTCAGTCTCTGCGTCTCCCGTACGGAGACGGTGTTCATGCCGCGGGCGAAGTCGATGTCGAAGGGCGCCTCCGTCACCTTCGGCATGCCGACGCGGACGGTCGGGATGCCGCGTCCGCGCAGGATGTTGGCGTCTGTCGCCCCGCTGTTGCCGTTCACGACCTGATGCGGGCGCCCTTCCAGGGCCTCCCATCCGGCGACCGCGCTGCGGAAGATCCAGCTCTCCCGGCTGGTGCTGGTGCCCGGGATGGCGAGGACCATCTCGACGGTGGCGTCGAGCCCCGGCAGGGAGCGTCTCAGCTCCGCCACCGCCGCGGTGAACTCACGTTTGGCCTGCATGGGCGTCGTCCCGGGCGCGATCCGCAGGTCCACCCGCAGGGTGCAGGCCGCCGTGGTCACCGCGGCCATGCGCGGCCAGCCGCCCCGCACCGACGACACGATGCCCTGCGGCGCGACCGTGCCGGCGGTGTGCCGCTCCGCGTACTCGGCGAACCATCGCTCCAGGTGCCGTACGACGTCCCCGGTTCGGCTGATGGCGTTGTCATAGGGGAGCCGGTGGCGGGAGCCCACATAGGTGTGGGTCCCGTGCACCGTGACCTCGAACCACACCAGGCCGACCTCGTCCCACGACACGGTCCAGCCGGGCTTGGCGATGACGGCGTAGTCGGTCCACACCCCCTGTTCGAGGAGGAAGGAACAGCCCGTTCCCTGCCCGGTGTTGAGGCGTTCGCTGCCGGGCCGGGCGTTGGTGGGCATGCCGCCGGCGCCGAACGCGGCCACCAGGTTCCCCGTCAGGGGGACTCCGGCCAGGGCGATCGCCTCGGCGGCCATCATCACGCAGGCCGCGTGGCCCTTCGGGTTGGAGGCGCCGAGGCCGGTCACCAGGTCGTCGTAGACGGTGGCCGCAGGGCGCATGTCCTCGCGCAGCTCCGGGCCGATCCACGGTACGTCTTCGCTCTCGTCACCCACGGTGAGGGTGTCGATGGGCGCGTACAACATCAGGTCGGGCCCGGTGCCGTCCCCCTGGAGCCGGGCCCAGGCGTTCGCCTGGCGTTTGTCGAGGGGCTGACAGGCCGCGCGCAGGCCGACCGAGGCGAGGGTCCCGGCGATGTGTTCGGCGAGCGGCCGCTCCTCACCGGTCGGACTGGGGATGCCGACGAGGCCCACGATCAGCTCGCGCAGCCGTTCCTCGGTGACGTGCTGCCAAGCCTCCGTCACCCAGGTGCGCCGCCGGTCGTCGAGTCCGGCGAGTCCGTCGTCGGTGCTCACTGGTTGACCCGGTGGACCTGGGTCATCGTCGTCTGGGCGAAGCGCTTCCTCGCGCGGGGGAGCGCCACCGCGAGGGCGACACCGACCAGGATCTTGAACAGGGTGCGGGTCATGGTCAGGCTTCCGTTTCCGTGGTGTTCGTGGCGGGTGCGGTGACTCCGGTGGCGGCGAGCTTCTTGCCGTACTCCTCCTCGCTGAGATTGCGCCAGGAGGTCAGTGACACGTCGGGGCGGTAGAGCTTCTCCGGGGGTGCGTCGGTCACGTCGACCATCCAGGCGTCCTGGCCGGAGAACTGGCCGTGGAACAGCCAGCGAACCGCGCCCAGGTACTTGGCGTAGAAGCGGAGCGTGTCCCAGCCCTGCTTGAAGTTGACCATCACGCCGACGTACTGGTGGTGGTCGGCGTCGACCGGCACGTAGAACTCGTAGTGGATGAACTTGGGGTAGGCGATGCGCAGTACGCCCGGCATCGAGAGCGAGGCGAAGCCGGGGAAGTCCTGAGCCTCGATGACCGGATCGACCGAGTCGGTCTTTCCGGTGTTGCCGAGGTTGAACGTCTCCTTGGGCGGCTGCTTCTTCCACCACCGCTTGTTGGACCAGCGGCCCACGCCCGGGAAGTCGGCCTCCCAGTAGACCTCGTCCTGGACGCGGTAGATCCAGCGGTCCTTCGGCACGATGCGGGTGATGTTCCACGTGGGCATCGGCTTGAACAGTCGCCACAGCGCCGTCCGGTGGAGGTACTTGGCGTGTCCCTCGTCGAAGCCGTTCTCGCAGGCGAAGCGCCAGTTGCCGCCGCGCGCCTCGATGCGGCCGCCCATCACGAAGGCGTTCGACACCAGTTCCTCGGGAAGCTGCTCGTCGATCGGGTGCGGCTCCTCGTCGGCGACGGGAACGTACACCCAGACCATGCCGAGCCGCTCCTCGACGGCGTACGTGCGCACCCCCAGCTTGCCCGTGAGCCGGCACCCGGGGCCGTCGGTGATGACCGCGGAGAGCTTGCCGGTGGGCAGGTCGAAGGTCCAGCCGTGATAGGGGCAGCTGACGGTGCCGGGGAACTGCTGGTTGCCCTCGGACAGCGGGACGCCGCGGTGCGGGCAGCGATTGTGCAGCGCGTACACCTTTCCGCTGTCGCGGATCAGTGTGATCTTCTCACCGCAGAGCGTGAACGGTTTCGGATCACCGGTGATGTGGCTCGCCCAGGTGACCGGGTACCAGTAGCCGCGGAAGCCCGACGCCGCAGCGTCGTAGTGGGGCCAGGACGACCAGTCCTGCCGGCCGATCTTGTCGGCGGATCCCCGGTGTGCCTGAGCGGGCTCCTTCGTGGCGCTCTTCTTCACTGCGGGGGGTCGTTCGCTCGTCGTCATCTCGCTCGTGGCCTCCTGCTCCGGTGGATGTGCGCCACGAGCATCCGGCGCGGCACGGCGCCTGCCTATGAACCTGTTCCGGTGAACGGACCGTGGCCTGCGGCGGACCGGTCAGCGAACCGTCGGCCTTGATCGTTCAGGGGCGGTAGCACAGCATCCGTCCATGAACCGCATGACGATTCCCGGCCTGGTCGACGCGGCGGCCGCACATCACAGCGAGCGCCCCTTCCTCACCGTCGACGGAACCCGGCGCACCTACGCGCAGACCCGTACGGCCGCGGCCACGATGGCCGGCGCGCTGGCGGCCCGGGGCTGCCGGCCGGGCGACCGGGTCGCCGCGCTGCTGTCCAACCGCGTCGAGCTGGTCGATCTGGTGCTGGGGTGCTCCTGGCTCGGTGCGGTCGTGGTCCCGCTCAACACGGCGCTCCACGGACGGCTGCTCCGGCACGCGCTGGACGAGGCGAAGCCGCGCTTTCTGTACACGGAGGAAGAGCTGGCCGAGCGTGTGGAGCACGTGGGTTACGCGGGGCAGGTGTGGGTGGCGGGGCCGGGCTCGCCGCAAGCGCCCGTCCCCGGAGTCGAGCGGGCACTCGAGCCCTACCCGTCCCGGCCCGGCGACACGGCCGCCATCCTGTTCACCTCCGGCACCACCGGGCCCTCCCGCGGGGTGCGCTGCCCGCACGCCCAGTTCGCCTGGTGGGGCCGGAACGTGGCCGACTCACTGCGGCTGACGGCCGACGACACGCTCTACACATGTCTCCCCCTGTTCCACACCAACGCCCTCAACACGCTGGCGCAGGCGATGACCGTCGGAGCCTCCGTGGTCGTCGACCGCCGGTTCTCCGCGTCGAAGTACTGGGCGCGAGCCGCCGAGGCGGGAGCCACCTGCGTGTACGTGCTCGGCGCCATGGTGCCGATGCTGCTCGCGCAGCCGCCCGGGCCCGGGGACCGCGCGCACCGGGCCCGGCGCGGACTGGGCCCGGGTACGCCCGGCGCGCTGTGGGACGTGTTCCGTGAGCGCTTCGGGGTGACTCTGGTCGACGGGTTCGGCTCCACGGAGACCAACCTGGTCATCGGCTCCGTACCGGAGGACTGCCGTCCCGGTTACATGGGCACGGTGCGCGACGGCTTCGAGGCACGGGTCGTCGACGCGGACCTTTCGTGCGTGCCGGACGGAACGCCCGGTGAGCTCGTCGTCCGCACCGACCAGGAACACGCCTTCGCCACGGGCTACGTGGGCGAGGCCGAGCCGGCCCCGGGCTCGTGGCGCCGTACCGGGGACCGCGTGGTGCGTGACGCCGACGGCTGGTTCCGCTTCGTCGACCGGGTCAAGGACTGCATCCGGCGCCGCGGGGAGAACATCTCGTCCTACGAGGTGGAGACCGCTCTGCGCGCCCATCCCGACGTCGCTCAGGCCGCCGCCTTCCCGGTCGCGTCCGACCTCGCCGAGGACGAGGTGATGGTGGCGGTGGTGCCGCGCACCGGCCGTGGGCTCGACCCGGCGCAGGTGGCGCGGCACTGTGCGCGCGAGCTGCCGGTCTTCGCGGTTCCGCGGTACGTGGACGTGGTCGCGGAACTGCCGCTCACGGAGACCGGGAAGGTCCGGAAATCCGTGCTGAGGGAGCGGGGTGTCACCGGGGTGACGTGGGACCGGTGCGGCTAGGAAGTGTCTTGGGCCGTCGACCGGGTACGGCACGTTGTGGCTGGTCGCGCAGTTCCCGCGCCCCTGAGATGCACGCACTTCGTGCGGCATCTCCCTGATGTAGGCGGCGGCGAAGCCGCCTGCCTTCAGGGGCGCGGAGAACTGCGCGACCAGCCGTACACGGCCCGTACCCGGCCGACGGCCCACCGCTCCAAGCTCTCACCCGGGCAGCAGAACTGCCCGCCCCCGGACTCTCCCGGCCCTCAGCGCGTCCAGCGCCGCCGCGGCCTCCGCGAGACCGAATCGCTCCACCGCGAGTGTCAGCTTCCCCTCGGAGAGCCGCCGGACCAGGTCGTCGGAGACCTCGCGGGCCCGGCGCTCCTGGCGGATCATGTTCACCGGCAGCAGCGCCACCTCGTCGAGCAGCCAGCTCGGCAGGTCCAGCTCGACGCGCGGGCCCGCCACGTACCCGATGACGACGGCGCGTCCGCCCTGCCGCACCCACCGGCTGCGGCCGGGCAGCCCGGCGCCGCCGAGCGTGTCGACGAGCAGCGAGGCCGACCGGTCCCGGGCGAGACCTTCCGCGTCGTCCAGCGTCACGGCCTCCGCCCCTTTCGGCACGTCGGCCAGCTGGTCCTGCCGGCCGACCACGCCGGTCACCCGCGCGCCCGCCGCCAGCGCCTGCTGGGTCACCATCGCGCCGACCGCGCCGGCGGCGCCCACCACGACGACGTCCTCGTCGGGCCCGAGCCGGGCGACGTCGTGCAGCGCCACATACGCGGTCGTGGCGGGGACGAAGAAGCTCGCCGCCACCGAGGGGTCGAGCGGAGCCGCGAGTGGGGTGACGGCCTTGCGCTTCACGCTGACCCGCTCGGCCCAGGTGCCGTCGCGCAGGAGGCCCAGGCCGCCGCCGCGCAGCACGACCTGCGTGCCCGGCGTGAGCCCGGAATCGGCGTCGGCCTCCAGGACGGTGCCCGCGCCCTCGACACCGCCGACGTACGGCAGCGCCGGCTTCAGCTCGAAGCCGCCGGTGGCGACAGTGGCGTCGAGGTGTGATACGCCGCCCGCCGTGACCTGGACGAGGACCTCACCCGGCGCGCGGACGGGCTCGGGCACCTCGTCGAGGACCGGAGCGTCGCCCCACGCGTGGAACCGCACCGCCCGCATCAGCGGGCGGCCTTGCCGATGAACTCGAGGCTGAGGGCGTTGTACCGCTCGGCCTGCTCGTGCTGCGGCCAGTGTCCGCACTCCTCGAACAGTTCCAGGCGCGAGCCGGGGATGTCCTGGTGCAGCGCCGTCGCCTCGGGCACCTCGCCGAACGGGTTCTGCCGGCCCCACACCACCAGCGTCGGCTGGGTGATCCGCGCCAGGTGCTCGGGACGCAGCAGGTTGCGCTGACGTCGCTCCATGTCCTGGAGCGAGAGGAGGTTGTCGACGCCCGCGACGAACTCCGGTGTGTGGTAGATCGCGTGCCGGACCTCGACGAGTTCCTCGGTGGCGGAGGCGTCGTCGGCCATGAGCAGCCGCATCCGCTCGCGCGTGAGGTCGATGTCGTCGGAGGCGACGGCCTTCTTGGTGCTGGTGCGGATGCGCTCCATGACCTCCGGGTTGGCCACGGTGCCGCCGGAGCAGAGAAGCTGGAGACTACGTATCCGTTCGGGGTGCTCGATGGCGGCGCGGGCGCCGACCCAGCCGCCCAGGGACTCGCCGACGATGTGGGCGCTGTCGACCCCGACGGCGTCCAGGTAGTCGAGCAGGTGGGTCACGTAGTCGGCGATCTCGTAGGGCTTGTCGGGCTTGCCGGTGTAGCCGTGGCCGAGCATGTCGATGGCGTGCAGGTCGTATGCGGCGTGCGCGGTGATGTTGCGGGCGAACGCCTCCAGGTGGCCGCTGGTGCCGTGCAGGAACACGACGGCCTGGGCGTGCGGGTCGCCGGCGCGCAAGGTGCGCGTGGGAACGCCGGCGGCGTCGACGTACTCGACGCGGAAGGGGGTGGGGCTGATCTCGGTCCAGATCGACATGGGCTGCACTCCGTAGGACTGTTGGGGCGGGGCGGGTTCAGTTGAAGGAGTCGAGGAAGCCGGTGACCACCGAGTGGTACGCCTCCGGGCGCTCCTCCTGGAGGTGGTGGGAGGCATGGTCCATCACGTGGAGACTCCCGCTAGGCACCATGCGGGCGAGCATCAGCGGGTAGTCGGGGGTGAGGAACGCGTCCTGCATGCCCCACATGAACAGCGTCGGAGCCTGGATCCGGCCCAGTTCCTCGGTGAGGTCCTGCCAGTCGCCGCGCGGGGAGTCGGACATCGCCGCGAGCGCGCGCTCGCCCTCGTCCAGGCTCTGCTCGTAGCGCAGCGTCAGCGTCTCCTCGGGGAGCTTCGCGCCGTCGTACCACTCCAGCTTCGTGATGAGCTGCCGCATTTTCTCGCGGGTCGGGCCCTCACCGCCGTAGTAGACGTCCCGGGCCGTGCGACCGCGGTGACCGTTCTCGGGCAGCGGGGCGAGCGGCCCGTAGAAGACGGGCATGCTGCCGGTGATGACGAGGGACCGGACGCGCTCGGGGTACTTCGCGGCGAGGTTGAGGGCGATGGTGCCGCCCCATGAGTTGCACACGAAGTCGGCGCGGTCGACGCCGAGCGTGTCGAGCAGACCGACCGTCTTCGCCGCGTGGTGGTCCCACATCGGGCCCTCGATGCGGGACTTCTCCGACTTGCCGTACTGGTGGATGTCGACGAGCAGACAGCGCCGGTCGGCCGCGAACAGAGGCGCGACGGGCCCGAAGTCGCTCCACGCCGTACAGCCGGGGCCGCCGCCGTGCAAGAACACGGTGTCGGGACCCGAGCCGAGGTCGTGGTAGTGGTAGCGGATGCCCGCGCCGTCCGCGTATCGGCTCTCCGGTGCTGGTGACATGCGATTCCTTCCGTACGAATGGGAGGGGCCGGAGTCGAGCCCATCACCGCGCCGGGCGTGGGCCCAGCTCCGCGGTCCGCTGAGCGAACCCCTTTCGCTGGGCGGCTCATGGCGTGGTTCACTGCGCGGTGTAGCCGCCGTCCACGTGCAGCACCGCACCGGTCGTGAAGGACGAACCGGCGGCGAGGAGGGGGAGTACCGCGTGCGCGATGTCCTCGGGTTTTCCCCAGCGGCCCAACGGCACCTTGGCGGTGAAGGCGGCCTGGGCGGCGGCGTCGGTATCGGCGTCGCCCTCGTTCATGGGGGTGCGCACCGGGCCGGGAGCGACACAGTTCACGGTGACGCCGGTTCCCGCGACCTCCAGGGCCACCGACCTGGTGAGCGCGGCGACCGCGGCCTTGGTGGCCGCGTAGCCGGACCGTCCCGGGGCGCCGGTCGAGCCGAGCACGGAGCCGATCGTGACGATGCGTCCGTGACCGGCGCCGGTCATGCCGGGCAGGACGGCGCGGATCGCCAGCCAGGTTCCGATGACGTTGGTGTCGAGGGCGGCGTGGAACTCTTCGGAGGTCAGGGTGAGCACCGAGCCACGGGCCAGACGGCCGGCGGCCGTCACCAGGCCGGTCACCGGGCCCCACCGGTCAGTGGCCCGGCCCACGGCCTCGGCCAGCGCCTCCGGGTCGGTGGTGTCCGCGACGAGCGCCAGCTGCCTCTCGCCGCACACGTGGTGGAGCCGTTGCCCCGCCGATCGACACCGTTCCGTGGAACGCCCGGTGACCACCACGGGCCGTCCGTCGCGGGCCACGGCCTCGGCGATCGCGAGTCCGATCCCGCTGGTGCCGCCCGTGACGAGCACCGGCCCGCTCTGTACGGATTCTTCGGTGTGCTGCATGCCTGCCCTCACCGACCCGTGAACTTCGGGGTGCGCTTGTCGAGGAAAGCCTGAAGCCCCTCCGCCGCGTCGGCGGTCCGGGTCAGGTCGGCGACGCCCTTCTCCTCGCGCCGCAGGGCCTGCTCGACGGGCAGCCCGTACCCTTCGTCGACGACCCGCTTGAGCAGACCGATGGCGGCAGTCGGCTGCGCGGCGAGACGGCGGGCCCGCTCGGACACCACCGCGTCGAACTCGTCCTGCTCCACCACGAGATCCACGAGTCCGAGCTCCAGGGCGCGCTGCGGCGTCAGCCCTTCCCCCTCCATCATCAGGCGCTTCGCCACGTGCGGACCGACGAGCCGGGGCAGACGCTGACTGCCGCCGGCTCCCGGGAAAAGCCCGAGCCTGATCTCCGGGAAGCCGAACGTGGCCTCGGCCGAGATGATCCGCAGATCGCAGGCGAGGGACAACTCGGCGCCCCCGCCCAGCGCGTGGCCGTTCATCGCCGCGACGACCGGCTTGGGAGCCTGCTCGATCAACCGCTGTACGTCGATCCAGCGGCGCATCTTCGCCTGGTTGTCCGCGGACAGGTCCCGCATGACCGCGATGTCGGCGCCCGCGATGAAGAACCGGCCGGTTCCGGTGATGACGACGCACCGCACCTCCGGGTCGGCGGCCAGCGGGGCCAGGACGGTGAGGAACTCCTCGATCATCGCCGGGTCGACGGCGTTCGCCTTGGGCCGGTCGACGCGGACGGCAGCCACCGCGCCGTCGCGTGTCACGTGCAGTACGGAGCGCTTCTCCTGGGTCATGTTCCGGGTCATCTTCATGTCCCTCATTCCGTCACTCCCTGGGCGGCCAGCGCCGCCAGCTGTTCGTCGCTCAGGCCGAGCAGTTCGCGCAGTACCTCGTGCGTGTGCTGGCCGAGGAGGGGAGCGGGCCTGTCGAGTGCTCCGGGTGTCGCGGCCAGCCGCGCGACGATGCCCTCGTGCCGGACCGGCCCGGTCAGGGGATGGTCCAGTACGGGATAGAAGGCGCGGGCCGCCAGGTGCTCGTCGGCCTCCACCAGGTCCTGCCCGGTCGCCACGACCGCCGCCGCCACGCCCTCGCCCTGGAGCAGTTCGGCCAGCTTGTGACCGTCCTGCCGACTCGTCCAGGCGGCGAGGGCGGCGTCGATCCCGTCCTCGTTCGCCCGTCGGGCATCGAGGTCACCGTCGGCGCACGGGAGGTCGACGAGACGTGTCAGGGCCTGCCACTGCGCCTCGTCGGTCACCGACACCGCCACCCATCGGTCGTCCCCGGCCGCCGGATACACCCCGTGCGGCACGGCACGCGGTGACCGGTTCGGGTGTTCGGCGGTCCGGGGATCGGGCGCGTCCGTGCCGAGGACGGGTTCCAGAACCGCGGGGCCCATCGTCGCGGCCATCGCCTCCAGCTGGGACAGGTCCACGTGGCCGCCACGTCCCCGCGCCAGCAGGTCGAGCGTGGCGAGCACCGCGGCATTGGCGGCGACCATGTCACCGAGTCCGAAGGTCAGTCCCTGCGGCGGACCGCCCGCATCGCGGGTCTCGTCGGACAGGCCCGCCATGGCGGCGAGCGTGTCGGCGAACGTCACGGCGTTGCGCCAGGGCCCGGTCTGCCCGACCCCCGCCATCGACACCAGGATCACGTCCGGGTTCAGTTCACGCAGCGACGCGTGGTCCATGCCCCACCGGGCCAGCACACCCGGGCTGAAGTTCTCCACGACGACGTCGCAGTGCGGGACCAGCGCCCGCAGCAACCGCCGGCCCTCCTCGGTCCGCAGGTTCAGGGCGACGCCACGCTTGTTGCGGTTGAAGTTGAGGAAGTAGCCGCTGTCGTCGGGGTCGGAGCCCGGCCGCAGATGCATCGAGGGTGCGAAACGCGTGGGGTCCTGGCGGTGCCGCGACTCGATCTTGACGATGTCCGCGCCGTGCTCCCCGAGCTGCTTGGTCACGTACGGGCCGGCGAGGACCCAGGTCAGGTCGAGGACGCGAACACCCTCCAGTGCACGGGACCTGGGCGTCGCACCGCCGCCGCGCACCCGGCCCGGCCCGGAACTGCGCCACGGCGTCTCGCCCGGTGCCACCTCGCGGAGCGTCGGCAGGGCGACCGGGCGGGGGAGCGCCGCCCACGGGAAGCCGACGTTCTCGACGCCGCCGTCCGGCAGCCCCGCACCGGTGATCGTGACGAGGAAATCACGGTCGCGCAGCTGCGGGTTGCCCGTCAGACGACCGGCCGGTACGACCTCCGCCCACGGCAGGGACCGCGCCCTCGCCTCGGTGGCCAGCTCGGCGGCGGGTTGCCGTGCCGCGAACCGCTGCACGAGAGCGTCCACGTGGGCGCGCTGCCGCCACCGGAACGCGGGGTCCTGCCAGCGCTCGTCGAGGAGGTCACCGGCCTCACCCCGCTCCGCCATCCATGCCAGCAGATCCGTCCACATCCGGTCACTGCCGGAGTAGCCCCCGGCGACATGGCCGTCCGCCGCCTCGAAGATCCGGTGCGCCACGTGCTCGTACACGCCCGCGTTGCGTACGGGGAAACGTCCGGCGTGGATCCAGGCGACGGCGCCGGTCTCCAGGGTCGCCGCGACGGCCTCCTGCACGGAGACGTCGACCAGCTGAGGGGTGCCCGACACCACGGCCAACAGCGCCCCGATCGCCGCGTGCGCCCCGGCGGTCTGCAGTGCCTGCTCCCGCGGGGGAGGCTTGGGCTGACCGTCGGGATGCCCGCCGAGCCACGTCATGCCACCCGCCGACGCCAGGACCAGGTCGTCACCGACCCAGTCGCGGTGTGGCCCGGTCAGCCCGAAGGGTGTCACCACCACGTGCACGGCGTGCGGCCAACGGGACGAACCGTCTTCCCGCAGGCCGCGCAGCCGCGCCACGGGCCCGCTCTCCAGGACGACATCTGCGCCTGCCGCCAGGGCGTCGAGGCCGGCCGGGTCGTCCACCGCCACCCACCGCTTGCCCGCGTGCCAGTGCGTACGGGCCGCCGGGCCGAGGTCGGTGCCCGGTTCGATCCGTACGACGTCGGCGCCGACTCCGACAAGCAGCCTGGCACCCTGGAAGGCGAGTTCATCGGTCAGGTCCAGCACGCGCAGTGCCGGCGGGTCCGTGTCTGGTCGCACCACGGCTCCTCCCCATACGTGTCCGCAGCCCTTGCGGGATGTCACGATCACTGGGGGAGGGGAGGCGGGACCACTCGGGTGTTCTGCTGACCGAACCGACCGGACCGGCAGCCCGCGCCGCGCCGTTCAGCTCACGGCCGGCGCGCTACGCGCGACGGGTGCTTCTCGTGCGCGCGCCGGACGGACCGTCTCGCACGACGCCTTGCGCGCGGTCTTCCGCGCCACGCCGCGCTCGATGCTCTCCGCCGTGGCCCGCAGGGCCGCGAACCACCTGTCCACCGACACTTGCGCGACCGGCGCGGTGACCGAGAGCGCCCCGTACTCCTGCCCGCCCAGGGACACCGGCACGGCGAGGCTGGCGTACCCGGCCCTGACCCCTTCGACCTCCAGCGCGTACCCCTGACGCCGAGCCCTGGACAGGCGCTGGGCCAGTACTCCGGGATCGGTCACGGAACGGGGAGTCAGCACGGGAAGCCCGGTGCGGGCGAGGGCCGCGACCCGCTCGGGCCCGTCCGGGGCCAGGGAGAGCAGCAGCTGACCGGTAGCCGTGCAGGACGCGGGGAGACGGCCGCCGACGTACGAGTGGGTGAGCACGTTCGCCTCACCGGCGATCTTCTCCAGGAACAGGACATGGGTGCCGTCGAGGATCGCGAGGTGCACGGCGGCACGGGTCCGGGTGTACAGGTCGGTCATCAGCGGGCGCGCGACCGAGCGCAGCACGGCCGAAGCGGGGACCCGCTGCCCCAGGTGGAAGAGCCTGATGCCGAGCTCGTACGTCTCCCCGTGCCGGTCCAGCAGGCCCCATCGCACCAGTTCCTGGGCGAGCCGGTACGCCGATGCCTTCGGCACGCCCGACCGGCGGCTCAGTTCGCTCAGGCGCAACCGGTCCGCCCCCGACTCGAACGCGGCGAGCAGCAGCTGAGCCTTGCCCAGTACCGAATTGGGCAGGAGCACATCGTCGTCGGCGTTCGACTGCATCGGCGTCCTCACTTCGTCGCATGGCGGACAAGGCCATTTGAAGTGCAACAACGCCATGTTGCCTAGAGGCGCGGGTAGGTTAATTTCAGGCAACAGATGTATCGATGTCCTTCTTGTCTGTTTCGGTGTTCTGTGTGTCGGGCTGCGCCACCCCCTCTGCCTGAGGTACGTGTGCGAAGAACACCAGTGCCGCCAGCGTGACCACGGCCATTCCCATGGTCAGCAGCGCGACCGGCAGGAAGTGCCCGGTGGCGGCCAGCAGCGCCGTTGCCACGACCGGCGACAGGCCCCCGGCGATCGCCGACGACAGCTCGTGGCCGAGTGCCATCCCGGAGTACCGGGTGCTGGTGCTGAAGAGCTCGGAGAAGTACGAGGGCTGCACCCCGATCATCGCGGCGATCGCGGTGTGGCCGACCACGAACGCCGCCCACACCGCCGCGGGATGCCCCGTGTCCATGAGGAGGAAGAAGGGCGCCGCCCACATCAGCATCCCGATCGCCCCGCCGAGGTAGACGGGACGCCTGCCCACCCTGTCGGAGAGCCGGCCGAAGACGACCATCATCGCCGAGTCCACCAGCATCCCGACGATGCCGGCCCACAGCAGCACGGTCGAGGAGATCCCCACGTACGCCCCGTACACGAGGGAGAAGGACATGAAGATGTAGCTGGCACCGCTGTCGGCGAAGCGCAGAGCCATCGCGAACAGCACCTGGCGCGGATGCCGCCGCAGCACTTCCCGCAGCGGAGAGTGAGGTGTGCTCTCGGCCTTGGCGGACTCGGCCTCGAAGCTGTCCGTCTCGCCGAGGTTCCGGCGTATGTAGATCCCCACCACGAAGATCACCGCACTGGCCAGGAACGGCAGCCGCCAGCCCCAGGCCAGGAAGCCGTCCCCGGACACCTGCTCGGCCAGCCACAGCGCGAGCGACGACAGCACGAAGCCCAGACCCATGCCGCAGGAGCTGAACGAGGCGAGGAACCCACGGCGCTCGGCCGGGACGTTCTCGGTGATGATGAGGACGCCGCCGCCCCATTCCCCGCCGGCCGCCGCTCCCTGGAGAACCCGCAGCAGGACCAGGAGCAGCGGGGAGAGCAGACCGGCCGTGGAGTACGAGGGCAGCAGCCCCATGCAGAAGGTGGCGCCGCCCATCAGCGAGAGCGTCCCCATGAGCGCGGCCTTGCGGCCCCGCCGGTCACCGATGTGCCCGAAGATCAAGCCCCCGATGGGCCGGGCGGCGAACCCCACGGCATGACCGGCCAGGGCCGCGATGGTGCCGAGCAGCGGATGCCCGCCGGAGGGGAAGAAGACCGTGCCGAGGACCAGCGCGGCGGCGGTGGTGTAGAGGAAGAAGTCGTACCACTCCAGCATGTTGCCGGCGACGGACGCGATGACCACGCGCCGCGTCGTGGACGCGCCCTCGGTCGTGCTCTTGCGGGGCATGTGTGCTCCTTGCCGTTCGAGCCTGAGATCGGTGGAGCGTACGAACGGCACCATGCCACCTCAATCGGGCCGGTCCGCCAGGTGGGACACCGCACTTTCCCCGGTGCACGCGAAGTGTCAGCGTGCCGCCACCCCGACCCCACTCCGACCCGGAGGCCGCATCCGATGTTCCGCCATCACGGCACGCAAGGGCGCCCGGCGGCCGCCCTCGCCACGCTGCTCGCGCTCCTTCTCGCCACCGCCTGCGGGGCCGGCACCACCGACTTGGCCGGCTCCGGGGGCGGCAAGCACCCGACCGTGAGAATTGCCCTCGGAGTGGACGCCTCGTACGCCCCGCTCTATCTCGCCGCCGAACGCGACATGTTCGGGAAGGCCGGCCTCGATGTGCAGTTGATGAAGGTGGAGGGCGGGCCGGCAGCGGCCCAGGCGGTCACGGCCGGCACGGCACAGATCTCCGCCAACGCCGACTCCACCGCGCTGCCGCAGATGGTGAACAACCCGCGGCTGCGCGCCCTGGGCGCCTTCCAGTCCTCAGGCGGCTACCTCAAGGTCGTCCTTCGGGAAGGCATCACCTCGCCGCGCCAGATCAAGACGATGGGCTCGATCCAGGGCATCGGCCTGTACGCGACACACGAGTACCTGCGGCACCACGGCATCGCCCCGGACTCGGTGAAGATCCAGCAGAGCGGGCCCCAGGAAATACCCACGATGCTCCAGCGCGGCGACATCGACGCCTACATCCTCTTCGACCCCTGGGTGAGCAAGGGCGTCGAAGCAGGCGGTCACCTCGCGGGGGCGATCGGCGACTTCGGGGTCACCTACGTACAGTGGCTCATCGCCGACCAGAAGTGGCTGGAGAACAACCAGGAACTCGCCGGGAAAGTATTCAAGGTGGTGGCCGAGGCGGGCCGGGCGGTGACCGAGGACCCGCACGCGGCAGCCCTCGCGGCGCACGAGCAGGCCCAGCTGCCGGTGGCGGGCACGGAGAAGGCCATTGGTGAGATCTCGTTCGAGCCCCGGGCCCTGACCTCGGCCGATGTCACGTCCTCACGTCGGATCGTGGACTTCCTTCTGGAGCAGCACCTCGTCAAGAGCGCCCCCGACCTCGACACGGTCCTGCTGCGCGGCTGGTACGACCAGCACGCCGGATGACCGGACGGGACGAACCATTCCCAGACCGTCCCACTGAGCGGACCGCCGCGCATGCACCTGCCCTCCGACCGGCAGTAGCGTGCGCCAACTCGCGAGCCCACCCCCCCGATGACCTGCCGAAAAGCGTCCCGATCCGAGGTGGCCATGAAGACTGCGTCCCGCCCGAAAACCCACTCGAAACCACACATCACCCGCTCTGCCCTCCTCACTGCCACACTGCTAACGGCGACCGCGTGCGGCGCGGGCACCACCGACTCGGAGGCCGGTCCGGGCTCCGGCGGGGCGGGCGGACCCCACATCCGCGTGGCGGTCGGTGTCGACGCTTCGTACGCGCCGTTCTTCGTGGCCGGCGCCGAGGGGCTGTGGGCCAAGCACGGGGTTGATGTCGACCTGGTCCAGTTCGCCAAGGGAGGGGAGGGAGTCGACGCCCTCAACGCCGGGCAGGTCCAGATGGCAGGCAATTCCGACGCCACCACCATCGGCCTGCTCGGACAGAACCCGGACCTGCGCTCGCTCCTCGTCTACGAGGACTCCGGGCAGTACCTCAAGGTCGTCCTGGGCCCCCATGTGAAGTCCCCGGCCGCGATCCGCAAGATGGCCGTCGTCCCGGGCCTGTCCGAACTCGCCGCCACCCGGTTCCTCGAATCGAAGGACATCGAGCCCGACGCGGTCGAATTCGTTACGGCCGACCCCGCCGAGATTCCGGCGCTCACCAAGAAGGGCGACGTGGACGCGTACGTCCTGTGGGAGCCGTGGCCGGCCAAGGGGGAGGAAGTGGGCGCGCGGGTCCTGGAGACCACGGGCGACTACGGCCTCAGCTACCAGCACTGGCTCCTGTCGACCTCACCCTGGCTCAAGGAGAACAAGGACACCGCCGCCAAGGTGGCGGCGGCCCTCGCGGAAGCGGCCGAGAAGACCGAGAGCGATCCGCAGGCCGCGGCACAGGCCACCAAGGACGCCGCGAAGATCCCCTCCGCGCAGACCGTGAACGCGGTGAAGGACATCGACTTCGCCGTGCGCGACTTCACGGCCGAGGACCTGAAGGGCTACGAGGACACAGCCCGTTTCTACCTGGACACCGGCAAGGTCAAGGCTCGCCCCGACGTGTCCCGCACCGTCCAGCGCGGCTGGTTCTCCGACGACACGAAGGGGTCCTGATGACCGAGGTGACCAAGGGGGCCGAGAAGAAGACGGCGCCGGCGAAGGGCGTCGGAGCCGCGGCCACCGTGACAGCCCCGCGTACGGAAGCGGCGCCGGGACGTGGCGCGTCCCTGCGCGTCGACGGGGCCGGCATCTCCTTCGGTGACTTCCGGGCTGTCCAGGGAATCGACCTGGACATCCCGGCCGGCGAGTTCCTCTGCCTGCTCGGTCCGAGCGGCTGCGGCAAGTCCACGCTGCTGTCGGCCATGGCCGGCTTCGTCCAGGTCAGCGAGGGGTCTCTCGCTGCGGACGGCGTCCCGGTCAGGGGTCCCGACCCCGAACTCGGCATGGTCTTCCAGAGCAGCGAGGCCCTCTTCGGCTGGATGACGGTGCACCAGAACGTCACCTTCGGGCCCCGCATGCGCGGCCGCAGCCGCACCGAACAGAACCGGGTGGCCGACGAGTTCCTCGGCCTGGTCGGCCTGCGCCACTGCGCGGACCGCTACCCCGGCCAGCTCAGCGGCGGCATGCGCCAGCGCGTCCAGATCGCCCGTGTCCTGGCCAACGAACCGGGCGTCGTCCTCATGGACGAACCCTTCGGCGCGCTCGACGCGCAGACCCGGCAGGTGCTGCAGCAGGAAACGGCCCGCATCTGGAGCGCGTCCGGCTGCACCGTCGTCTTCGTCACGCACGACATCGACGAGGCGATCCTCCTCGCCGACCGGATCGCCGTCATGACGGCAGGCCCGGCGGCCTCGATCAAATCCCTGTACACGGTCGACCTGCCGCGCCCCCGCGACGAGTCCGACCCCGCCGCCCTGCGCCTGCGCAACAAGCTGCGCGAGGACATCGGAGAAGAGGTCCGCAAGGCCATGCGTGATCAAGGACTCGACGACCAGCTCGACCGAGAGGCGAACGGCGCATGACGATCACCACGACCGAGGCCCCGGCCCCGACCCGCACCCGCCCACGCCGCTCCGGCGGGGCGGGCGGCGGACAGGCACTGCGCACCTTCGGCCTGTACGCGTTCGCCGTCCTGGTCGGCCTGGGTGTCTGGCAACTCGTGGCCATGAAGTACGGCCCTTCCCTGGTCGCCTCGCCGCGGCAGACCCTGTCGGCCGCCCGTGAACTGGCGTCCGACGGCACGCTCGGCAACTCGGTCGCCGCCTCCAGCCGGCGCATCCTCATCGGCTGGGGCCTCGGCGTCGCGGTGGGCGCCCCGGTCGGACTGCTCATCGGGCAGATCAGGATCGTCCGCCAGCTCCTGGAGCCGTACATCGAGTTCTTCCGCTTCATCCCGCCGGTCGCCTTCGTGACCCTGGCGGTGGTGTGGCTGGGCATCGGCGAGTCGTCGAAAGTGGTGTTGATCTTCTACACGGCCGTCTTCATCGTCACGCTCAACACCAGCGCCGGTGTGGTGGCCGTCAACGAGTCCAAGCTGCGCGCGGCCGCCAGTCTCGGAGCCGGCCGCCGACAGATCCTGCAGCGCGTCGTGCTGCCCTCCACGGTCCCCTACATTCTCACGGGCGCCCGCCTGGCCATGGGCAACAGCTTCCTGACGATCGTCTCCGCCGAGATCGTCGCCGCCCAGGTGGGCCTCGGCTCCCTCATCTGGACCTCCCGCAACTACGGCCGCATCGACTGGGTCTTCGTCGGCATCATCACCCTCGGCATCCTGGGCCTCGTCTACGACCGGATACTGCGCCTGATCGCGATGCGTGTACTGCGCAAGTATGGAGTTAAGGTGTAAACGGAGCCGTGAGATCAACGGAGGAGCGCAGTGACCAACGGGGGAAGAACGGAGAAAAACAGCACGTGAGTACTTCCTCGTCCACCTCGCGCACCCTTGTCCTCGAGGAGTTCGGCACCCTGCCGCGTCTCAAGGAGAGGGCCGTGCCCGAACCGCGGCCCGAACACACCCTCGTCCGGACGGCGGCGGCCACCGTCGCCCATCTGGACCTGAACATCCTCGACGGAAAGTTCGGCATCCTGCCCGAGCTGCCGTTCATCCCCGGAACCCAGGGCAGCGGCTACGTCGTCGCCTCGGACACGCACCCCGAGGGGGCTCTGGTCCGGTTGCGCGGTGAAGGACTCGGCCTCAGCCGCGACGGCGCCTGGGCCGAGCACGTGCTCGTACCCGACGCCGCCGCGGAGCCCATGCCCGAGGGCACCGACCCCGCTCTGGCCTGCATCTACTTCTCGCCGGTCGGCACCGCCTGGGCGACCGTCCACCCCATCGCCCAGGTACGCCCGGGGGAGCGGGTACTGGTCACCGGCGCGTCCGGCGCGGTCGGCGCCATGGCCGTGCAGCTCGCCGCGCGCGCCGGCGCCGAGGTCGTCGGCGCGGTCGGACGGCCCGCGAAGCTGCCCCACGTACCCGGCGTCGCCAAGGCGCTGCTCGCCTCGGACCTGTCCGAGGAAGCGATCGGCGGCAAGGTCGACGTACTGATCGACACGGTCGGCGGCAGGATCCTGCGTGACGCCCTCGCCCTGGTCCGCCCGCGTGGCCGGGCCGCGCTCCTCGGATACACCGCCGGCCGCGAGCTCACCCTCGACCTCGCGGACTTCTTCCTCGCCGACGTCTCCCTCCTGCCGGTCAACATGATCTCCCGCGGCCAGGAGGTCGCTCCCGAGGTACTGCGCCTGCTGCCGGACCTGTCCTCGGGCGCGCTGTCGCTGCCGTACGAGCGATACGGGATGGACGCGCTCGGCGAAGCGGTGGAGCGGCTGCGCACGGGAACGGCGGTGGGCAAGATCGTGCTCGACCTGGGGGACACCGGCGACTGACGCCCTCTTTCCCCGGCGGAACACGTCGAACGGGCCCTCTCCCGCGGGAGAGGGCCCGTTCGACGTACCGGGTCAGGACTGGGGAACGCCTGCCTGTGCGGCGAGCCGGTCGGGGTCGACGGGCAGCCAGTCGTAGTCGATGGAGTTCCAGAAGCCGCACTGACGGCGCGCCTCGTACACCTCGGTCTTCAGTGCCCGGCTCCCACCGCCTGGCAGCAGGGACATGAACCGGCCCGCCCGGAACGACGGCCAGGCGGCCAGCCCCGGGGCAGCAGGGTTCCCGTGCTTCACGAACGAGCCCCAATGGCGCACCATCTCCCCGGACAGCTGCCGCTGTTCGGGAGACAGCAGCTCCGAGAGCGCCGAGGGAAACAGGTATGCCATCTCGCTGGCATGCGAGGCACCCGCGTCGAAGCCGGTCGAGGGCCGGCCGGTGGGCGGGTGCGGGTCGTTGAACTCGTAGGAATACGTCCGCGGTTGCCGCATCGCGAACCGGGCCGTGAGGTTCTGATACTGGCAGCCTCCGAGTCCGTAGAAGACGCTGCTGTCCCCCCACAGCGCGCCGAAGGCGTAAGCCCCGGTGTACGAGTCGCCATAGGCGTCGAACGGATAGTGCGCGAGTACGCCGTCGGCCTCGTCCCCGAACTCGATCCGGACCGCTCGCTCGTACTGCTCCTTCGTGGCCTGCGCGAACGGCAGTGCCCACGCGCGCACCTCGTCACGGGTGTGGCCGATCAGGAGGGGGACGTTGGCGGCCCGGCCGGTGCGTACGGCCTCGATCGGCGGGAGGGGCAGTTCGGGGACGCCGGACACGGGCAGCGGACCGCTCAGGACGCCGCCGACGAAGTCCCCCGCAGCGGCCTGTAGTGCACCGGCGGGCTTGGCCCGCAGACAGGACAGGCCGGCCGAGGTGGTGGAGCAGCCCGCGGCCGCCGCGTACTTCTTCCCGCGGTCGACGGCCTGCCCGACGGTGTGACTCGGGCACCCGCCACTCTGGATGATCGCGCCGGAGAAGAGCCCTCGTGCCGGGGGCGATGCCATGAGCGCGCAGACGGAATGGCCTCCGGCCGACTCACCGGCGATGGTGACCCGGCTCGCGTCTCCGCCGAACGCACCGATGTTGCGCTGTGTCCAGCGCAGCGCCGCCTGTTGGTCGAGCAGGCCGAAGTTGCCCGCGCCGTGCCGGCTCAGCCCGGGGAGGTCGAGGAAGCCGAAGACACCGAGGCGGTAGTTGACCGTGACGACCACGACGTCGTTGGTCCTGGCGATCAGCGAGCCGTCTTCCCTGTCCCCCGAACCGGAGGAGAAGCCGCCACCGTGGATCCAGAACATCACCGGCAGCGGACGGTTCGTGCGGTGGGCCGGGGTGTAGACGTTCAGGTACAGGCAGTCCTCACTCATTCCCGGGCTGCCTGTGCCGCCGCCGAACTGCAGGCAGCGAGAGCCGGGAGACGTGGCCGACCGAGTGCCTGGCCAGGCAGCGGCGGGTGCCGGGGGCTGCCAGCGTCCGGCACCGACGGGCGGAGCCGCGTACGGGATGCCGAGGAAGCGGTCGACTCCGTCCGCCGAGCCTCCCGCGACCAGACCTTTGTCGGTGGGAATCGTCAGGGAACGCGGGGCGGCCGTCGCGGGGACAGCCGCTGTGAGGCTCAGCAGGAACAACAGGCTCGCCAGGCAGGCGAGTCCCTGTCGGACAATGGGTCGCACGAGATCTCCTGAGAGGTCGGAGCGATGGGGGGAGCCATGATGAGCCCGGCGCGGCAAGCATGCGGCTTTCGCGTTCCGTTCAACGGATCCCGGGGCCGGAAGGAGGCCGCACCTGGCGGGCCGCGCACAACCTCCTGGAGGAAGCAGGGGCGCTGCTGATGACGCTCATTTGACGCTCCCGGCGCCCGCGCACCGGCCAGTCAGCCAGAGACAGGCTCTGACCTGGTCCTTTCGGGAGCCGGCTCAAGCCAACATCATTTCGATGACGCATCATGTGGAGTGCGTCGCGATCCTCGAACCGGCCGCGAAGGGCTCCTGACCTGCGGTTTTGCCCGTGTGCATTATGTGCGGTGTGGGCGTTACGGGCGATATCTTGACGCTGAAATGACGCTCGTGACGCTCATCTGACGCTCGTCCTGATGGGGTGTCAGGCGCACGTTGGGCAGGTCAGGGGGCGTCAAGGCTGCGGGTGACGAGGCAACGCCGAGGGCTGATGACGCTCAAAGCGGAGTCGCCGGGTCCTGCAGATCAGATGTCCCGGAAGAGACCAGCGAGCGCCGTGACCTGCCGTGATGGGCGTGTGACGACTGCTGACCTGCACGAATGGTCTTTCGGTTGTTTCACGCTCGTGCCGGTTGATAGGGCTGGAAGTCCCAGAAAAGTCCCAGAGGGATCCCACTGCTGACGGGTGTCTTTCGGCTCTACACGGCAGTACGGGCTCGTCGGCCGCCTCCTTTGCCACGAGAGCACTGGAACCTGGTTGTCGAGCGCCTGGCGCTCAGCCGATGCCTTGCGGGATCGTGGTCCTGATGATCGACGACAACTCTTCGGCCGCCGATGGCAGTGAGCCGACGGTGGCGGTCAACCCTCGCACGCCCTATGGCGAGGGGCCTGTCGCGCGAGTCCGGCGGGCGAAGGCACAGGAGCTGATGGAGCGGCTCATCGCCGAGGGCCGCGGGCTCAGTACTCGGCAGAGGTCAGCACGACGCGGGCTGCCATGGCGCGGTCCGCCTCGTCGGTGTGGACGAACATGGCCGTCAAGGTGCCGGCGGCGACCAAGGGTGTCAGCTCCTCGGCGAGGGCCTGGAGGTAGAGGGTGAGTGCCGCTTCCAGAGGAGCGTCGCTGTCGCCTGCGGCTTCGACACCGGCGCGTAGCCCCGCCCATGCGAAGGGAAGGGTGGACGACGAGATCCAGGGCTGTGTGAGGACCTGCAGCGAGAACGTCCGGAGGTTGCGCTGCCGGTGCGCGGGCGGCGTGGCCCGGTGAAGACCGCCGTAGGCGGCGCTGATCCAGCCTGTGGCCTCGTGCGGCAGAGTGTCAACGGCGCGCGGGGCGGCGTCGAGCGCGAAGGCGGAGGTCGCCTTCGCATCGGCCCAGGCGGAGGGACGGGAGAGGGCCACGGCGACGGCTCTGGCCTGCCATCCGTCGGCCAGCGCTGCAGGATGGTAGAGGTCGGCGGAGAAGGGGATGTCGACGTAGTGGTTCCGCAGCAGCTCGGCCTTGGTCAGCAGCGCTTCCTCTGGCGTGGTCAGGCCAGCGTTGACGCGGGCGTCGAGGAGCGCGAGGGTGCCGAAGGCGGCCACTCCTTCGGACCGCGCGACGGCCCGCAGGACCCGGTCGTCGCACCACAAGACGAGACCGTACTCCTTGGCGTGGTCGAGGGCCGTCAGCCACTGCGTACTGCTCCTGTGGACGGGTAGCTGCCGCAGGCTGCGCAGTTCCGGCCGGGGCACGCGAGGCATTGCCCGAACCACCTCGACGAGACGCGCCGAGGTGGTTCGCATGCGGGCGAGGCGCTCGGCGGAGGTGGTGCGGACGGCCGGACGGGCGTCGCCCTCGTCCCAGGTGAGCTCCATATCGGTGCGCAGGGCGAGTGATTCCTGAGCGTGCAGTGCGTCGGTGAAGAGCTGGTCGGTCGTCACAAGTGACCGGGGGTGACCCATGAGCCGTTCGGCTACGCCCGGTTCCAAGAGGGCTAGGGTGACGGCAGCGCTGGTATCTACGACCACTCGCCCTGAGCGGGCAGCCTGCATGGCTTCGGCCTCCGCAGGGTCAGTGACGTGGGAGGAGCCTTTCGACGTGCGGACAGGGTGTGGCGGTGGACTGTCTATGGTGCGTGGCATCGCCGGTTTGGCCAACCGGCGATCCCGGGCTATGTTGCCCCGCTCGTGCGGGCCGGTGGTCAGTGTGAACGGCTGGTGGGTCGGCTGGCCGTGACGGCTGGAGCTGCTGGTGCGCTGGCTGCGAGGCGGGCCCCGTGTTCGCGGTCCGCCTGGGCCTGGCGCGTGCCGGTTTCGTGGGCGAGAGCCTCGGAGAGGCTGGCCAGCAGCGAACTCGGGGTGTGCGGGGACGTGGTGATGGTCCAGGTGGGCCGGTCCGGGTCAGGGCCGGCCCAGATGGTCCAGGTGGCTGTGTTCTGGGGGTCCTGCGCAGTCAGTGGGTCAAAGCGAACGCCTGCCTGCCCGTCGGGGGACGTCCACCGGATCCCGTGCCCTGTCAGGGTGTGCTTCCACCCGGCCTCAGTGAGCGGCTGCGTGGCTGTGGTGACCGTCCTCTCGTCCACCGCGCCGATGACGGCGTCCCAGCCGTCGCCGTCGGCGAGGTGGATCAGCAGATTCTGCAGCACCGGAGCGGGGGTGGCGCCGGTCGCGGTGAGGTGCCACGTGCGGTCGGAGACGGGTGTCTCGTAGGCGGCCACGGTCCAGGCGGTCTCGTGGGCGGGGGTTTCGTGGACGCGCTCGATACGCAGGGTCTGCGACTCGTGGATGGCGTGTGTCGTGTCGTCCGACCAGGTCTGCCACTTCTCGAACTCGCCGTGCGTGTCGAGGAAGGTGTCGAGGAGGGCGTCGTGGTCGCCGGCATCGGCGAGGTAGACGGGGACGGTCTCCGGCTTCGGACGGGGTTCGGGCTCGGCTGTGGTGACGTCGAAGACGGAGCGGGCTTCGATGGCGGCGCGTTCGGTGTCGGTCAGGGGTGCCGGACCGGGGCGCATCTCGGCCGAGTGGACCTTCTCGAAGGCCAGCAGGGCCTTGGCGGGTGAGTCGAACGTGTCGGCGACCTGGCGCAGATGGTCCTCGCCGTGCAGGTAGACGGACTTGCCGCCCCGGTGGAGGTACGTGCCGACGGCGACGGTGGTGTGGCCGTCCTGGGCGTGGGCGTGGATGAGGAGCTGGCCGTTGCGGATGTCGTCGTGGATCTCCTGCGCCTGGTTGGAGATCTCGCGGATTTCGCTGCGAATGCACCAGGGCATCGGGTAGTTCGCCCAGGTTCATCCCTCGTCGATGGCCTCCTGCAGCCGAGGGGTGATCTCAACGGTGATGCCTTCGGCGATCAGGTGCTCGGCGGCGTCGGCGGCCCAGTAAGGCTCCAGTGCACCTCTTTCATCCTGTGCTGGAGGGTGAAATGGGCTGGCCGGCGGGTGTGGTGACGAGGCAGGGCCCCTCGTCGTTGGCGTGGTGATTCCACTCAACCCGCTGGCGACCGAAGGGGCCCTGTTGGTTCCGTACCCTGGCATGCTCGATGTCCCGCACGAGCTCGTTGAGCATGTCGCCTGGCTGCTGTACGAGCATCGCCGGGCCCGTAACACACGTTGGCGCAAGCTCGGCTGCTTCAAGCAGGCGCTGCTCACGCTGGTGCATGTGCGTAAGAACGAGACGTTCTCGCAGCTCGGAGCGGGTTTCGGGATATCGCAGGCCACCGCCTGGCGGTACGTGGACGAGGTCTTGGACGTTCTGGCCTCCTGGGCGCCCGGTCTTCACGAAGCCCTTACCGGGCTCGGTGAGGGCGACCACGTCATCGTTGACGGCACCCTGATCCCCGTCGACCGGATCCGTGCGGACGAGCCGTACTACTCGATGAAGCACCGTCGGCACGGGATGAACGTGCAGGTCATCACCCGCCCGGACGGCACACCGCTGTGGTTCTCCCGCGCGACGCCGGGACGCACCCACGATCTGACCGCGGCCCGCGCCCACGGGATCGTCCAGGCCTGCCTGACCCGGCAGATCCTCGTCCTCGCGGATCGCGTCTACCAGGGCGCCGGCGCCACCTTCCGCACCCCGTACTACCACCACCGCGAACAGTCAGAGCACTACCAGCAGTTCAACCGCGACCACGCCAGGCTCCGAGCCCCGGCGAACGCGCCTTCGCGCAGCTGAAGTCCTGGCGGCTATTACGGCGAGCCAGATGCTCCACCCGCCGCATCGGCACCATCGTCCAAGCCGTCCACACCCTGCTGACCTGCGGCTATTCAGGATGAAAACGGCTCAGTGATGGGCATCTCCACCCCGTAGGCGCGGGCCAGCTCCAGGACGGCGGCCGCGGGCACCCTCACCACCGGGTCCGCCCGCTGCACGTACCCGCCTGCCAGCCGGTGCGGGACCTCAGCCTGGAAGCCGAGCCGGTGCCCGATCCCCACGCGGTGCAGTTCGGCGGCCGTCGAGGTGACCGCCGCGGCATGGTCGTCGTGGCTTCCCGCGAGCAGTGCCCCGGCGACCGGGTGGTACCTCGTCCTTGGGGCCCGTGGTGTGCCGGGCACAGATCTCTCCGGCCGCCGTGGCGGTGAGCCGGTCGGCGGCTCCGGTGTCGGACGTCAGCACCGCCCGGGCCGGCCTGTGCACGGCGGTGTGCGCCGGACGACCAGGCGTAGTCGGGTTCCCGAGCTGGCGACATGATGCGATCACCTTGGACGGCGGTTAAGTTGGAAAAGCGGGGTGTGCTCCCTCATCGAGAGGACGGTCTTGAAATGGATGAAATTCGGACCGGAGAGGTCATCGACCCAAGGACCCTGGAGCGCTCACAAGTCAGCGAATTTCCCACACCCGCACACTACTTCTGCTCAACCACGGGACACGGGCTCTTCTCCCGCAGGTTCAACACGGCAGGGGTCAAGCCGAATCACTTCTGTCTCGCGACGATGAGTGAGGTGGACTCGCGATTCGTCCCGGTTTTCGGCGATGCGGTGCTGACCGTCCACAATGTGACGCCACTGACCGACCAGGTCCTCATCCGGGCCGAGACAACCGGGTCGACAGACCTGCGGCTCATGATCTGGTTCTACATCTGGTAGTCATGCCACCCGAGGGGAGCGGAAACGCCGCTCCCCGACCGGGAGTGCGAAGGGCGGGGCTGGGCCTGACCGGACGGCGGTGAGGCCGGCTGGTTCTCACGCGCTCCACGGCGTGAGAACCAGCCGGCGGGCCTGGACCGAGTCGGGCCGGACGGTGTGCGTCGGGCGGCAGGACGGCCCCGCCGACGCGGACCCGCGCGGAAGCCGAAGAAAGAGCCCGCCCAGGGCGAGCGCGACCACCGCCAGGACGAAGCCGTTCCCGCCGGTCACCCGGTCGGCGTCGTCCTTGAGGCCGGCCCAGAAGCCCTGTTCCGGAGGGGTGGTCGAACCACCCAGCCAGAGGGAACCGCCCTCGGCGGTCACCTGGCGTTCGGCGGAGGCCGGCGCGGACTCGGCGAGTCGCGGGTACCGCTCGCGCATCTCCGCCGCCTCAACAGCGGACAGATTCACCTGCGTGGGGTCCGCGCCGCCGTACGAGTACCGGGTGACGCGCGTGACTCGACCGTCGGTCGTCTCGCGGGTGACGTCGAACTCCTTGTGACGGTAGGAGTGGACGTAGTCGTCGAAGACGTCCACGGGACGCCGACCCCCCTCAAGTGGGGATCCGCCCGGTTCCTTGCTGTCGATCACGGCGCCGAAGGACGTCCGGTGGCCCTGCTGGTGCCACTCCCCGATCCACTGGGCGATGATCCGCGCCATGAACGCCCGGCGTAGGGGGACGTACTCCGGTGCGGTGTTGACCGCCTTCACGTCGGGCCACGGACGGCCGGAAGCGATTGCAGGCGCCGAGTCCTCACCCGGGACGGAGGAGACCTGGGGCGAGAGCCGGTGCAGGAGCTGGGCCGGGGCCGCCGGGGCCGCCACGGTCAAGGAGGCGTCCCGCAACCAGGTGTAGCGGTAGTCCCAGTTCCGTCCGCCGCCGATCTCCTCGGGCAGCGATGTGGTCGGTGCCGCGACCATTCCGCCGCTCGCCAGGTGCGTCAGCGCCTTCAGCGTGACCAGCGACCGCACGACGGACTCACGGCGCGATCCGCCGTAGGCGCACTGCCGCACCCAGTCCCGCCAGAACTCACGCGTCTCAGACAGGACGACGTCCGGGTCCGGGACCTCCGGCGCGGTTGCGTGCGACGGAGCCCAGCTCAGTACGAACGCCACTGTCTGCCCGGCGGCCACGGTGAACGAGCTGACGACCGCGCCGTCCTTCTCCCTCTGCTCCACGGAAGTGTCCAGCCACAGAGCGTCCTCGCCGGCCACCGCAGCCATCCGTCCGCTCGTCTCGAAGATCCACGGACTGACACGGCCATAACCCGGCCGCAGACGCATGCACGAGACCATCGGCACCACGCCGTCCACGCCTTCGACAATCCGGCGGACGCGCGGCGCCTCGCCATCCGGCGGCATGAAATCGGTAACCCGCACGACGCCCGTAGCGGCGTGCCACACCGACTCCAGGATCAGCGAGTGCTCCAGATACCGCCGCTCCGCGACGGACCGAAGACCTCCAGGAGGAACGGCGGAGGCCGGCGCTAACTGCCAAGTGCCGTGCTGCTGCGTGCCGAGCAGGCCGGCCAGAACCGCTGGTGAATCGAAGCGAGGCAGACACAACCAGTCGATCGACCCGTCGTCGCAGACGTGGGCGCTCGTCTGCATGTCGCCGATCAGGCCGTACTGCTCGATACGCGGAAGGCGCTTCATCGTGTGAATCTCCGTAGGTCCCCGGAATCCGGGGCCAGTTTCTGGGTCACTGCAGCGGCTGGGAACGGCTGTGAGGGGACGCTCGGCAGCTACCAAAGCCGAGGGACGCCTACTCAAGCCTCGGCGCGAAAGCCGCCCCATAAGGGCTGGGTGGCTGGCCGCGCGAATCGAGAGTCAGCGCCATCGAAAGTGCCCTGGTCGTAGTCACGTCCGGGGCACAGACGCGGCCAGGACCAAGCAGGCGAGGGCAAGAACGAAGACCGAGCCACGCAGCACGTTGATCGGCGGCTTCCGCCAACGCCGTTGCCGTGACGGCTTGGCGGGGACGGCGCCGTAGGTTTGCACAGCAGCGAGCAGTTCCTGGGTTGCCTCGGCCAGCCTGACCAGATGAACCCGGCTGGGCATGTAGCCCTCGGGGAGGTCGCCCGAACCGAGCTGCTGCGCACGGAGCAGGCCGGCTCCTGGGAAGGCGTCAGGGTCGCGAGCTGGCTGACGTGCCCTCGCAGCCGCAGCACGAGGTCCTCTACATCAGCGGCAGAATCGGGCAACGGCGCGTCTTGGCCCAGCACGAGCGTCACCGTCTCCGCCGCGCAGGCCGACCGGTCCCGTCGCAGGCTCAGCCCGCCCATAGCGTGGCGTGTCCCGTCCTGCTCGCCGCGTTGGCAGGACGTCCGGTCAGGGGCCAGCGAGAGACGCATGACACAACTCCTGTATCGATCAAGCAAAATCAAGCGGGCAACGCCGTGCAACGCAGTCGGTTGACGTGCAAGGTGAGTGATCCGCCCGCTACGTTGAGCGAACCGCGAATCCCCGCCTGGCGGTATGCCTGGGAGGTCAGCAAGGCCGTCAAAGGCGTCAAAGATCATTTCGAAACAAGGGGGCAGTCCATGGCCCGTGAGCGAAACGTCGCCCTTGCCGCACTTCTGCGCGAAGCGGGCTGGTCCCAGCCCCAAGCAGCCGCCGCAGTCGCACGTGTTGCCGCGGAGAGTGGCGCACGCGAACTGGAGGCCATCTCCCGCTCGCACATCGCCATGTGGATCCAGGGCACGAAACCCAGCGGACGAGCGCCTCATATCCTGCGTGAGACGCTGTCCCGCAGGCTCGGCCGCCGCCTCACCCTCGCCGATCTCGGGCTGGAGGACGGGTCGACAGGCTCGACCGACAGTAGTTCTGACTGGAGCGTCGCCCCTCCACTGCGCGTGGTGACGCGATCCGTGGCCGGCGATCCTGCGGAGGACATGCACGGGGACTCCGGCGTCGGCGAACCTGGTCGGACCGGTGTGGGGTGGTGCCGCGGCCGACCGCCCGGCCCGGCCTCCGCGGTTCAGCGCGCACGCGCCGGACACCGTGGCCCCCGCGGTCGATCCGGTCGCGCCTGACCCGGCCGCGCGGGCTCTCCGGGCTCACCCCGGATCCCGCGCGATCACCGTGATCGTCTTGCCGGGGGAGCGGGCCGACGCGATCGTGTCCCGTTTGGGCTCCTCCGGATACCGCTTCTGAAGCCGCAGGTCACGGCCGGTTCCCCGGATGCGTGAAACCGGCCCTGAGTGTTGCCCGGGACCGGGTGGGGGTCGACGTCGAGCGCCCGGGAGGGTAAAAAACAAAGCGCGATTGTTCCAATCATGTGAAGTTTCTTACGCATTTCAGGGATGCTGCTGTCGTCGGACGACAGTAGGCGGGGGCCAATGAACGGGGTACACGTTGCGGGGGAAGCCGACGGGAACGGGGACGCCGCGACCGGCTGTCCGTCCGACAGGGGCGAGGCGGGACCGGGCCGCGGCGGGCCGGCGCCGCACGCGATAGCGGTGGTCGAGCCGAACGAGGTGATCCGCTTTGGACTGCTGGCGATGCTCTGGGCGATGGAGTCCGTCTCACAGGTCATCACCGTGACGCAGGTGGGCGACCCCTGTGACACCCTGGCGGCCGGCCACGCCGACACCGTGCTGGTCTCCAGCGACCTGCCGGAGGACGACCTGGAGCGGATCCGGGCGTGGGCGGCCGGCGCGGGAAGCGCGGTGCTCCTCCTGCTGCACGACGCCCTCGACCCGCGGCTGGCCCGGCTCGTCCAGCGCTTTCCCGAGGGCATCGTGCCGTTACAGGGGCTGACGTCCGAACGGCTCGGCAGCGCCCTGCGCCTCCACCGGGGCGCCGGGGCGGCGACTCCTCCGCCCGCGGGGGCAGCGGTCCCCGCGTCCAGGCGCCTCACCCGGCGCGCGCACCGCTCCGCCGAGGGGCGCCTGTCCTCCCTGTGGCACCGCAACCCGCTGACCCAGCGGGAGATCGACGTCCTGGGGCTGCTGTCGCAGGGGTTGAGCAACAAGCAGATAGCACCGCGGATCGGCATCTCCGAACACGGGGTGAAACGCCACATCAGCAACATCCTCGCGAAGCTGAACTGCTCGAACCGGACCGAGGCCGTGTCGTACGCGCTTCAGCAGGACTTCCTCGGCGCGAGCCGGGTCATGGACTGAGCGGGGCCGCGATGCCGGGACGGACGGGCCTGACCGCCGAGGGCGTCGGCGACGCCGAGGGGCAGCGGACGGGGCGGCGGGACTTCCGGTGGTACTGGGCCGGCCAGAGCGTGAGCGTCGTCGGCGACCAGGTCGCCGCCTTCGTGCTGCCCACCATCGCGATCACCGCGTTCGGTGCCTCGTCGCTGGAGGTCGGTGTCCTCAACATGCTCAACACCGGCGCCTACAGCCTGCTCGGGCTGTTCGTCGGGGTGCTCATGGACCGCCGGCGCAGGCGGCCCGTGATGGTCGCCTCCGACGTGGTGCGCGGGCTCGCGTTCGGCGCCGTGCCCCTGCTCACCCTCAGCGGGGGCAGCCACCTGGGCATGCTCTACGCGGTCGCCGTGGTCGCCGGGGTCTGTGCCGTCTTCTTCAACGTGGCGAGCCAGTCACACCTGCCGACGCTCGTGGGACCGGGCTTCCTCGGTACCGCCAACGCGCGCATGGAGATCTCCAACACCCTGGCCCTGGTACTCGGGCCCGCCCTCGGAGGCTGGCTGGTGCAGTGGTGGGGCGGCCCGACCGCGCTGGCCGTGAACGCGCTGTCCTTCTGCTTCTCGGTGGCCGGGATCCTCGTGATCAGGACACCGGAGCCGCCGCCGGGCGCCAAGAGCCGGAACTCGCTCTGGCAGGACCTGCGAGAGGGCGTGCGGGTGCTGTGGCACCACGAGGTGCTCCGCCGCACGACCCTGGCGTCGGCGGCGCGGAACTTCGGCAACACGGCCGTCAACACCGTCCTGCTGCTCTTCGCCTACCGGGCCCTGGGACTGTCCGCGGGCGTCGCCGGGATCCTGTTCGCGTCCGGCACCGTGGCGGCGGTGCTCGGGGCGTGGCTGACGGTGCCGATGCGGCGGCGGGCCGGCACCGGGCGGGCACTGCTGGGGGCCAACGCGGCCGCCGCCGTCTGGGTGTTCGCCCCGCTGGCACTGGTACTGCCCGCGCTGCCGACACTGCTCGTGATGCGGGTCGTGTCGTCGTTCTCGCTCCCGCTGTGGAACTCGACCGTCGTGACCCTCCGTCAGGAAGCGGTCCCGGCGGGGCTGCTCGGACGGGTGAGCGCGACAGCGGGAACGCTCAACTTCTCGGCCATCCCGTTCGGCGCGCTGCTCGGCGGTCTGGCCGCCGAGGGCCTGTCGGCCGCGCTCGGTACCCAAGACGGGCTCGCGCTCACGCTCACGGTGTCCGGGCTGGCAGCCGGCAGCGGCACCCTGGCCCTGCTGCGCCGGACCGTCAGGTCCCTGCCCTGAACAGCGCCGCGACCGCGCCATCGAGGTCCGGGTGGCGGAAGCCGAACCCCGCGGCGGTGAGGACCGACGGAACCGCGCGCCGCCCGGCGAAGAAGGCGTCCGCGTACTCACCGAGCGCGGTCCTCAGCACCGGGCGTGGCAGGCTCCAGGGCACCGGGCGGCGGAGGGCCCGGCCCAGCGCGGCGGCGAACTCGCGCTGAACGGCGGCTCCGGGCGCCGTGACGTTGACCGGCCCGGCGACCGACTCGTTCTCCAGGACGAACCGCACCGCGGCGACCGCGTCGTCCTCGGTCACCCACGACAGACAGTGGTCGCCCCGCCCGAAGCGGAAGCCCAGGAACGCCCGGAACGCCGGTGTCATGACCTTGATGATGCCGCTGTCCGCCGCGAGCACCGTCCCCAGCCGCAGCAGCACGACGCGGGTGCCGGAGCCCTCGGCCTCTCTCGCGGCGGCCTCCCAGTCGCGGCACAGCTCCGCGTGGAAACCGGTTCCGCTCCCGGCGCTCTCGTCGACGGCGACGGTGCCGGTGTCCCCGTAGTAGGCGGTCTCCGATCCGCTCAGGAACACCGGCACACCCGATGCGGCGACGGCCGAGGCCAGGGTGCGGGCGGCCACCACACGGCTGTCGTGGATCTTCCGCTTCCGCGCCGCGTCCCAGCGTTCGCCGGCCAGGCCGGTGCTGTAGAGATTCACGACCGCGTCGTAGCCGTCGAGGGTCCCGGGGGCGATGCGTCCGTAGGAAGGGTCCCAGCCGATCTCGTCCGCGGCGTGGGCCCGGCCCCGTACCAGCCGGGACACGTCGTGGCCGGCCGTCCTCAGGTCCCCGACAACGGCTGAACCGAGCGCGCCGGCGGCTCCGGCAACAGCGATCTTCACAGTTCCTCCAGGGGGTCGCGTCACGCCGGGAACGCGTCGGCGACGCTCTTCGCGGCGATCTCGAGCAGGGCGGGGTCACGGATCTCGACGACGCCGACCGAGAGGTCCGGCCGCACCGGCACGGTCCCGGACCCGGCGCACAGGCGGCGCCGGCCGCCGCCGGTGATGTTGAGCAGCACCATGTCGTCCGTGCCGATGCGCCCGGCGCGGACGGCCTTGGCCAGACCCGCCAGCGCCACCCCGGCCGCGGGCTCGATGTCGACGCCCTCCGTCTGTTCGAACAGGGCCATGGCATGCCGGGCCTCGTCGCCCCGCGCGACGACCACCGTTCCGCCGCTCTCGACCAGCGCCTCCCGTACGCCGCCGCGCACGGCGAAAGGAGGCCGGCCGTTCGTCAGTTCCGGGGCGACGACGGGTCCGGCGGGCGCCGGGGTCCGCAGGCCGTGCCAGGCGTCGTGCAGGGGTGCGTAAGGGGCGTTCTGGCACAGGAGGAGCCGGGGCAGCGGGTCGGGGCAGCCGTGCTCGCGCAGGCGTCCGGCCGCCTCGTGCGCGGCCACCGCTCCCGCGCCGCTGCCCACCGCCTGGACGTAGTGGGTGGGCAGCCGTCCCGACGCCTCGAAGACCGACAGCAGACAGGTCGCCAGGCCGTCACGCCGCCCGACGTTGCGTATCCCGCCCTCCGGCCGGAAACCGTCCAGGGCACCCACCGCCTCGGCCAGGGCGATCGCGTCGTCGTACGTCCCGCCCTCGACCACGACCAGCCCCACGCCGTCGGCCCGTCCGGCCGTGGCGGACACCGCCCCCACGGCGTACGAGGGAACGACGATCAGACACCTCGCCCCCTCCCGGACACACGCGGCGGCGAAGGCGGCGGCGGTGTTGCCCGCGGAGGCGAGCACCAGCACCGGCGGATCGTCCGGGAGGCGGCCCAGGACCACGCCTGCCTCCAGGTCCTTGAACGTGCCGGTCGGCAGCAGCGCGCCGCGCTCGGGCCAGTGGCCGCTGAAGGAGATCCACAGGTCCGACAGCCCGAGAACACGGCCGAGTTCCTCGGCCCGGCAGGCGACCGGCCCCGGCGAACCGGGTATCGAGCGGACCACCGGCAGCCAGGCGAAGCGGAAGACACTGCCGGCCGGCGCGGGATGCCGCGCGTGCAGACCCGACGCCTGGTACACGGTGCGCAGCAGCGAGGGCTCATGGGGCGCATCGCACGCGAGCCGCAGCCCGTCGTCGTCGTACTCGGTGCCGCACGCGCAACACACCAGGCGATACGCCCTCATGTTTCCCCTCAGTCCCGTCGGGTGGCGAAGTACTGCGTCACCGCCGTGGCCGCGGCCAGTACGGCAAGGCCGGCCACGCCGTAGCCGGCGAACGGCAGCACCAGGTCGGCCGGCCTGCGGTCGCCGGCCATCGAGCGCAGCATCGGATGGACCGGCGGTACCGGCTTGGCGAGGATCACCGCGAGCACCAGCCCGAGCCCGGCCACCACCGAGAAGCCCGGCCGGCCGATCACCAGCCGTGAGCACAGCAGCCCCAGCCCGATGCCGACGCCGGCACAGATCAGCTGTGCGGCGGCGCCGAGCGCCACCGCCTGCCAGGTGACGGTGTGCGAGCCGGAGACGACCGGATAGACCAGGCCGATCAAGGTCATGCCGACGCAGAACGTGGCGGAGGCGGCGACGGCGGCGACGAGCACGTCGCGCGAACGGCGCGCGTTCACCACGACCATGGCCCGTCCGACGGGCTCCTCCACGTTGACCACCGCGGCGGCGATCCAGGTCGTGCAGGCCAGCACGGACCCGGCGGAGGCCTGGTACACCTCCAGCAGCGGGCCGCTGTCGCTGCTGGTGAGAATGGCGAGCAGGGCGAGGAAGAACACCATGGGCGGCACATAACGCTGGGAGTGCAGCACGGTGGCCATGGTGTAGCGGTACAGGGCGGTCATCGGGTCACCCGCCCGTCCGCCGGGGCGGGGACGACGACGTCGTGCCGGAGCGCGTCGACGGACCAGCCGGCGTGGAGCGCCGTGAGCAGCAGCGTGTCGCAGTGGCCGCGCAGCACCCTCACCCGGACACCGCGTTCCCCTTCGGGGGTCACCGACCGCACGCCCTCCGCCCCCGTCAGGGCGTCGACGAGCGCGGCGGGCGGGGGGCCCGGCGCGCGCAGCACGACCTCCGACATCGGGGCCCGGGGATCCGCCGCGGCCGGCGGCACGGCCGACGCCTCGCCGAGCCGTCCCGCCTCGATGCGGTAGACCTCGGTCGCCACGGACCGGGTCACGGCCTCCCGGTGGTCGGTGAAGACCACGGTCCCGCCGCCGGAGGCGACCTCCGTGATGACCGACGCCAGCACGCCGTGCGTCGAGGCGTCCAGGCCCGACCACGGCTCGTCGAGGATCAGCAACCGCGGTGGCACCAGCAGGGCCTGCGCCACGGCGACCTTCTGCGCGTTGCCCTTGGACAGGTCACGGATCGGCGTCTCGAATCCGCCCACCAGATCCAGGCGGGCCAGGAGTTCGGTGCCCCGGGACACGGCACGCCCGCTCGGCAGCCCCTTGATGCGTCCCATGTGCGCGAGGTAGGAACGGGCCGACAGCCGGGTGCCCGCCGGAAAGCGGTCCGGTACGTAGCCGATGACCCCCGGATCACCGGAGCGGGTGCCGGAGGTCGGCCGTGAGACACCGGCCAGGATCCGCAGCAGCGTCGACTTGCCCGAGCCGTTGCCGCCGGTGACGGCCTGGACGGCACCCGGCGACGTCCGGAAGTCGACGTCGACGAGCACCGGACGGCCGCGCCGGTAGCGTTTGCTCACTGCCCTCAGGGTCAACACCTGCCTGAATCCTCCCTCTTCGCCCGCGACCCGCGTCGCGCGTCGAGCCATTGTCCGGCTCACCGAAGGAGTGTGTCCGTGTCGCGAGGTCGCGCGTCACCTCTTCGGGTGACCGAGGCCGCCAGGGCGGCGAAGCGGCCCAGTCCCTCGTCGATCTGTTCGGGGGTGAGGGCGCTGAACGACAGGCGGATCGCACACCGGGCGGCCGCGCCCGTGGCGAAGTGCCGCATGGGCGTCCACAGGACGCCGAACTCACGGGCGGACCGCTCCAGCAGGGAGTCGTCCGCCTCGAACGGCACCGACAGCATGAGGAAGAAGCCGCCGCGCGGGCGGTTCCAGCCGATGCCCGAGGGGCCGTCGGCCGGGAAGCGGCGGGCCAGGCCTTCCAGAAGACGCGTCAGGTTGCGCCGGTAGACGGCGATCTCCGGCCGGTTGGCCTTCACCAGACTGCAGCCGTGGGCCAGGAGCTTGCCCGCGATCACCGCCTGGGCGATCGGAGAGGTGTTGACGGTCAGCATGCTCTTGACCTTGGCGAGCTGGTCGGCGAGCAGGCCGCCACCGGCCACCGGCTGATCGGCGACCACGTAGCCCACGCGGGCCCCGGGCATGCCGGTCTTGGCGAAGGAACCGAGGTAGACGACGCGCCGTCCCGAGTCGATCGCCTTGAGCGTCGGCGGCCGCTCGTCGTCGGCCGAGAAGAGCCCGTACGGATTGTCCTCCAGGATCAGGAAGTCCTCGGCGGCGGCCAGGTCGAGCAGCGCCCGGCGGTCGGCGGGGGAGAGGCTGACACCGGAGGGGTTGGAGTGGTCGGCCACGACGTAGCAGGCGCGCGGACGGCGGCCCTCGGCCCTCAGCCGCCGTACCGTCCCGGCCAGCGCGGGCAGGTCGATCCCGGCCGGGCCGCCGTCCACGCCGACCACCGGCATGTCGGCCAGTCGCGCGGCGCCGACGATGCCCACGTAGGCCGGGGTCACCGTGAGCAGGACGTCCCGGTCGTCGGCCCGCAGCGCCCGCAGGACGAGGAACATCGCCTCCTGGCACCCCACGGTGACGACGACGGACTCCGGCTCGGCGTGGATCCCCTCGTCGATCTCCAGATGCCTGGTGACCAGGTCGTCGATGACGCCCTTGGTGCGCCCGTACTGGAACAGGACCCGGCACACCTGCTCGGGGGTGAACCCCCGCTCCACGAGCAGGTACTGCTCGAAGCGGTGCAGGTAGTCGTGGATGAGCGCGGTGTCGAAGAACCCCTCGTAGGGCCGTCCCGGTGCGAACGAGACGGCGTCCGGGTAGTCATTGGCGATCTCGTTCAGGAAGTTCATCGAGTCCAGGGCCGGGTCGGCCAAGGACGCGTGCAGATCCGCCACGGCGACTGTCGCCCTCACACCGGTCGCCTCCATGTCGCCAGTTCCCGGGCCGCGGCCGGGTCGGGGCATCCCGCCAGGCCCAGGGCGTCGGTGAACTCCCGCCGCAGCAACGTCAGTACGCGGTACACACCGGCCTCGCCCCCGACGGCCAGGCCCCACAGCACCGGGCGGCCGACCAGTACGGCGTCGGCGCCGCAGGCCAGGGCCCGCAGGACGTCGGTCCCGGAACGCACTCCGCTGTCGAACAGGACCGTCCCGCGCCCGCCGACGGCCTCGCACACCGCGCCCAGCGCGTCGGCGGTGGGGATCGCGCCGTCGAGCTGGCGGCCACCGTGGTTGGAGACGACGACGCCGTCCGCGCCGGCCTCGACGGCCCGTACGGCGTCGTCGGGCGCGAGCACACCCTTCACGATCAACGGGAGCGATGTCGCACGGCGCAGCTCGGTCAGGTCGGCCCAGGTGAACGGCGCGAAGGCGGCCCGGGTGTGCTCGGCCACCGCCGAGGCGTGCGGAACCCTGCTGCGGGCGTCCGGTGCCCCGTCCTCGTCCCCCAGCAGGGGGGCCCTGACATGGGACGGGAGGCTGAAGCTGTTGCGGATGTCCCGGGGCCGCCGCGCCATCCACGGCACGTCGACCGTGACCATCAGCGCCGCGCACCCGGCGTCCTCCGCCCGGCGGACGAGCGCGCGGGTCCGCTGCCGGTCCCGCAGCGGATAGAGCTGGAACCAGACCGTTCCGCCGGCCTCGGTGACCTGCTCCAGCGGCGTGCTGCTCATGGTGGACACGGTCAGGGGGACACCGGCGCGCCTGGCGGCACGCGCGGTGGCCGGCTCACCGTCCGGGTGGACGAGCCGGTGGTAGGCGAGGGGTGCGACGGCGGCCGGTACCGACGCGTGGAACCCGAACAGCTCGCACCGCGTATGACGCTCCGACAGGTCGCGCAGCACGCGCGGGACGAGTGCGATGCGGTCCAGCGCGGCGCGGTTCGCGGCCAGGGTGGTCTCGTCGCCGCTGCCGCCGGCGATGAAGTCCCAGATGTCCCCGGCCAGCCGCTCCCGGGCCGCGGGTTCGAGATCCGCGACGCTGGCCGCGTCCGTTGTCGGTGCCATCGGCGCTAGTTCCCCGAGCTCCCGAGTTCGACCGCCTCGTACAGGGCCTTGATGTTGTTGGAGCCGAAGAGCCGGGCGCCCGCCCGCTCGATCACCTCGTAGAACAGGGTGCGGCGGGGATGGTTCGAGCGGGTGAAGATCTGGAACAGTTCCCCGCCTTGGTCCTCGTCGACCAGGATGTTCAGCTCCCGCAGCTCATCGACGCCGTGGGTGCCGGGCAGGATCCGGTCCGGCAGCAGGTCGTAGTACGCGCCCGGGGTCGAGAGGAAGTCGACGCCGCGGCGCTGCATCGAAGCGACGGTCCGGACTATGTCGTCGGTGGCGAAGGCCACGTGCTGGATGCCCGCGCCGCCGTGGTTCTTCAGGAACTCGTCGATCTGCCCGGCCTCCAGCTCCGGGTCCGGCTCCAGGATCGTGAAGGTCACGGTGGACGAGGCGCTCTGCACCACCTTGGACTCCATCGCCTGGGAACCAACGGTGATCCGCTCCTCGAAGGTCTGCCGGAAGCCGAGGGCGGACTCGTACAGGGCGATCGTCCGGTCCAGGGTCCCGGCCGGCACGCAGACCGCGAAGTGGTCCACCACGTCGAGGTGCAGGGCGTCCCCGGGGCGCCGAGGCGTCCTTGCCGGTGCCGGTGCCGGTGCCGGTGCCGGTGCCGGTGCCTGTGCCACGGGCGCCGGCGCGGGGGTGAACCCCGGCGGCGGACCGCCCCGCCCGGTGAGGGACGTCTGCACCAGGGTGTGGGTGACATCGCCGAGCATCCGGATCGTCGCGGTGAACAGGCCGTCCGCGCCGGCCCGCGGCTCCGCCACCGGCGTCGCGCCCGCCGCCACCGCGGCCGCGAAGACGCCGGGTACGTCGGCGGTGCGCATCGCGATGTCGGCCACGCCGTCACCGTGGGAGAGGACGTACAAGGAGGCGGGGTGCTCGTCGGCCAGGCCCTGGGTGAGCACGAGGGTGGAGCTGCCCTGCGTCAGTGCCACGCTTGAAAAGCCCTGTGCGGACGAGCCGGCCGTGCCGACGACCTCGAAGCCGTACAGCTCCACGAAGGCGTCGCGCTCGGCTTCCAGGTCGTCCACGTACAACTCGACATACGCGAGATCCAGGTCCTCGCCCGCGGTCACGTGAGTGCTCATTGCTCTCCGTCTCTACGCCAGAACGATCGCCCGACTATCCCAAGCGGGGACGGCCGGGCACAGCGTCGACCGGGGTGCCCGATCGGTGTACCCGATCGGCGCTGCCCGCGTTGATCCACCGCCCGTAGCGTGCCCAGGCGATCCAGACCACGTCACGGGGAGGCCGTCCGGATGGCCGCGACGCCAGTCACCTTCAGGGACATGCTGAAGTCCAAGATCCACCGAGCCACGGTCACCCAGTCCGACCTGCACTACGTCGGCTCGATCACCATCGACGCCGCGCTGATGGAGGCGGCCGACCTGCTGCCCGGGGAGAAGGTCGACGTCGTCGACATCGACAACGGCAACCGGTTCTCCACCTACGTCATCACCGGGGAACGGGACAGCGGCGTGATCGGGGTCAACGGCGCGGCGGCCCGTCTCGTGGCCCCCGGCGACCTCGTGATCGTCATCTCCTACTCGGCCGTGGCCGAGGAGATCGCGCGCTCGTTCCAGCCGCGCATCGTCTTCGTCGACGCCGGCAACCGGATCGACGCCGTGGGCGCCGATCCGGCCGGTGCCCCGGACGGATCGGGCCTGGTACGCGGCGACACGGTCGTCGCCCGATCCGCGCGCGGCGGTCCCGCCACGCGCACCTGAACGTCAGTCACCGACCGGACGCGTCCTCGCGTCGCCGGGGAGGAACCCGCCATGGACTTCGAAGCCCTGACCAAGCTGCCCGCCGACGCACGGATCAAGGAGCTGTTCGCCTACTTCGAGGGCCGCCGTGCCCACGAGGCGGCCGGAGCGAGCAGCCAGCCCGACGTCTGGGAGGTTTTCCGCTACGACGAGGCGATGGCGGTCCTCTCGGACCACGAGACCTTCAGCAGCGACAAGACGGCGCTGATCCCGGAGGACCAGAAGAGGCTGGCACAGGCCGCCCGCGGCAACTTCATCGGGGTCGACCCGCCGCTGCACACGAAGATGCGCGGCCTGGTCAACAAGGCCTTCACCCCGGGCGTCATCACCCGCCTCGAACCGCGTATCCGGGTACTCTCCGACAACCTGCTGGACACGGTCTTCGACGAGGCCGGCCCCGGTGACGAGGTCCGGTTCGACCTCGCCCAGGACTTCGCCAGCCAGCTGAGCGCCGCGGTGATCGCCGAGCTGTTCGGCATCCCCGAGGCCGACCACAAGGTGTTCTGGACCTGGTCCGACGGCCTGATCGGCTCACGGCCCTTCGGTGAGCTGGGCACGGTCGACGAGGCCGCGATGCGCAGGATCGGCGAACTGCTCACCGAGGCCAGTGACTACCTGATGGCACACATCGCCGACCGACGCGCCAACCCCCGCGACGACCTGAGCTCGACGCTGGCCCGTGTCGAGGTCGAGGGCAGGCGACTGGCCGACGACGAGATCTTCGGCGTCATCGCCATGTTCCTGATCGCGGGTCACATGTCGACCTCCCTGATGGTCGGCAACACCGTGACGTGCCTGCTGGAACACCCCGAGGCGATGGCGGAGGTGCGCGCGGACCCCGGTCTGCTGCCGCCGGCCGTCGAGGAGGTGCTGCGCTGGCGTCCGGCGCTCGTCCGAGACCAGCGGGTGGCCACCGTGGACACCGTGCTGGGCGGTACGGAGATCCCGGCCGGCGGGAACGTCTGCGTCTGGCTGGCCTCCGCCAACCGTGACGAGCGGGTCTTCACCGACGGGGCACGGTTCGACATCCACCGCGACCCCAATCCGCACCGCGCGTTCGGCAAGGGCATCCACTTCTGCCTCGGCGCGCCGCTGGCCCGGCTGGAGAGCCGGATCGCGGTCGAGGGCGTCCTCAGCCGCACCCGGGACATCGCGGTTCTCGACGGCACCGTCCTGCACCCCTCGGTCGGCCTCATCGGCCCGGTCCGGCTCCCGGTCGCCTGCCGTGCGGCGGACCGCTGATGCGCGTCCTGTCGACGGCCGCGCCCGGAGCCGGGCTGTTCCTGCCCACCGTGCCCCTGGCCTGGGCCCTGCGGGCCGCGGGACACGAGGTCCTCGTGATGAACACCGGAGGCACGTCACGGTCGGTGGCCGCCGGCGGTTTCTGGACCGTGGACGCGGCCCCGGGGACCGATGTGCACGCCGACTTCCTGGCGGCGAGTCAGGCCGTCCTGGCCGCCCCCGGCGGGCAGCGGCCCCGGCGCAGCGGCATGGGCATGTTCGGCGAGGCGATGGCCGACGGCCTGCTGCGGGCCGCCGAGGCCTTCCGGCCGGACCTGGTGGTGTCCACCCTCGAACAGGGAGCCGGCGAACTGGTCGCGACCCGGCTGGGCATCCCGTACGTCGAACAGAGCGTCCGGCTCGCCTGGGCCAGCCCCGACGAGCAGGCGGTGACGTACCGGAGAGCCGTCGCGGAGTACCTGCTGCCCACCCGTGAACGCCTGGGCATCGGCGAGCCCTGGCGGGAACCGGCCGCTGTGCTGGACATCAGACCCGCCGGCCTGGGCGGACGCGACACCGGCACCGAGTGGCCGCTGCGCTACGTCCCCTACAACGAGGGCCGTGTCCTGCCGGACTGGGTACTGGCCGCCCCCGGCAGGCCGCGGGTCTGCGTCACGATGGGCAGCGTCCTCGGCAACCTCCCGGCCGGTTCGGAGCTCAAGCAGCTCTACGTCGCGGTGGTCCGGGAGATCCTCGTCGAACTCGCCGGACTGGGCGTCGAGGTCGTCGTGGCGATGGGGGAGAGCGACCTGGAGGGGATCGGCGAGCTGCCGGAGGCCGTCCGCGTCGTCGGCTGGATGCCGCTCGGCGCGCTGCTGCCGGCCTGCTCGGCCGTCGTCCACCACGCCGGGGCCGGCACCTCCATGACGAGCCTCGCCCTCGGCGTGCCGCAGGTCGTCCTGCCGCAGACCGCCGACCAGCCCGCCAACGCCCGGGTGCTGGCCGCCCGTGGGGTCGCGGCCCTGGTGCCCCCGGACCGGATCAGCGCGGCCGAGGTGCGGGAGAACCTGACCCGGGTGCTCGACGAGCCGGCCTTCCGGACCGCGGCCCACGAGGTCCGGGAGGAGATACGGGCCATGCCCAGCCCCGCCGAGGTCGTCGACCGCCTCGCCTCCCTCGTCGCCTGATCACCGGCCGTTTCCGTCGTACCCGATCCGCTCAGCGTCCACCGAAGGTGAGATGAGATGACCCGCACGACGACTCCGCTTCCCGTATCAGGGGCCCAGGCCGGCATGTGGTTCGCCCAGCGGCTGGACCGGGCGAACCCGATCTTCTCCGGCTGCCAGTACCTCGACATCACCGGCCCGGTCGACCCGGACCTGCTGCGGGCGGCCGTGGCGCGGGCGGTCGAGGAGAGCGAGGCCGTCCACGTCCGCTTCGTGGAGACGGCGGACGGCCCGATGCAGGTCCCGGCGGAGCGCGAGTGGTCGATGCCCGTGGTGGACGTCAGTGGCGAGACCGATCCGCAGGCCGCGGCCGAGGCCGTGATGCGGGAGGAGATGGCCCGGCCCGTCGACCTGGAGAAGGACCCCCTCTACTCCTGCCTGCTGTTCCGCGCCGCGGACGACCACTGGTTCTGGTTCAACCGCGCCCACCACATCGTCTGCGACGGCTACTCCTCCTCGCTGGTCGCCGGCCGGGTCGCGGACATCTACAGCGCCATGGCCGCCGGGGAGCCGTTCCAGGACACCGCCCTCGGCCCGGCCGCGAGCCTGCTGGACGCGGACGCCGAATACCGCGCCTCGGACCGGTTCGCGGCCGACCGCGCCTTCTGGACGGAGCGGATGGCCGGAGCCGGCGAGGTGCAGGGACTCGCGGACACCACGGCGCTGCCCGCGCACACCTTCCTGCGCGTGACCGCGGAGATCGGTGCCGACGTCCTGGACCGGCTGCAGAAGCTCACGCGTGGCGTGCGCACCACCCACTCGGTGGCGATCTGCGCGGCGATGGCGGTGTACCTGGGCCGGATGCGCGGGACCCGGGAGGTCGTCATCGGCCTGCCGGTCGCCGCCCGTTTCGGGGCCGTCCAGAAGCGCACGGTCGGCATGGCGGCGAACGTGGTGCCACTGCGGCTGGACATCGACCCCGACCTGGGCGTGGGTGCCTTCCTGCGACGCACCGCCGACGAGATCAAACAGGCGCTGGCGCACCAGCGCTACCGCTTCGAGGACCTGCGGCGCGACCTGAGGCTGGCCGGCGGACAGCGGCTGTACGGGCCTTCGGTCGACGTCCTGCGCTTCCAGGACGACCTGACGTTCGGGCAGGCCCGCTCGACCGTCAACATCCTGTCGAACGGTCCCGTCGAGGACTTCAACCTCGCGGTCTACAGCGGTGCCGGCGTCCCGGGGCTGCGCGTGTGTCTCGACGCGAACCCGCGGCTGTACGACACGCCGGTGCTCGAAGCCCACCGCGACCGCCTGGCGGTGCTGCTGACGGAACTCTCGAAGGCCGGCCCCGACACACCGGTCGGCGCACTGGACTTCCTGCTGCCGGACGAGCGTACGAACCTGCTCGGCGGCTGGTACGGGCCCGAGCGGGCGATCCCGGACGCCGACATCTCGGAACTCGTCGAAGCACAGGCCGACCGCGCTCCCCGGGCCGTCGCGGTGCTCCACGACGGCGAGTCACTCAGCTACGCCGGCCTCGACGCCCGCGCGAACCGGCTGGCCCGCAGGCTCGTCGAGGCGGGGGCGGGCCCCGAGCGGTTCGTGGCCCTGGCCCTGCCGCGCGGCCCCGACATGCTCGTCGCCCTGCTCGCCGTCCTCAAGAGCGGCGCGGCGTACGTACCGCTGGACGTGACCTATCCGGCCGAGCGGATCGCGTACATGCTCGAACTGTCGGACCCCGTGCTGACCATCGCCACCCGGGACACCGAGCCCGTGCTGGGGGCGGCGCCGCGGACCACCCGGCTGCTCCTGGACGATCCCGAGGCGGCGCGGGACCTCGCGGCCCGTCCCGCCGGACGCCTCACCGACGCCGACCGGACCACGCCCCTGCGTCCGGACAACCCGGCCTACGCCGTCTTCACCTCGGGCTCCACCGGACGCCCCAAGGGCGTCGTCGTCTCGCGGCGCAGCATGGTGAACCTCATCGGCTGGGCCGTCGAGGCCCTCGGTGCCGACACCCTGGCCCACACGCTCGCGGCGACCTCGCTCAGCTTCGACCCGTCGACGCTGGAGATCTTCGCGCCACTGCTGGCCGGCGGCTGCGTCGAAGTGCTGTCGGGACCGCTGGCCCTCGGCGGGCGGGTGCTGTCCGGCGGATACGCCGGCTCGGTGCCGTCCGTGATGTCGACCCTGCTGAGCGGGCCCGGTGTCGGCCTCGACGCCAAGACGATCGGCTTCACGGGCGAGGCGCTGACCGAGTCCCTGGTGGCCCGGGTCCGGCAGGCCGTGCCGGGCTGCCGGATCGCGAACCTCTACGGCCCGACCGAGGTCACCGTCTACGCGACCGCGTGGTTCTCCGGCGGCGCCGACGGCGAGGAGGCGGGCGCGCCACCGGTCGGCAGGCCCCTGCCGAACACCAGGGTCCACCTTCTCGACGACCGGCTGCGGCCGGTGCCGGTCGGCGCGGTCGGCGAGATCTACGTCGAGGGCGCCGGCCTGGCCCGCGGCTACCTGGGACGCCCGGACCTGACCGCCGACCGCTTCGTCGCCAGCCCCTTCGGCGGCCCCGGCGCCAGGATGTACCGCACCGGCGACCTGGGCCGGTGGACCCGCGACGGTGTGGTGGAACACCTCGGGCGGGCCGACGACCAGGTCAAGGTCAGAGGGCTGCGCGTGGAGCCCGGCGAGGTGCAGACCGTGCTCGGCCGGCTGCCCGGCGTCCGGCACGCGGTCGTCCTGGCCCGCGGCGACTCCGCCGACGTCAAGCAGCTGGTCGCCTATGTGGTCCCCGACGAGGGGGCCGTCCCGCGGTGGCCCGAACTCGCGGCCCGCCTCGGCGCCGAACTCCCGCCCTACATGGTCCCCTCGGCGGGCGTCGTCCTCGACCGGCTGCCGCTCAACCCCAACGGCAAGCTGGACCGCCGCGCCCTGCCGGACCCCGGCCCCGCCCCCGAGGCAGCCGGCCGAGGCCCACGGACCGAGGCCGAGGCGGCCTTCTGCGCCATCGCCGCCGACCTGCTGGGCCTGCCGGAGGTCGGCATCGACGACGACTTCTTCGCCCTCGGCGCCAACTCGCTGACCGCGGTCAAGCTGATCAGCCGCGTACGTTCCGCGCTCGGCGTCGACCTGGACCTGCGCGCGCTGTTCGACGCCCAGACGATCGCACGGCTGTTTGACGAGCATGTCGCCGCCGCGCTCGGGGCGGCTGCCGCCGAACCGCCCCGCCCCGCCCTGGTGCCCCGCGCCCGACGAGTCTCCTAGGAGCACAGCATGATCCCGCTCTCGTTCGCGCAGCGCCGGCTGTGGTTCCTGGAACAGATGGGGGAGGGCGGCGTCGCCTACCACCTCCCGCTCCAGGTGCGGCTGAGCGGTCAGCTGGACCGCGCCGCGCTGCGGGCGGCCCTGACCGACCTGGTGGAGCGGCACGAGGCGCTGCGCACGGTCTTCCACGACCACGACGGCGAGCCGGAGCAGGTGATCCTGGAACCGGCGCGGGACATCGGGCTGCCGGTCGTGCCGGCCGGCGCCGGCGAACTGGAACGGCTCCTCGACGAGGCCGCGGCGCGGCCGTTCGACCTCGCGCGGGAGATCCCCCTGCGAGCCACCCTGTTCGAACTCGGCCCCGCCGAGCACGTGCTGCTGCTGGTCGTCCATCACATCGCGGGCGACGGCTGGTCGATGGCCCCCCTGGCCCGCGACATCGCCACCGCCTACACCGCCCGCCGGAACGGATCGGCGCCCGGCTGGGAGCCGCTGCCGGTGCAGTACGCCGACTACGCGCTCTGGCAACGGGATCTCCTCAGCGACGAGGACGTCCCGTCGAGCCGCCTGTCCCGGCAGCTCACCCACTGGCGGACCGCGCTGGCCGGCCTGCCGGACCAACTGGCGCTGCCGTTCGACCGTCCGCGCGGTACCCGGTCGGCGCGCGAGGGCGGCTCCGTGCCGTTCGACATCGACGCGGACACCCACCGCGGTCTCGCCGCGCTGGCCCGCGAGCGCGGAGCCAGCATGTTCATGGTGCTCCACGCGGGCCTCAGCGCCCTGCTGACCCGGCTCGGCGCCGGAGACGACATCCCGATCGGCGTCCCGGTCGCCGGACGCACCGAGGAAGCGCTGGAAGACCTGGTCGGGTTCTTCGTGAACACCCTGGTGGTGCGCGCCGACACCTCCGGCGACCCGGCCTTCGCCGACCTCGTCGGCCGGGTCCGCCGGTTCGCCCTGGGCGCCCTGAGCCACCAGGACGTGCCGTTCGAGCGGCTGGTGGAGGCGATCAACCCGCGGCGTTCGACGTCCCGTCACCCGCTGTTCCAGGTGCTGCTGGCCGTGCAGAACAACACGGCGGTGACGCCGGAGCTGCCGGGCCTGGCGGTCACGGCCGAGCAGCGGCAGCTCCCGGTGGCACGCTTCGATCTGGCGGTGCACATCCACGAGCGGTTCACCGACACGGGCGAGCCCGCCGGACTGCGCTGCCGTCTGGACTTCCGGTCGGACCTGTTCGACCGTGCCACGGCCGACGCGATCGCGATCCGGTTCACCCGACTGCTCACCACGTTCGCGCGCCGCCCGGACCTGGCCCTGTCCAGGGCCGAGCTGACCGACGCCGCCGAACGCGACCTGGTGCTGCGCCAGTGGAACGGCGCCCCGCGCGACGTCCCCTTCGAAGGCGTCGTCGACCGCTTCCGCGCCCAGGCGGCGGCCACCCCCGACGCCGCGGCGGTGATCTGCGGCCCCGAAACGCTGACCTACGCCCGACTGGACGCCCGGACCGACCGGCTCGCCGCGATCCTGGCGGAGCGGGGCGCCGGACCGGAGCGGTTCGTGGCGGTGATGCTGCCCAGGACGGCCGATCTGGTCGCGGCACCGCTGGCGGCCCTGAAGTCCGGCGCGGCCTACGTCCCCGTCGACGCCGACTACCCCACCGAGCGCATCGCCTACCTGCTCGACGACTCCCGCCCGGCCGTCGTGGTCACCGTGGCCTCCCTCGCCGGCCGGCTGCCGCGGTCCTGCCCACCCGTGCTGCTGCTCGACGACCCCGGCACCGCCCGCCGGCTCGCCGCCGACGAGCCGACGCCACCGCCCGCGTCACCGCGACCGCAGCAGCTGGCCTACGTCATCTACACCTCGGGATCGACCGGACGCCCCAAGGGCGTCGGCGTCCCGCACGCGGCGCTGGCCGCCTACGCCTCCTGGGCCGGCGCGGCCTACCCGGCCGCGGGCAGACCCAGCGCGACCGGCAGCACCCTGCTGCACGCGTCGATCTCCTTCGACGCCACCGTCACCTCGATCTACCCGCCGCTGGTGGGCGGCGGCAGCGTCCGCGTCGGTGTGCTCGACCTCGCCGGGACACAGCCCCAGGAGGCCCCCTCCCCACCGGGCTTCCTGAAGGCCACCCCCAGCCATCTGCCGATCCTCGACGAACTCCCGGCCGGCTTCGCGCCCTCGGACACCCTCATGCTCGGCGGCGAGGCGCTGTACGGCGAGGCCGTCACCGCGTGGCGCGCGGCCCACCCCGACGTGGAGCTGATCAACGCCTACGGTCCCACCGAGGCCACGGTCAACTGCGCGGAACACCGGATCCCCGCGGGCACCGAGCTGCCCGGCGGCCCCGTCCCGATCGGCCGGCCGTACTGGAACACCGGCATCTACGTCCTCGACGCATGGCTGCGCCCGGCACCCGTCGGCGTCCCCGGCGAGATGTACGTGTCGGGCCCCCTCCTCGCCCGCGGCTACCTGGGGCGCCCCGGGCTGACCTCGGAACGCTTCGTCGCCGACCCGTTCGGCCCGCCCGGAGGGCGGATGTACCGGACAGGAGACGTGGCGTACTGGCGGCCGGACGGACAGCTCCAGTACGTCGGACGTGCCGACGCCCAGGTGAAGCTGCGCGGCTTCCGGATCGAACTCGGCGAGATCCAGGCGGTCCTGACCGAACAGCCCGGGGTGCTGGCGGCCGTCGCGGTGCTGCGTGACGACCTGCCGGGCGGACCCGGCATCGTCGGGTACGTCGTGCCCGAGGCCGGCGCGGCACCCGACCCCGCCGGCATCCGGCGCGGGGCGGCCGGGGTGCTGCCCGAACACATGGTCCCCACCGCCGTGGTGAGCCTGGACGCGATCCCGCAGACCTTCAGCGGAAAGCTGGACCGCGCGGCACTGCCGGCACCGGACCTGGCCGGCGGGCGCACCGGACGCGACCCCCGCACGCCGCAGGAGGAGATCCTGTGCGCGATCTTCGCGGAGCTGCTCGGCCTCGAACGGGTCGGAGCCGACGACGACTTCTTCCGCCTCGGCGGGCACTCCCTGCTGGCCACCCGCCTGGTCGGCCGGGTCCGCGCGGCCTTCGGCGTCGAGCTGCCGATCCGCGCCGTCTTCGAGACGGCCACGCCCGGGGGACTGGCCGCGCGGCTGGCCGGCGCCGGCCGCGCGCGCACGGCCCTGCGCCGCGCCCAGGACCGTCCCGCGGCCGTCCCGCTGTCCTACGCACAGCAGCGCTTGTGGTTCCTGCAGAAGATGGACCCCGGCGCCTCCGCCTACAACGTCTCCCGGGTGATCAGGGTCCGCGGCGACCTCAACCGCGACGCGCTGACCGCCGCCGTCCACGACCTCGTGTCGCGCCACGAGCCGCTGCGCACCCTGTTCGCCGAGGCCGACGGGGTCCCGGCGCAGCGGATCGTCGAAGCGGAGGACGCCCGGCCGCTGGTCGAGTTCCTCCCGCTCGGCGAGGAGGTGTCACGCACCGCCGCGGCCGAGACCGCCCGACGCGGCTTCGACCTGGCCGCCGACCTGCCGATCCGGGTCCACGTCTTCGAAGCCGCCCCGGCCGAGCACCTGTTGCTGCTGGTCATGCACCACATCGCGGGCGACGGCTGGTCGATGCTCCCCCTGTCACGTGACCTCGCGACGGCGTACGCGGCGCGCGTCGACGGACGGGCGCCCGACTGGCGTCCGCTGCCCGTGCAGTACAGCGACTACACGCTGTGGCAGCGGGACCTGCTCGGGACGGAGGACGACCCCGACAGCCCCATAGCCCGGCAGACCGAGTTCTGGAAGCGGGCACTGGCCGGTGTGCCGCTGGACCTGGACCTGCCGGCCGACCGCACCCGGCCGGCCGTGCTGGGCTCCACCGCCGGCACGGTCGAGGTACGGGTCCCGGCCCGGCTGCACGGGCGCCTGCTGCACCTCGCCAGGGAACACGGGGTCAGCCTGTTCATGGTCCTCCAGGCCGCCGTCGCCTCCCTGATCACCCGGCTGGGCGGCGGCTGCGACATCCCGCTGGGCACACCGGTCGCCGGGCGCACCGACGCCGCTCTGGACGACCTCATCGGCTTCTTCGTCAACACCCTCGTGCTGCGGACGGACACCTCCGGCGACCCGACCGTCGCCGAGCTGCTGGCCCGCGTCCGGGAGACGGACCTGGCCGCCTACGCCAATCAGGACGTGCCGTTCGAGCGGCTGGTGGAGGTGCTCAACCCGGTGCGCTCGCCGGCCCGGCACCCGCTCTTCCAGGTCTTCCTGGCCCTGCAGAACAACGCGGCGGCCACGCTGGACTTCCCCGGCCTGGACGCCGCGGTCGAGCCGGACGCCGCGGTGTCCGCCAAGTTCGACCTCGCGTTCAACCTGCGCGAGCGGTTCGGCGAGGACGGCCGGCCGCTGGGCATCGGGGGAGCGGTCGAGTTCGCCGTCGACCTGTTCGAGACCGGGACCGTCGCGGAGATCGCCGACCGGCTCGTGGCCGTGCTGGAGGCGTTCGCCGCCGACCCGCAGGCCAGGATCGGCGCCCTCGACGTCCTGTCGGACTCCGAACGCGAGTGGCTGGCCGCCCGCGGCTCCTTCCCCGCTCCGCCGCGGCGCACCGTACTGGACCTCATCCGCGACCAGGTGCGGTCCCGGCCACGGGCCGTCGCCGTCAAGGCGGGGCCGCGCGCCCTGACGTACCAGGAGCTCGACGCGCGGTCCGACGCGGTCGCGGAGCGTCTCGCCGCCGCCGGGGCAGGGCCCGAGACCCCGGTCGGGGTGTTCCTGGAACGCTCGCCGGAACTCGTCGTGGCCGTCCTCGGCGTGCTCAAGGCGGGATGCGTCCACGTCCCGCTGCACGAGGCGTATCCGGCGGAGCGGCTCCGGTGGATCCTGGACGACGCGGACGTCGGCCTGGTGCTGGCCGACGGTGGCGGCGACATCCATGACGTGGCCGGGGACCGGCAGGTCCTGCTCGTCACGCCGTCGGACCCGCCGGCCGGTCCGGCGGCCGTCCCGCCGCCCGGCGTCACGGACCCCGGGCAGCTGGCGTACGTGATGTACACCTCGGGGTCGACGGGCACGCCGAAGGGCGTCGCGGTCCCGCACTCCGGGCTGCTCGCCCTCGTCGAGGACCCCGGCTGGCACAGCGGCCGGCACGAGCGGGTGCTGATGCACGCTCCCTACGCGTTCGACATCTCCGACTACGAACTGTGGGTCCCGCTCACCCAGGGCGGCTGCGTGGTCCTCGCCCCCGGTGGCAGGCTCGGCGTCGACGATCTGGCGCGGCTGATCGAAACCGAGCGGATCACCTCGGTCCACTTCACCGCCGGCCTGTTCCGGCTGGTCGCCGAGGAGGCGCCGGAGTGCCTGGCCGGGGTGTCCGAGGTCCTGGCCGGCGGCGACGTGGTCCCGCCGTCCGCCGTCGAGAACCTGCTGCGCGCCTGCCCCGGCGTGGTCTTCCGGCAGCTCTACGGACCGACCGAGACCACCCTGTGCGCCGCGCAGTCCGAGGTCGGCGCGCCGTACACCGCCGGCAGCCGGCTGCCCCTCGGCCACGCGCTCGCGGGCGCCCGGATCCATGTGCTCGACGAGCGGCTGCGCCCGGTCCCGCCGGGAGTGGCCGGCGAGATCTACATCGAGGGCGCGGGCCTGGCGCGAGGCTATCTGTCCCGCCCCGGCCTGACCGCGGAGCGGTTCGTCGCCTCGCCGTACGGCCCCGCCGGCACCCGGATGTACCGCACCGGCGACCTCGGCCGCTGGAACCGCGCGCGGCAACTGGAGTTCGCCGGCCGCGCCGACGACCAGGTCAAGGTGCGCGGCTTCCGGGTCGAACCGGGCGAGGTGGCCGCCGAACTGAGCCGTCACCCGGCGGTCGCCCAGGCCGAGGTGGTGGCCCGCGAGGACCACACCGGGCAGACCCGGCTCGTCGGCTACGTGGTGCCGGACTGGGCCGGGCAGGAGAACCGGCTGGAGGAGGGCAAGCGCGCGCAGGTCGCCGAGTGGCAGCAGATCTACGACACGATGTACGGCGCCGCGCCGCGGGCCGCGTTCGGCGCGGACTTCTCCGGGTGGAACAGCAGCTACGACGGCGAGCCGATCCCCGAGGAGCAGATGACGGAGTGGCAGGCCGCCACGGTCGGGCGCATCAGGTCCCTGACGCCCCGCCGGGTGCTGGAGATCGGCGTCGGCAGCGGTCTGATCCTCTCGCAGCTCGCCGCCGGCTGCGAGGCGTACTGGGGCACCGACTTCTCCGCCGAGGCGATCGGGACACTGCGCCGTGAGGTCGCGGCCCGGCCGGAGCTGGCGGACGTGGTGCGGCTGCGGCGGCAGGGCGCCGACGACATGTCCGGCCTGCCCACGGGGTTCTTCGACACGGTGATCGTCAACTCCGTCGTCCAGTACTTCCCGAACGCCGGGTACCTGGAATCGGTCCTGCGCCAGGTGGTGGACCTGCTCGTTCCCGGCGGCGCGGTCTTCCTCGGCGACATCCGCCACCTGGGACTGCTGAGGCCGTTCCACACCGCCGTGGAGGCCGCGGGCGCGACGGCCGGCGACGCCGCGGCACTGCGGCGTGCCGTCGACCGCCGGGTGGTACGCGAGAAGGAACTCCTGGTCGCTCCCGAGTACTTCCACACCCTCGGCGACGTCCTCCCGGACGTCGGCTGCGTGGACGTCCGCGTCAAGCGCGCGCAGTTCCACAACGAGCTGAGCCGGTACCGCTACGACGTCGTGCTGCACAAGAGGACCGTCACACCGGTCGACGCCCGCCCGGTGCCGTGGACCGAGGCGGGCGGTCTCGCGGGGATCGCCGCTCTGCTGGAGCGCGAACGGCCCACCGCGCTGCGCCTGGTCGGGGTGCCGAACCGCCGGGTCGCCCACGAGGCCGCCGCCGCACAGGTGCTGTTCGCCGGTGACAGCCTCGACGAGGTCCGCGCGGCACTCGCCCGGCCGGCGGGCGTCGACCCCGCCGACGTCGAGAGGTTCGCCGCCGGGCACGGCTTCCGTACGGTCACCACCTGGTCCGCGACGGACGCCGGCCACGGCGCGCTCGACCACCTCCTGCTGGACACCGGGACGTTCCCCGACGACATGCCGGTCCCGACCCGGCCGCCCCAGGCCCCTGCGAAGACCCGGACCGGCCCGCTGATCAACAGCCCGGTGACGTTCCGCGAGTCCGGCGGGCTCGGCCGGCTGCTCCGCGGCCACCTCTCCGGGCGGCTGCCCGACTACATGGTGCCGTCCATGTTCGTGGTCCTGGACGCCCTCCCGGTCACCGCGAACGGCAAGCTGGACCGGGCCGCGCTGCCCACGCCCGACTTCGCCGGCGAGGCATCGGGCCGGGCCCCGGGCGACGCGTACGAGGAACAGCTGTGCACGCTGTTCGGGCAGGTCCTCGGGGTGCCGCGGGTCGGTGCCGACGACGACTTCTTCGCCCTCGGCGGCCACTCGCTGCTCGCCATCCGCCTGGTCAACGCCGTCCGTTCGGGTTTCGGCGCCGAACTCTCGGTACGGGCCGTCTTCGAGACGCCCCGCGTCAGTGACCTGGCACGCGTGATCGCGTCCGCGGAGCGGGCCGGCAGGCCGCCGCTGACGGCGGCCGAGCGCCCCGCGGTCGTCCCGCTGTCCCCGGCCCAGCGCCGCCTGTGGTTCCTGCACCGCCTCGAAGGACCGACCGGCGTCTACAACATCCCGATGGCGCTGCGCCTGACCGGATCGCTGGACCGGCCCGGTCTGGAGGCCGCGCTCCAGGACGTCGTCGCGCGGCACGAGAGCCTGCGCACCGTCTTCCACGACAGCGACGGAGAACCGTGCCAGGTCGTCCTCGACGACGTGGCCGTCGAACTGCCGCCGACGCGGGCCGCCGGAGCGGATCTCACCCGGGTGCTCGCCGAGGCCGCCGCCGAGGGCTTCGACCTCGCACACCAGGTGCCGATCCGGGCCACCTTGTTCAGGACCGGTGCGGACGAGCACGTACTGCTCGTCGTGGTGCACCACATCGCGGCGGACGGCTGGTCGATGGCTCCGCTGGCCCGCGACCTGGTCACCGCGTACACCGCGCGGATCGCCGGACGCGCCCCCGACTTCACCCCGCTGCCGGTGCAGTACGCCGACTACACCCTCTGGCAGCGGTCGCTGCTGGGCGCCGACGACGACCCGGCCGGCGAGCTCGCCCGTCAGACCGCCTACTGGACCGAGACGCTGGCCGGGCTGCCCGCCGAGCTGGCGCTGCCGACGGACCGCCCCCGGTCGGCGGTCGCCGACCACGCCGGCGCGGTGACCACGTTCACCGTCCCCCGGGAACTGCACGCCGGACTCAGGGAAGTGGCCGGCCGCCACAACGTCAGCCTCTACATGGTGCTCCAGGCCGCACTGGCCGCGGTGCTGACCCGGCTCGGCGCCGGGACCGACATCCCCCTCGGCGGCCCGATCGCCGGGCGCGGCGACGCGGCCCTGAACGACCTGGTCGGTTTCTTCGTCAACACCCTGGTCCACCGCGTCGACACCGGCGGGGACCCCGCCTTCGCCGGCCTCCTGGAGCGGGTCTCCCGCAACAGCCTGACCGCCTACGCGAACCAGGACGTGCCGTTCGAGCGGCTCGTTGAGGTGCTGAACCCACCGCGGTCGATGGGACGTCACCCGCTGTTCCAGGTGATGCTCACCCTGCAGAACAACGTCGAGCCGGACCTCGCGCTGCCCGGCCTGGTCGCCGAGGCCCTCGAAGTCCGCCCGGACCGGGCCAAGTTCGACCTCGACATCGAGCTGCGCGAACGGCTGACGCCGGACCGGGCGCCCGACGGGATGCGGGGCAGGGTGGTGTTCCGCACCCATCTGTTCGACCCGGAGAGCGTCGAGCGCCTGACCGGCCGGCTGGTGCGTTTCCTGGCGGCCGTGGCCCGGGACCAGCAGGTCCGCATCGGGGCCGTCGACATCCTGGAACCGGGGGAGCGGGAGCGGCTCCTGCGCCACGGGAACGCCCTGCCGGCACCGTCGGCCGGCTCCGCCACCGCGCCCGGCGGGGACCCGGTCGCCCTGTTCGAGTCCCGCGCCGCCGAACGGCCCGGTGCCGTGGCGGTGGTGTGCCAGGGAGCCGAGTGGAGTTACGCCCGGCTGGACGCCGAGGCGAACCGGCTGGCACGCAGGCTCGCCGGCCTCGGCGCGGGACCGGAGCGTTTCGTGGCGGTCGCCGTGCCGCGCTCCGCGGAGACGATCGCCGTGCTGCTCGCGGTGCTGAAGACCGGAGCGGCCTACCTGCCCGTCGACCCCGACTACCCGGCGGCGCGCAACGCGTACGTGCTCGCGGACGTGTCACCGGTCCTGCTGGTGACGACGTCCGCCGCCGCCGCGCTCCTGCCGGAGGCGCACGGCGTGACCAGGCTCGTCCTGGACGACCCGGAGGAACGCGGCACGGTCGGCGCCCTCTCCCCGGCCCGCCTCGGCGACGCCGGGCAGCACCCGGACCGGGCCGCCTACGTCATCCACACCTCGGGCTCCACGGGCCGGCCCAAGGGCGTCGTGGTCTCCCGGCGCGGCATGGCCGCCCTGGTCGCCTGGGCGGTGGCCGCCTTCGGGCGCGACGGCCTGGCCCGGGTGCTCGCCGCGACCTCGCTCAGCTTCGACGTCTCGGTCTTCGAGATCTTCGCCCCGCTCGCCGCGGGCGGCAGCATCGAGGTGGCGCGGGACCTGCTGGCGGTCGCGGACCGGCCGTTCACCGGAAGCCTGGCGAGCGGCGTGCCGTCGGTCGTCTCGGCGCTGCTGCGGGAGGCCGCGGCGCAACCGGCGCCGGCCCCGGACGAGCCGGTGCCGGCGGTGGACGAGCCGGTGCTGGCGGTGGACCGTATGGTGCTGGCGGGCGAGGCGCTGACCGAGGAGGTCGTGGCGCGGATCCGGCGCTCCGTCCCGGGCTGCGCCGTGGCGAACATCTACGGCCCCACCGAGGCCACGGTCTACTCGACCGCCTGGTACTCGGACGGCGGCGCGGGCCGGCCGCTGATCGGCCGCCCGCTGACACACACCCGGGTGTACGTCCTCGACGACCGCCTGCGGCCGGTGCCGGCCGGGGTCCCCGGAGAGCTGTACATCGCCGGCTGGGGCGTCGCCCGCGGCTACCTCGGCCGTCCCGCGCTGAGCGCCGAGCGCTTCGTCGCCGACCCGTTCGGCGAGCCGGGGACCCGCATGTACCGCACCGCCGATCTGGTGCGCTGGACCACCGACGGGCAGATCGACTACCTGGGGCGCGTGGACGACCAGGTGAAGATCCGCGGGTTCCGCGTCGAACTGGGCGAGGTCGAGACCGCGCTGCGCCGCGTGCCGGGCGTGGCCGAGGCGGCCGCCGCGGTGCGTGACACGGCCGGCGGCGACCAGCGGCTGGTCGGTTACGTGGTCCCCGCCCCGGAAGCCTCGGCGGACCCCGCGCGGCTGCGCCGCGAACTGGCCTCGGTGCTGCCCGACCACATGGTGCCGGGCGTGATCGTGACCGTGGGATCGCTGCCGCTGACGTCCAGCGGCAAACTCGACCGCAAGGCGCTGCCCGCACCGGAGGCCGGGTCCGGCGAGCGCTCCCGCCGCGAGCCCCGCACCCCGCTGGAGGAGCAACTGTGCGCGGTCTTCGCCGAACTCGCCGGGGCCGGCGCGGTCGGCGTGGACGAGAGCTTCTTCGACATCGGCGGCCACTCGCTGATGGCGGTGAAGCTCACCAACCGGATCAGGGCCCGGTACGGCGTCGACCTGCCGCTGCGGACCGTCTTCGAAGCACCGACCGTCGAGGAACTGGCCGTCCGCATCGGTGAGTCGGACCACACGAGCGTGCCACTGGCGCCGATGCCGCGCCCGCGGACCGTCCCGCTGTCGTTCGCCCAGCGCCGCCTGTGGTTCCTGAACCGTCTGGAGGGGCCGTCCGCCACCTACAACGTGCCGGTCGCCGTGCGGCTGTCGGGCGCCCTCGACCGAACGGCGCTCGCGGCCGCGGTCCGCGACGTGATCCGGCGGCACGAGAGCCTGCGGACCGTCTTCCCGGAGCGTGACGGCGAGCCGCGGCAGGTCGTGGCCGGGAGCTGGCCGGAGCTGGACGTCGTGGACCACCGCGGTGCCGACGACGCCGCGCTGGCACGGGAGTTGACCGCCCTCGCCGCCCGCGGCTTCGACCTGGCCCGGCAGATCCCGGTCCGCGTGACCCTGATCGTGCGGGGGCCCGACGAGTACGTGCTGCTGTTCGTGTTCCACCACATCGCGACGGACGGCGGGTCCACCGAGGTGCTGCTGCGCGATCTGGCGACCGCCTACCGCGCCCGGGCGAACGGCGGTGAACCCCCGTTCCCGCCCTTGCCGGTGCAGTACGCCGACTTCGCGCTCTGGCAGCGCGACCGCCTCGGCACCCGGACCGACGAGAACAGCCCTTTGGCGCGCCAACTGGCGTTCTGGCGCGACGAACTGGCCGGGCTGCCCGCCGAGCTCACGCTCCCGGCGGACCGCCCCCGGCCCGCGGTGCCCAGCCACCGGGGCGGCGCGGTCCGCTTCGACGTGGACGCCACGACGCACCGGCGGCTCACGGAGCTGGCGGGCACCCTCGGCGCCAGCACGTTCATGGTGATGAACGCGGCGGTCGCGGCGTTGCTCGTCCGGCTCGGCGCGGGCGCCGACATCCCCATGGGGACACCGGTCTCCGGGCGGACCGACGAGGCGCTGGACGACCTGGTGGGCTTCTTCGCCGGCACGCTGGTGCTGCGCCTGGACGCGCACGGCGATCCCGGCTTCGCCGAGCTGGTCGAGCGGGCGCGCAAGACCGCGCTGACCGCCTACGCCCACCAGGACGTGCCCTTCGAGACGCTGGTCGAGGCGCTCAACCCCGAGCGGACCCCGGCCCGTCACCCGCTCTTCCAGGTCATGATCGCGCTGCGTACCGGCTCGGCGGCGCCCCCCGCGCTGGCCGGTGTCCGGGCCGAGGCCTACGAGGTCGATGTGCCCGCCGCCAAGTTCGACCTCGAATTCGATCTGGTCGAGGAGCGCGACGCCACCGGCGCCCGGGGGATGCGCGGTGTCCTCCGGTACAGCGGCGACCTGTTCGACCGCTCCACGGCCGAGGGCATGGCCGGGCGGTTCACCGGACTGCTGCGGTACGTCGCCGTCCGGCCCGAGGCGCCGATCGGCTCGGCCGACATCCTGCTGCCGGGCGAGGGCGCGCTGCTGGAGACGCTGCGGTCCGGGACGGCCGGTCCCCGGCCGGCGGTGTTCCCCGACCTGTTCGAGGCACAGGTACGGCGTACTCCGCACCGCACCGCGCTGGTCTGCGGCGACGACGAGATCAGCTACACCGAGCTGAACCGGCGTGCGAACCGGCTGGCCCGGTACCTCGTCGCGGCCGGCGCCGGACCCGAGGGCCTGGTGGCGCTGCGCCTGCCACGGTCCGTGGAACAGGTCGTGGCGACGCTGGCGGTGCTGAAGTCCGGTGCCGCCTTCCTCCCGGTCGATCCGGCATACCCCGCCGAGCGCGTCCGGCTCGTGCTCGACGACGCCCGGCCGGACCTGGTCGTGGACCCTGCCCTGCTCGGTGACCCGGAGACGGCCGCCCGGATCGCCCGGGAGTCCGGCGCCGACCTGGCCCCCGGCGACCGGCTCGCGGCCCTGACGCCCGCTCACCCGGCCTATGTCATCCACACCTCCGGCTCCACGGGCCGCCCCAACGGTGTCGTCGTGACGCACGCGGGGATCGCCGGGCTCGCCGGGAGCCAGATCGCCAGGTTCGCGGTGGACGAGCGCAGCAGGGTCCTGCAGTTCGCCTCACCGAGCTTCGACGCCGCCTTCTCCGAACTGTGCATGGCCCTCCTCGCCGGCGCCGCGCTCGTGGTGGCCCCGCAGGAGGAACTGCTGCCGGGCGCCCCGCTGACACGACTGCTCGCGGCGCGTTCCGTCAGCCATCTGACCCTGCCCCCGGCCGCCCTGCCGCTGATGTCCGACGACAGCCTGGCGGCCCTGACCACCCTGGCCGTCGCGGGCGACGCGCTTCCCCGCGACGCCGTTCGCCGGCTGGCCGGCCGGGTCCGCCTGCTCAACGCGTACGGACCCACCGAGACCACGGTCTGCGCCACCATGAGCGAGCCCCTGGACCCGGACGGACCTCCCACGATCGGCACGGGTGTCGACGGGGTCGGACTGCGCGTCCTCGACCCCTCGCTGCGCCCGGTCCCGACCGGTGTTCCGGGAGAGCTGTACGTCAGCGGCCCGGCACTCGCCCGCGGTTACCTGGGCAGGCCGGCCCTGACCGCGTCGCGGTTCGTCGCCGACCCGTACGGCCCGGCGGGGACGCGGATGTACCGCACCGGAGACCTCGTACGCCATGACGGTGACGGCCGGCTGCACTTCCTCGGGCGGTCCGACGACCAGGTCAAGGTGCGGGGGTTCCGGGTCGAGCCCGGCAACGTGGAGGCCGAACTGGCCGCGCTGCCCGGCGTCGCCCAGGCGGCCGCCGTCGTCCGGGACGACCGGCTGCTGGCCCACGTGGTGCCCGAGCCCGGCGCCGTTCCCGACCCGTCGGCGCTGAGGCGGCAGCTCGCCTCGACGCTGCCGGGCTATCTCGTGCCCACCGCGATCGTCGTCCTGGAGGCCCTTCCGCTGTCCCCGAACGGCAAGATCGACCGTGCGGCCCTGCCGGCGCCCGACCTCGGCACGGCCGGCGGGCGCGAGCCGCGGGACGAGCGGGAGAAGGCGCTGTGCGGGGTGTTCGCCGAGGTGCTGGGGGTGCCGGCGGTCTCGGTCGAGGACGACTTCTTCGAACTCGGCGGCCATTCCCTGCTCGCGGCCAAGCTGATCAGCCGGCTGCGTTCGGTCCTCGGCGTCGAGGTGGGCCTGCGGCAGCTGTTCGAGGCGCCCACGCCGGCCCGGCTCGCCGCGACGGCCGACCAGGTGCGCGGTGCCGGGGGAGACTTCGAGGCGGTGCATCCCCTCCGGTCGGGCGGCGGCCTGCCGCCGCTGTTCTGCGTGCATCCGGCGGGCGGCCTGGCCTGGTCGTTCTCCGGGCTCACGGCGCACATCCCGGCCGGCCGTCCGGTCATCGGTCTGCAGTCGCGGGCCGTCGCCGACCCTCCGGCCCACGGTCCGGACAGCATCGGTGAGATGGCGGAGGACCACCTCGCCCGGATGCTGGAGGTGTGCCCCGACGGTCCGTACCACCTGGTCGGCTGGTCGGTCGGGGGCCTGATCGCCCATGAGATCGCCGTGCGGCTGGAGCGCCGGGGCAAGCGGGTCGGCCTGCTCGCCGTCCTGGACGCCTATCCGCTGCACGACGTCGGGGGACTGCCGTCGGGGTCGCCCGGCCAGGCGGTGCGCGGGGAGATGGCGGGCTTCTCGGACGCCGAGTGGTCGGCCGGCCTCGCGGAGCGCCTGACCCGGGCCTACGAACGCAACACCAGGGCAGCCGCGCGCTTCACCCCCGGCGTCTTCCACGGAACGCTGCTGCTCTTCCGCGCCACCCGGAAGCCGCAAGGCCACGGCCTGACGGCGCGGCTGTGGCATCCGCACGTGGCGGGAAGCGTCGAGGAGCACCTCGTCCACTGCGGCCACGAGGACATGACCCGGCCCGAGTCCCTGGCCGCCATCGGTCCCGTCCTGGCCGCCCGCCTCGCCGAACTCCGATGAACATCGACCACAGGAATCGACCACAGGAATCGACCGTAGGAGCGGAAAGATGAGCAACCCCTTCGAGGACGAGCACGCCCAGTACCTCGCCCTTGTCAACGACGAGGGCCAGTACTCGCTGTGGCCGGTGTCGATCGACGTCCCACAGGGCTGGCGCACGGCGCACGGCCCGGCCGGCCGCCGGGAATGTCTGGAGCACATCGAGAAGAACTGGACCGACATGCGCCCCGCCGGCCTGGTCGCGGCCATGAGGCAGGCGTAGCCGACGGGCCCCAGGGGCCGGTTCCGGGGCCGCCCGGGACCGGCCCCTGAGGGCCCCTGACCGTTTCCGGTCCGGACGGGACCGCGGCCGGTGGAGACGGGAGTTCACCGCTCCTGCGACAGACGGAGGAGGTCGGCGAAGGTCCCGGCGGCGTGGACGAGATCGTCGTAGGTGCCCTGTTCGGTGATGCGGCCCTGCTCCATGACGACGATGTGGTCGGCGGTCTTCGTGTTCTCCAGCCGATGGGTGACGACGATGGTGATCCGGTCGGCCGAGATGGCCTTGATCCGCTCGAAGATGGCGTGCTCGCCACGAGGATCCGTCTGCGAGGTCGGCTCGTCCAGGATCAGCAGGGGCGGACGCCGGTACAGGGCGCGGGAGCAGGCCAGCCGCTGCCACTGGCCGCCGGAGAGTTCGGTGCCGCCGAAGACCTCGCGGGCGAGGAGGGTGTCGAGCCCGCCGGGCAGTTCCTCGATCACCTCACGCATGCCGACCGAGTCGACGGCGTCCCACACGTCACGGTCGTCATGGCTGTGGGGCTGGCCGAGGGTGACGTTCTCCCGGGCTCGCAGCGGCCACTGGGCGAAGATCTGCGGCACGAGTCCGGTGCACGCCCAGACGGTGGCCGGGTCGGTGTCGGCGAGGTCGGTGCCGTTCCAGGTGACGCGGCCCTTGTCGGCGAGGTAGATGCCGGTGATCAGCCGGGTCAGGGTGCTCTTGCCCGAGCCGTTCACTCCGACGACGGCGAGGATCTGACCGCGCCGCAGGGTGAGGGAGACGCCGTTCACAGCGGGGCGGTCCTTGCCGGGGTACTGGTAGACGACCTCCTCCAGCCGGATCTCTTCCACGGGCGGCGCGACGGCTGACGTTCCCCGCCTGGGCGCGCGGGCGGCGGCGTCGTCGAAGAACGCCTGCATGTCGCCGAGATACAGGCTGGTGTGGAAGACGGCGGCGCCCTCGATGACAAGCTGGGACAGCGCGGCCAGCGTGGTCTGCACGGCCACGACCGCGGTCGCGGCGACGGCCGGCGCGATCCGTCCGCTCGCGGTCAGCCAGGCGAGCGTTCCCCAGGTCGCGGCGAGGAACGTCCCGCCCGCGAGCGAGGACAGCAGGGTGATCCGCAGGGTCCGGGGTGCCGCGGCCACGGTACGCCGGTCGACCCGTTCGGACAGGGCGCGGTACCAGTACAGGAGGTAGTCGGTCATGCCGTTGGCGCGGACCTCGTCGCCGTACTTGGGTGTGGTGGCCCACCAGCGGGTCATGCCGCGGATGTTGCGGTCGGCGATGTTGGCGTAGTGGATCTCGTAGTCGACCCGTGCGGTCAGGACCGCCCCGACACCGGCCGGGGTGACGGCCAGCAGGAGCAGCGGCAGCATCAGGGGGTGCAGGACGGAGACGACGACGCCGGCGGTGACCAGCCTGATCAAGGCCGTCATGAACCGCTGGGCGTCCATGACCATGACGTGGGTGCGGGTGACACCCATCTCCGCGGCTTCCTGCCGGTCGGAGAAGCCGTCGCCGGCGTAGGCGGCGGCCTCGACCCGGCAGACGGCCTCGACGAGCGCGGTGTCCATCGCGGTCGTCAGCCGGGGCGTGACGCGCCGCTCGGCATAGCGGGCCACGGCCACGGACGTCCGGGCGACCGCGCCGGCCGTCGCGACGACGGCCAGCGCCGGGAGGGCCTCGCGCAGCCGGTCCGCCACGGCACCGGCCCCGAGGACGGGGGCCAGGGCGCGGGCGGTGGCGGTCAGCAGTACGGCGGCTGCCGCTCCGGCGGCCAGCTGACAGGCCAGCAGGAGGAGCACGGCGCGGCGGTCGATCCCCCAGGCCAGCCGCGCGATGCGGGCCAGCACGGACGGGAGTTGCGCGCACAGACTCCGGAAACCGGCCTGTCCCAGCGGGTTGACGGAGTACTGCCCCGAGTAGGTGATCTCCGCGGGCGGTGGCGGCTGCACGGGCCGGGTGGTCGGGGTCAACTGCGCGTCTCCTTGCGTCGGGGCCGGGGGCGACCCGGCACCGGGCTCAACGACGCGGGGCCGCAATCGAACGCACGTGTTTCGGCCGGGATGGCTCACCAGGCTCCGCAGGGGCGCCGGCACATGTCGGCTACAACGACCCTCGCCGCGCAAGGGCAGGGCGGCGAGACCCGGGTGGCCGAAACGCGGAGGCGCGCCGGCCCGGGCGACTCGGCGGGCGACGCGTCTTCCAGCCGTCGTTGCCGCGGTGCCGGCCGCCTCAGACGCTGTCGAGCCCGGTGGGTGCGCCAGACGCCGGGGCCGGAGACGGGGAGTTCCACGTGGCCTCCAGGGCACCGTGGCCGGCGAAGGTGTCCGTGCCGATCACGGTCTCCCACGCCGCTGCGGCGGCCGGCCGGGCGGCTGGGTCCACGGCCGGGGCGCAGCCGTCGACGGCGCCGCCGGATGCCAGGAGGCACGCGCGACGATCGAGTGACCCGCGGGTCAGGTCTCTTCGGGTGGTGGGTGCCGGGTGTGCGCGGCGCGGTCGCTCCGCCGCGACCAGGCGTACCCGAGCCGGTCGACGGCCGTGGTGTCGCGCACGCGCAGGGTCAGGCCGGTGCCGCTGCCTTCGAGGCGTGGAGGGAGTACCGGTCGTGGCCGGGGCGGTACGTGTGCTTTCCGCCGAACGCCGGCCAGCAGACGGCGCCCATGCCGTCGGAGCGGACCGTTCCGGTGGCCGCGGTGCGCTCGCCGCGGTCTCCGATCCGCTTGTCGCGCGACGGGGAACGCTGTAGCGGGACAGCGCGGGTCCGCGGCGTCCTTCGGGCGGACGAGCCTGCCACTGCGGGGCCCGTGCGGCACAGCGGTCAGGTCCGTGCCGCACGGGCGGTCAGGTGGCCCGGTCGCCGGGGACGGTGCCCGGTGAACCCGGTGTGCCGGGCGTGCCGGGTGTGGTGACGCGGGTGACGGCTTCCAGGGTCAGGGCGCGGTCGTGGGGGTGCCGGGCGAGCGCGCGGTGGAGGGTCAGGCCCTCGATGAGGGCGTCCAGTTGCCGGGCGGTGTCCGGGTCGAAGTGCTTCTCCAGGTGGGTGCGGCTGCGCGCCATCCACGTGTGGGTGAGTTCCCGGTAGGCGGGGCGCCGGGCGGCGAGGGTGTACAGCTCCTGGGTGAGGACGAGGTCGCGTTGGCTGCCCTCGGACAGGACGTGGATGAGGTCGGTCACCGCCGCCCTGGCCTGGTCGCGGTCGGCCGGGGCGCTGAGATGGGCGTCGAAGAGGGCGACGATGTGGTCGGTGAAGCGGCGGAACGCCTCGCCCAGCAGGTGGTCCATGCCGTCGAAGTGGTAGGTCATCGACCCCAGGGGCACGCCGGCGCGTGCGGCGATCTTCCGGTGGGAGACGCCGGCGACCCCCTCGTCGGCGATCAGGTCGAGGGTCGCGGCGAGGATGCGTTCGCGGCGCTGGGGGTCGGTGTGTCCGGTGGCCATGACGACAGACTCACAGACTCCGTACCACGCGGGCGGGATTGCCGACGGCGACGACGTCCGTGGGGACGTCCTTGGTGACGACGGCGCCGGCGCCGATGACGGAGTTGTCCCCGATGGTCACGCCGGGCAGCACGATCGCGCCGCCGCCGAGCCACACGTTGTCGCCGATGGTGATCGGCCGGGCGGCCTCCAGCTTGTCGCGGCGGGGCCCCGGCTCCAGCGGGTGGGTCGGGGTGAGCAACTGGACGTTCGGTCCGATCTGGCAGTCCGCGCCGATGGTGACGGCGGCGACGTCCAGGGCGGTGAGGTTGTAGTTGACGAAGGTACGGGCACCGATCGTGATGTTGCTGCCGTAGTCGACGTACAGGGGCGGCCGTACGTGCGCCTCCTCGCCGAGCGCGCCGAGCAGCTCGGCGAGGAGCGGACGGGCCGCGTCGGCGTCCTCGGCGTAGGCGGCCTGGTAACGGGCGGCCAGGCGCACGGCCCGCTGCTGGCGGCGGGCGATCTCCGGGTCGTCGGCGATGTAGAGGTCGCCCGCCCGCATGCGTTCCAGGTTGGTGCGCGGGTCGCCCGCGAAGTGGTCCGTCGTCGCCATGGTCGCGAGCGTACACCCTGAGCGTACGAACGTACCTTCTGGCGGGGCGCACCGGGGCGCGCTCAGCGCTCGCGTGGCCGCAGCACCCCGGCGAGCAGCACCACGAGAACTCCGGCCAGCGGTACCACCAGCAGGCCCAGCCGCAGGCCGGCGGCGTCGGCGACGAGGCCGACGACGGGAGGGGAGAGCAGGAAGCCCAGGCGCATGAGCCAGGAGACGATCGTCAGCCCCGAGCCGGGTCTGAGGCCGGGCAGCGCGTCGGCCTCGTGCATCGCGGCGGGTACGAGGGTGGCGACGCCGAACCCGGCGGCGGCGAAGCCGGCGATGGTGCCGGGGAGGGTGGGCACCGCCAGGGCCAGACCCATGCCGGCCGCGGTGATCAGGCCGCCGGCCCGGGCCACCGCGCGCTGCCCGAAGCGGTCGACGAGCCGGTCGCCGATGACGCGGCCGGTGAACTGGGCGCCCACCAGGGCGATGTAGCCGGTGGCCGCGAGCGCCGCCGAGGAGTGCAGGGAGCCGGAGAGGTAGAGGGCGGCCCAGGAGTTCCCGGCGTCCTCGACGAGGGTGCCGGCGGTGGCGATCAGGACGAGGGCGGTCAGCACGTAGGCCGTACGGCGGGCGGTGCCCGCCTGCCGCGGTCGGTGGCCCTCGTGGCCGTCGGCCTCCGGTCCGGTGTCGGGGCCGGGCAGGCAGTACCGCAGGGTGAGGCAGGCGGCGGCGCCGAAGACGACCGCCGAGACCGTCAGATGCTGTCCGCGCGTCAGGTCCAGGGCGATGGCCCCGGCGGCCATGGCGCCTCCGGTGACGGCGCCGACGGACCAGATCGCGTGCAAGGAGTTGATGATGGAACGTCCGTAGCGGCGCTGTACGCGCAGGCCGTGCGCGTTCTGCGCGACGTCGGTGACCGCGTCCATCGCCCCCGCCAGGAACAGGGCCGCCGCGAGCACCGGCACCGAGCCGGCGGTCCCCGCGGCGAGGGCGCCGAGGGCGGTCAGCAGGGTGCACACGACGGCCACTCGCGCCGACCCGAACCGGCGCACGAGCACGCCGGCCGCCGGCCCCGCCACGATGGCGCCGGCCGGGAAGGCGGCGACGGCCAGCCCGTAGACGGCGTTGCTCATCCCGAGGTCGGCCTTGATCTCCGGGTAGCGCGGCAGCAGGTTGGCGAACAGGGCGCCGTTGGTGAGGAACAGCACGGCCACGGCGATACGGGCCCGCCGCTCCGCCGAGGAGGGCCGGACCGGTATGTCGACTGTCATGGCCGCGACCCTACCCGGAGAGCGTACGAACGTACACTACGGTTCTTCGGGACCGGGCGGCGGCTGGGGGCGCAGCGCGTCGGAGACCGACTTGACGCCGCCGTGCGCGGTCAGTCCGCCGTCCACCGGGATCTCGGCGCCGGTGATGAACGACGACTCGTCCGACAGCAGGAACACCACCAGCGGCGCCACCTCGTCGACCGTGCCCGTGCGGCCCAGCGGGGTCTCGCGGACGTTGGCCGCGCGGAACGCCGGGGCGGCGGAGGCGGTCATCCCGGTCTCGATGTAACCGGGGTGGACCGTGTTCACCCGGATGCCGCGCGGGCCCAGCTCCAGCGCCGCCGCCTTCGACAGGCCCCGCAGACCCCACTTGCTCGCCGTGTAGGCGACCGGGTAGTGCGCGGTGAGCGCGGCGGAGGAGCCGACGTTGACGATCGAGGAGCCCGGCGGCATCAGCGGGCTCAGCCGCTGGATGCCGAGCAGCGGACCGGTGACGTTGACCGAGTGGACCCGCTCGAAGTCCTCGGCCCGTACGTCACCCACCCGGGCCCGCCAGGTGACGCCCGCGTTGTTCACCAGGCCGTGCACCTGCCCGTACGTCTGTGCCAACTCGGCGGCGAGCAGGGCCCATTCGTCGTCGCTGCTGACGTCGAGGCGACGGCAGCCGCCCGCCGGGGACACGTCGGTCGCGATGACCCGGGCGCCTTCCCGGGCGAGGGCCGCGGCCTCGGCGGCGCCCTGGCCACGGGCGGCACCCGTGACCACGACGACCTTGCCCTCCAGCCTCCTCACGGCCGCTCCCGGCCGCGCCGCCGCCCGGCCGGCAGCGGGACGGGCTCCGGGCCGGGGACGACGGTGTTGGTGAGGGTGCCGAGGCCCTCGACGGTGAGCGTGACGGTGTCGCCGGGCCGCAGCGGCGGCGGGGTCCTCTCGCCCCGCCGTCCCCACAGTTCGGCGAGGCAGCCGCCGTTGCCGCAGGTGCCCGAGCCGAGCACGTCGCCCGGTACGACCCGGGTGCCGCGCGAGGCGTAGGCGGTCATCTCCTCGAACGTCCAGCTCATGTTGGACAGCAGGTCCTCACCCACCTTCACCCCGTTGACCTCGGCTCTCAGGGCCAGCCGCAGGAAACCGTCGCCGTCCCGGTACGGCTCCAGCTCGTCGGCGGTGACGAGGTACGGGCCGAGGGTGGTGGCGGTGTCCTTGCCCTTGCAGGGGCCGAGGCCGACCTTCATCTCCGCGCCCTGGAGGTCGCGCGCGGACCAGTCGTTGAACACGGTGTAGCCGGCGATGTGGTCGCGGGCCTGTGCGGGCGTGAGGTCGCTGCCCTCCCGGCCGATCACCGCGCCCACCTCCAGCTCGAAGTCCAGCACGGCCGAGCCCGGCGGCACCGGGACGGTGTCCTGGTGGCCGTAGACCGCGTGCGGGTTGGTGAAGTAGAACGTCGGCGCCGCGTACCACTGCTCGGGCACCCCGGCGACGCCGTCGACGGAGCGGCGTACGCCTTCGACGTGCTCCTCGAAGGTGACGAAGTCCCGTACGGACGCGGGCCGCAGGGGAGGGAGCAGCCGCACCCCGGAGATCCGGGGGCCGGGCGGCGCTTCGAGCGCGGCGCTGCCGGCGGCCAGCAGTCCGGGCAGGCCGCCGGTCTCGGCGAGCAGGCCGGTGAGCGAGGTGACGCCGGGCAGCGGGAAGAGGGTGCCGTCCTCCTCGACGACGGCCACCCGGCGCTCGTGGTGGTGTTCGTAGGCGGCGAAACGCATGGCGCGCCTCTGCTTTCCGGTAGGCGGGGGAGGATCAGACCGGGGGCGCGATGAAGACGCCGCGGTCGGGGTCGTTGAAGGACTCCTTGGCGACCAGTTCGTTCATGGGGTTGGCGGTGCCCCACTGGTCGGTGACCTCGGGCTGGGAGAAGTCGTAGACGTGCGGGTGCCAGGTGTCCTCGTCGAGGATCTCCAGCTCGGTGGTGTACTCGACGGTGTTGCCGTGCGGGTCGAGGAAGTACGTGAACGTGTTGTCCCCGGCCATGTGCCGGCCCGGACCCCAGATCTTCCGGAAGCCGGCGCGCATCACCCGTCCCGAGCCGCGCATGTACTCGTCCAGGCCGCGCATCTCGAAGGAGACGTGGTGCAGGGCGGTGTGCGGGCCCTGGGCGATGGCCATCGAGTGGTGCTGGTTGCTGATCCGCATGAAGTGCATGACCTCGCCCATGTGCGGGGAGGACAGCGTGTCCGACAGGGCGAAGCCGAGGTGGCGCTCGTACCACTCGCGGGTGCGGTTCAGGTCGGGGGAGTTGAGGACGACGTGGGAGAGCTTGACCGGGATGGCCTCCTTCTCCTCGATCTTGCGGTGCTGCCTGACCTCGACGTCGGCCAGGACCTCGATGGTGCGGCCGTCGACGTCGAAGAACCGGAAGCCGTAGCCGCCGCCGGGGGTGTCCACCGTGCCCGGCCGGGAGATCAGCTGGACGCCGCCCGCGAGGAGCCGCTCGGCGAGGGTGTCGACGTCGGCGGGGGACGCGGCGCCGTAGGAGACGAGGTCGAGGCGCTTCTCCTCGGCCTTGCGCAGCCGCACGACGTACTGCTCGGGGGAGCCCTCGGCGGCCAGGAAGGAGAGGCCGGAGTCCTCGGCGACCTTGGTCAGGCCCCAGACGCCGGCGTAGAAGTCGAGCTGCTTGTCGTAGTCGGGTACCGCGAGGTCGACGTGGCGCAGGTGGGTGAGCAGACGCATGGTGTGTCATCCCTTCCGGAGGAGAGTGGTGGCGTTCCCGCCGCGTACGGCGTCGAAGTCGGCCTCGGACAGCCGCGCGGCGCGCAGTGCGCCGAGGGGGTCCTCGGTGCCCATGTCGAACGGGAAGTCCGAGCCGAGCAGCACCCGGTCGGCGCCGGCGACCCGTACCAGCTCCCGCAGGACGTGCGGGTCGTGGACGAGGGAGTCGAAGTACAGCCGCCTCAGGTAGCTGCTGGGCGGGTGGGCGCAGCCGGCGCCCGCGTCGGAGCGGGCCGACCAGGCGTGGTCGGAGCGGCCGATGTGGGTGGGCAGATAGCCGCCGCCGTGCGCGGCGATCAGCGTCAGGTCCGGGTGACGGTCGAGGACCCCGGAGAAGATCAGGTGGGAGAGGGCGACGGCGTTCTCGGCCGGCTGTCCGACGGTGTTGGACAGGTACCAGCGGTCGAGGCGCTCGTCGAGGGTGCAGCCGAAGGGGTGCAGGAAGACCAGCGCGCCGGTCTCCTCGGCCCGGGACCAGAAGGGCTCGTAGGCCGGGTCGGACAGCTCCCGGCCGGGGGCGTGGCTGGAGATCTCCACACCGAGCAGGCCCTGCGCCAGGGCGTCGTCGAGGGCGCGCACCGCGAGGTCCGGGTGCTGGAGTGGGACCAGCCCCAGGCCGCGCAGCCGCCCGGGGGCGGCCGAACAGTGCGCCGCGGTCGCCGCATTGGCCAGCCGGTACACCTTCTCGGCGGTCTGCTCGTCCGTCCAGTAGTGGTAGTGCGATGGCGAGGGGCTGACCAGTTGCACGTCCACGCCCTGCGCGTCCATCGCGGCCAGCCGGGCGGCGGGGTCGGTGAGCAGCGGGATGCGGTCGCGGACCATCGGCCCGCTCACCGCGAGGGCGGCGGGCCCGTTGCGGCGGGCGTCCAGCGCGCGGGCCTCGGCGTGGCCGGGCAGACCGGCGACGAGCGCCTCGGCCTCGGGCAGCAGGACGTGGGCGTGCACGTCCACGGTGGGCGTGTTCACGGCGGTCACGGCAGCTCCCGGAGCATCGTCATCGTCCGGCCCATCAGGCCGGGAACGTCGGCGTCGCGCACCCCGTCGAGCTGCCACCGCCCGATCTGCACCGACGCCTCCACGACCGGCCGGACCCGGCCGATCCGCCGGTCGTAGTACGCCTGGAACAGCGCGTCGTCCCACTCGTCGGTCCCGGTCAGCAACTGGGCCAGCACCCAGGCGTCCTCCAGGGAGAGCGCGGCGCCCTGGGCGAGGGTGGGCGGGCAGCAGTGCGCGGCGTCACCGGCCAGCACGACCCGGCCGCGGTGCCAGGAGCCCTCCACGAGCATGCGGTCGAACCAGGTGTAGTTGACCTTCCCCGAGTCGGTGATGTGCTCGGTGATCTCCGGCCAGAACCCGCCGTAGTGCCGGGTCAGGCGGCGCATCTCCTCGGCGTACGACTCCGGCGGGATCGACGCCCGGTCCCGGTTGTCCTCGACGACGTAGGCGTAGATGGTGTCCTCGCTGGTGGGGCAGTAGCCGGCGATGTAGGCCGGGCCGCCGTAGGCGAGGTCGGTACGGGTCAGCCCCGCCGGACGCGGGGCCGCGATCCGCCAGATGGCCATGCCGGTCGGCTCGGGCTTGGCGGTGATGCCGATCGCGGCGCGGGTGGCGGAGCCCAGGCCGTCGGCGGCGATCACCAGGTCGTAGTGGTGCTCGGAGCCGTCGGAGAGGCGTACCCGGCCGCCGGCCGGGTCCAGGATCTCGGCGGTGGTGCCGAGGCGGACGGTGGCGCCGCTGGCGCGCACGGCGTCGATGAGGATCTGCTGGAGCCGGGGGCGCCGCATGCCGACGCTGGCGGGCAGGTCGTCGCCGCCGGTGCGCAGGTCGTCCTGGACGTGCAGGACGGTGCCGTCGGGGGCGGTGATGCCGACGGAGCCGAAGCCGAAGCCGGATGCCTCCACCTGCTCCCAGACGCCGAGTTCGCGCAGGACGCGCAGGGCGTTGCCCTGGAGGGTGATGCCGGAGCCGCGGGTCGCGTTCCAGTCGTCCTTGGCCTCGACCAGGTCCACGGTGACACCGGCGCGGCGCAGCAGGATCGTCACGGCGTTGCCGGCCGCACCGCCGCCGATCACCAGGACCGTGCGGGCTTCGCTCATGGGGGAACTCCTTCGTTGCACCGGCTACTTGACGGCGATCGGGTTGACGGGGGAGCCGACCGCGCCCGTGACGGGCAGGGGAGCGGCGGTGAGCCAGAAGGCGTACGCGCCGTCGGCCGCGCAGTCCTCGGCGAGCGCGTCCGGGTCCCACATCTCCCCGATCAGCAGGCCGAGGTGGGGGATGGCGACCTGGTGCAGCGGCTGGAAGGCGTGCTCGAACTCGTTGGGGCGGACCTCGAAGCCCCAGGTGTCGGTGGCGATCGCGGCGATCTCGGTACGGTGCAGCCAGCCCGCCGTGGTGAACGACAGGCCGGGTGCCGGACCGCCCGCGTACTCGCCCCAGCCCTCACGGCGGGCCCGGGTGAGCCGGCCGGTGCGGACGACGACGATGTCCCCGCGGCCGACCGTCACCCCGTGCGCCTCGGCGGTCGCCGTCAGGTGCTCCTCGGTGATCGCGAAGCCGTCGGGCAGCTCCCCGTCCACCCCGATCACCCGGCCGACGTCCAGGAGCACACCGCGCCCGGCGATGTGCGGGGCCAGGTGCTCGACGCCGGTGACGAGGTCGCCGTCCGAGGTGACCGTGCGCGCCGCGTCCCGCCCGTTCCACGCCTTGCCGTGGTCGAAGATGTGCCCGAGCCCGTCCCACTGCGTGGAGCACTGCAGCGGCATCGCGATCACGTCGTCGGCGCCGCCGAGGCCGTGCGGGAACCCCTGGTTGCCGAGGGCCGCGTCGGTGCCGGTGTCCAGCATGGTGTGCACCGGGTTGGTGCGGCGCCGCCAGCCCTGCTGCGGGCCGTCCATGTCGAAGCGCTGGGAGAGGGAGAAGCTCACGCCCCGCCGGACCAGCGCGGCGCCCTCGCGGCGCTTGGCCTCGTCGAGGAAGTTCACCGTGCCGAGCACGTCGTCCGCGCCCCAGCGGCCCCAGTTGGAGTACGCCTCGGCGGCCCTCGCTATCGACCCCTCGGGATCGGTGCGGTCCAGCGTCATCGGGCCACCTCCGCCACGCACCGGGTGCGCTGGGCGCCGAGCCCGGTGATGGAGGCGTCCATGACGTCGCCGTCGCGCAGCAGCCGGCCCCAGTGCATGCCGTTGCCGGCCGGGGAGCCGGTGAGCACCAGGTCGCCGGGGAGCAGCCGGGCGGTCCGCGAGGCGTAGGAGACCATGCGCGCCAGGCTGAAGAGCATGTCCGCGGTGGATTCGTCCTGCATGGTCTCGCCGTTCAGCTGGAGGACGAGACGCAGGTCGCCGGGGTCGGTGACCGACTCGGCGGGCACGATCCACGGGCCGAGCGGGGTGAAGCCGGGGGCGTTCTTGCTGCGCAGCCAGTCGGTGCCGATCTGCGGCATGTCCCGGCGGAAGACGGTGGCCCGGTCGGTCAGGTCGTTGGCGATCGTGTACCCGGCGACGTGGTCCAGTGCCTCCTCGACGGAGACCTGGTGGGCCGGCCGGCCGATGACCGCCGCCAGCTCCAGTTCCCAGTCGGGCTGCTCGGCCCACGCGGGCAGCACGACGTCGTCGTACGGGCCGGTGATCGCGCTCGGCAGGCCGATGAACACGTACGGCAGGTCCCGCGCCGCCCGCCGGTCCATGATCTCGGCGGCCTCCGCACGCCGCTCCGCCTCCGGCCGGTCGTCACCCGGGGCACGGTGCGCGACGTGCAGGTCGATGACGTGCTGCCGGTAGTTGGCGCCGGACTGGAACACCTGGCGCGGCTCGACCGGCGCGTGCACCCGGAACTCGGCCAGCGGCCGCCGGGCCTGACCGGCGGCACCGGCCAGCGCCCGCAGCCGGGGCAGTGCGGACTCCCAACTCTCCAGCAGCTCCCGGGTGGTCAGCCGGTCGTCGCCGAAGGCGGCCCGAAGATCGAGCGCCTGGCCGTCGGGGGTGACGAGGGCGGGGAAGGCCGGCCCGTCCGGGGCCGACAGCGTGCCGAGGGCGAAGGGACCCGCGAACAGCGCGGGCGACGGTGCCGAGGGCGACGAGGGTTCAGGTTTCACGGACATGTCCTCCTGATTGCGGTGGCACTAATCTGGACCCGCCGCCCGTGATCAGGGAAATAGATTGTGTGGATAACAGTCATCCATCGGATCTATTCTCGCTGGCCGTGGCTGTACAGCCTGGGATGGCCAGAGACAGCGAGTGCCAGCCACAGGAGCAACGGATGCAAGGGAGCGCCCGGTGAACCTCGCCCGCCTCGACCTCAACCTCGTCGTCGCCCTGCGCGCCCTGCTGGAGGAACGCAATGTCACCCGCGCCGGGCAGCGCGTCGGGCTCAGCCAGCCCGCCATGAGCGCCGCCCTGGCCCGGCTGCGCCGCCACTTCTCCGACGACCTGCTCGCCCGCGTCGGCGGTCACTACGAACTCACCGCCCTCGGCCAGGTCCTCCTGGACCGCACCGCCACCGCCTACGACGTGCTGGAACGCCTCTTCGCCAGCCAGGCCGACTTCGACCCGGCCGCGGAGAGGCGCGAGTTCCGGCTGATCGCCTCCGACTACGCCGTCGCCGTCTTCGGCACCGCGCTGGCCCGCGTCGTGCACGAGGAGGCCCCCGGCATCCGGCTGCGCTTCACCCAGACCCCGTCCGGCGTGACCGACGACACCGCGACCCTGCTCAGCGCCACCGACGGCCTGCTCATGCCGCACGGCGTCATCAGCGGCTTCCCCGCCACCGACCTCTACGACGACCGCTGGGTCTTCCTCGTCTGCGAGGACCACCCGGACGTCGGCGACCGGCTCACCGAGGACGACCTCTCCCGGCTGCCCTGGGTCACCTACCTGCGCACCTACGACGCCCCGGCCGTACGCCAGCTCGGCATGCTCGGCATCGAGCCGCACGCCGAAGTCTCCGTGGACAGCTTCCAGTTGCTGCCCCTGCTGGTGGCCGGCACCCGCCGTATCGCCCTGATCCAGGCCCGCCTGGCCCGGCTGCTGACCTCGCTGGCCGCCGTACGGACCGTGGAGCCGCCCTACGAGGCGGTGCCGCTGCGGGAGGCGCTGTGGTGGCACCCGGTGCACACCCACGACGCGGCCCACATCTGGCTGCGCGAGACGGCCGCCCGGGTCGGACGACTGCTGGCCGGCGCGCCCGAGGGGTGATCACGCACCCTCGCCCCGGGCCGGTCTCGCTGGAAGGATCGGGCAGATGACGACCCCACAGCCCTGGCCCCTCGACGTCCCCGGCATCGCCTACGGCGGTGACTACAACCCCGAGCAATGGCCTCTGGAGGTCCAGCTGGAGGACATCGAGCTGATGCGCGAGGCCGGCGTCGGCCTGCTCAGCGTCGGCATCTTCTCCTGGGCCCTGCTCGAACCGCGCGAGGGCGTCCACGACTTCACCTGGCTCGACCAGGTCCTGGACCGGCTGCACGCGGCCGGCATCCGCGTCGCCCTCGCCACCGCCACCGCCTCACCACCGCCCTGGCTGACCCGCGCGCACCCGGAGATCCTGCCGCGCACCGCCGAGGGCGCCGTCCTGCACCAGGGCGCCCGCCAGTCGTACGCCATCGCCTCACCGGTCTTCCGCGCGTACGCGCTCCGCATGACCCGCGCCATGGCCGAGCGCTACGGCGACCACCCCGCCCTGGCGCTGTGGCACGTGGACAACGAACTGGGCTGCCACGTGCCGCACGACTACTCCGACGCCTCGGCCACCGCGTTCCGCGCCTGGCTGGAGAAACGCTACGGCACCGTCGACGCCCTCAACGCGGCCTGGGGAACCGCCTTCTGGTCGCAGCGCTACGACGCCTTCGACGAGATCCTGCCGCCGCTGGCCGCGCCGACCTTCGTCAACCCCACCCAGCGGCTCGACTTCGCGCGTTTCTCCTCCGACGAGCACCTCGCCCACTACCGGGCGCTGCGCGACGTACTGCGCCAGGTCACCCCGCACGTGCCCACGACCACCAACTTCATGATGAACACCCGCAACAAGTGGGTGGACTACTTCTCCTGGTCGGCCGAGACGGACGTGGTGGCCAACGACCACTACCTGATCGCCGCGGACCCCGAGGCGCACATCGAACTCGCCCTCTCCGCCGACCTCAGCCGCGGCGTCGCGGGCGGCGCCCCCTGGATCCTCATGGAACACTCCACGTCCGCGGTCAACTGGCAGCCCCGCAACCGGCCGAAGGGCCCCGGCGAGATGTTCCGCAACTCCCTCGCCCATGTGGCGCGCGGCGCCGACGCGGTGATGTTCTTCCAGTGGCGGCAGTCCCTGGCCGGCGCGGAGAAGTACCACTCGGCGATGGTCCCGCACGCCGGCCGGGACACCGACGTGTTCCGCGACACCGTCGAACTCGGCCGGCGCCTGAAGGCCCTGGCCGAGGTGCGCGGCAGCCGGGTGCGCGCCGACGTCGCCCTGGTCTTCGACTATCCGTCCTGGTGGGCCGCCGAACAGGACGGCCGGCCCACCGAGGCCCTCGACTACCAGAGCGAGCTGCTGCGCTGGTACCGGGCGCTGTGGAAGCTGGGCGTCACGGCCGACGTCGTCTCCGCCGACACCGCCCTCGACGGCTACCGGGCCGTGATCGCGCCGACCCTCTACAGCGTCACCGACGCGGTCGCCGAACGGATCACCGCCGCCGCCGAAGCGGGCACCTCGGTGCTGCTCACCTTCCTCAGCGGCATCGTCGACGAGCACGACCACGTACGGCCGGGCGGCTATCCGGGCGCGTTCCGGGAGCTGCTGGGCGTGCGCACCGAGGAGTTCTGGCCGCTCCTGGAGGGTGAGACGCACACCCTCGACGACGGCTGCACCGCCGACCTGTGGAGCGAGAAGACCCACCTGACGGGCGCCACCGCCGTACGCACCTGGGCGGACGGACCGCTCACCGGCCGGCCGGCGGTGACCCGCAGGGCGGTGGGGCGGGGCGCGGCGTGGTACGTCGCCGCCCGGCCGGACGAGGAGGGCGTACGCCGGCTGGTCCGCTCCCTGCTGGACGAGGCGGGCGTGGCTCCCGAGCTGCCGGGGCTGCCCGCCGGCGTCGAGGCGGTACGCCGCCACCGGCCGGACGGCACCCGCTTCCTCTTCCTCGTCAACCACACCGGACAGGACGTCGAGATCCCGGTCCGCGGCCGGGAACTGATCCGGGACCGGGAAGTGACCGGCCCCCTCGTCCTGCCGGGAGGCGAGGTCGCCGTCGTGCGGGAGGACTGAGCGCCGCCGTCGTGCGGGAGGCGTGCGGGAGGACCGGGGGCCACCGTCGGGGGCGGCTGCGGCGTGCCTGGGCGGCCGGGCGACATATCCGATATATCACTGTCGAGTGTCCTGTCCTCGCGCCGTCGCCGTTCCCGTCCCCGTGGGCGGACCCGTATGACCGCGCTGGTCCTGTGCCACTTCGCGCTCGCGCTGTGCGCCGCGCCGCTCGTGCGGTGGTGCGGGGCCCGTGCCTTCCTGGTACTGGCCCTGCCGCCCGCCGCCGCCACCGTCTGGGCGGTCCTGCGGTGGAGCACGGTGACCGGGGACGGCGCCGACACCACCGTACGGACCTGGCTGCCCGACTACCGCGTGGACTGGGCCCTGCGCCTGGACGCCCTCGCCACCCTCATGGTGCTGCTCGCCGCCGGCGTCGGCACCCTCGTCCTCGTCTACTGCGCCTCCTACTTCGAGGACCGCGCCCCCCAGCTCGGCCGCTTCGCGGGCAGCCTGCTCGCCTTCGCCGGGGCGATGCTCGGGCTCGTCCTCGCCGACGACCTGATCCTGCTCTACGTCTTCTGGGAACTGACGACCGTCTTCTCCTACCTGCTGATCGGCCAGACCAGCGACCACAAGCGCAACCGGCGCAGCGCGCTGCAGGCCCTCACGGTCACCACGCTCGGCGGACTGACCATGCTGGTCGGGTTCCTGCTGCTGGGTCAGGAGGCGGGCACCTTCCGGATCTCCGCGATCCTCGCCGACCCGCCGCCCGCCTCCGGCGCGCTGTCCGCGGCCGTCGTGCTGGTCCTCGTCGGCGCCCTGTCCAAGTCGGCGGTCTGGCCGTTCAGCCTGTGGCTGCCCAACGCGATGGCCGCGCCCACCCCGGTCAGCGCCTATCTGCACGCCGCCGCGATGGTCAAGGCCGGCGTCTACCTCGTCGCCCGGCTCGCCCCCGCCTTCGCGGAGGTCACGCCCTGGCGCCCGCTGCTGCTGGTCCTCGGCAGCGCCACGATGCTGCTCGGCGGCTGGCGGGCGCTGCGCCTGCACGACCTCAAACTGGTCCTCGCCCACGGCACCGTCAGCCAGCTCGGCTTCCTCACCGTCCTGGCCGGCGCGGGCCGCCACGACACCGGCCTCGCCGCCATCGCCATGATCCTCGGCCACGCCCTGTTCAAGGCTCCGCTGTTCCTGGTCACCGGCATCGTCGACCACGCCACCGGCACCCGTGACCTGCGGCGCCTGTCCGGGCTCGGGCGACGGCTGCCCGGGGTGTGCGCGGTCGCCGTCCTCGCCGGGCTGTCCATGGCCGCCGTACCGCCGCTGCTCGGCTTCGCCGCGAAGGAGGCGGCCTTCCAGACCCTGCTGGACGGGGACACCGCCGACCGGTGGGCGCTCGCCGCGACCGTCGCCGGCTCGGCGCTGACCACCGCCTACACCCTGCGCTACCTGTGGGGCGCCTTCGCCCGCAAGCCCGGCCTCCCCGACACCCGCGCCCACGCCGTCACGCCGGCCTTCCTCGCGCCGCCCGCCGTGCTCGCCCTCGCCGGACTGCTCCTCGGCCCCGGAGCCGGGTGGGTGCAAGAGGTGGCCGGCGCGTACGCGGGACAGTTCCCCGCGCCCGCGCCCGCGCACTCGTACCACCTCGCGCTCTGGCACGAAGCGGGGCTCGCCTTCCTGCTCTCCTGCGCCGCCTGGGCCGGCGGGGTCCTGCTGTTCCTCGCCGCCGCTCCCGTGGCGCGCGTCGGGGAGAAGCTGGCCTGGCGCTCCGCCGACCGGAACTTCGGCAGGCTGCTGCTCGCCCTGGAACGCGCCGCCCTGCAGTGCACCGGCTTCGTCCAGCGCGGCTCGCTGTCGGTGTACCTGGTGACGACGCTGAGCGTGGTGCTGGCCGGGCAGATCGCCGTCCTCGTCGTCGACACGCCCTGGGACGCGGCCCCCGCCCCGCGCCCGTGGGACACCCCCGCGCAGGCCGGGGTCGGGCTCATGACCTGCGCCGTCGCCCTGCTCTGCCTGGGTGTGCGGCGCCGGATGAAGGCGGTCGTGCTCGCCGGGCTGACCGGTTACGGCACCGCGCTGCTCTTCGTCCTCCAGGGCGCCCCCGACCTCGCCCTGACCCAGTTCTGCGTCGAGACCGTCTCGATGATCGTCTTCGTACTGGTGCTGCGCCGGATGCCCGTGCTCTTCAAGGAGAACTTCGTCCCGCTGCGGCGCCTGCTGCGGATGCCGGTGGCGCTGGCGGGCGGCGGCGCCGCCGCCTTCGTCGTCTGGATCATGGCCGGGCACCGCCGGGGCGGCGACTCCGCCGGCGACGCGATGGTGGAGGAGGTCGCCCATCACGGCCTCAAGGACGTCGTCGCCACCATCCTCGTGGACCTGCGGGCCTGGGACACCATGGGCGAGTCCGCCGTCCTGGCCGTCGCCGCCGTCGGCGTGACCAGCCTGATCTACCTGCACCGCCGCACCGACGGCGCCGACCAGCCCGTCCTGCCGCTGCCCGGCGACCACCCGGAGGCCGCCCTGCGCACCGACGGCAGCGTGGCCTCGGGCGCCCTCGTGGGGCTGCCCAGCGGCGACGAGAGCGCGCCGGAGAGGACCTGGCTCGCGGCCGGCGACACCCTCGCCCCCGAGCGCCGCTCCATCGTCCTCGAAGTGGTCGCCCGCCTCATCTACCACCCCATCCTCGTCCTCTCCGTCTATCTGCTGATGTGCGCGGAGAACCTGCCGGGCGGCGGCTTCGTCGCCGGTCTGGTCGCCGGGGTCGCCTTCATCACCCGCTACCTCGCGGGCGGGCGGCACGAACTCGCCGACGCCGCCCCCTTCGCGCCGGGCCTGTTCACCGGCCTCGGCCTGTTCCTGTCCACGGGCGTGGCGCTCGGCGGCCTCGTCGAGGGCACCGTGCTGCACGGCTGGACCTGGCACGGCCGGCTGCCGGTGTGGGGCGACGCCCACCTGTCCACCGCCGTGCTCTTCGACTGCGGCGTCTACCTGCTGGTCCTCGGCGTCGTCCTCGACATCGTGCGCGCCCTGGGCGCCCGCATCGACCGGCACATCGAACGCGCCGCCGCCCAGCGCGCCGCACGGCGAGGGGCGGGCCCGGCATGACCGTCAGCCTCTCCCTGCTGGTGACCGCCGCCGTCCTCAGCGCCGTCGGCGGCGTCCTGCTGCTGACCCGGTCGCTGACCCGCATCCTGCTCGGCGCCGTCGTGCTCGGCAACGGTGTCAACCTGCTGGTGCTCGCCTCCACCGGCAGCGCCGGCGAGGCCCCGCTGCTCTACCCGAACGTCATCCGCAACCGCGTCACCGACCCGCTGCCCCAGGCCATCGCGCTCACCGCCATCGTCATCACCCTCGCCACCACCGCGTTCCTGCTCTCCATGGCCTACCGCAGTCACCAGGTCACCGGCTCCGACGAGATCAGCGACGACACCGAGGACCGGCTCGTCGCGCTGCGCGCCGAGTTCCTCGACCGGCGCGGCGAACTGCGGGCGAGCTACCGCCGGGCCCGTGCCGAGCGCGGCACCACCCGCGAGCAGCGCGAACGCTACCGGGCCGCGCGCAGGCGGCTGCGGGAGCGGATGCGGGAGGAGCGGGCCTACCAGGCCCGTGCCAACGACGTCTCCGGGAACCTGTGGAACGACATCCTCGGCGCCGACCCGGAGGACTACCGCGCCGGCGCGGAACAGGGCTCCACCGACGCGGCCGGCCGCCCCGGCCCCGCCCCCGCCCGCGACGCCGGGCCCTGCAACGACCCGGACGAGTCCGGCCATGAGCCCGACGAGTCCGGCCATGAGCCCGAGGGGACCGGCCATGAGCCCGACGGGACCGGCCGGGGCTCCGACGAGGTGGGCCGTGGTTCGGACGAGTCCGGCCGCGCCCCCGATGAGACTGGCCGTGCCCCCGACGAGTCCGGCCGTGCCCCCGACGAGGACTCCCCGCGGACGCGCGACGCGCCGCCGGGGCCGCCCCGGCAGCCCGACGACCCCGGGGGCGCGGACAAGGAAGGATCGCCGTGAACGCCCTCGTCCCCCTCCCCGTGCTGCTGCCTCTGTTCGTCACCGGCCTGAAGCTGGCGATCGGACCGCGGCTCCAGCGCTTCCAGCGCCTGATCAGCCTCGCCGTCCTCGGCGTGGTCTTCGTGCTCTCCGTGACCCTGATGATCGCCGCCGACCGGCAGGGCCCGCTCCACGTCGACCTCGGCGACTTCCCCCCGCCGATCGGCATCACCCTCGTGGCCGACCGGCTGGCCGGCCTGATGCTCACCGTCTCCAGCGCCGTCACCCTGCTCGTCCACCTGTACTCACTGGGCCAGGGCATGGCCGACCGCGACGACCAGACCCCGTTCGGCGTCTTCCACCCCGCCTACCTGATCCTCGTCGCCGGCGTCTCCTGCACCTTCCTCGCGGGCGACCTCGTCAACCTCTACGTCGGCTTCGAGATCATGCTCGTGGCCAGCTTCGTGCTGCTCACCATCGGCGGCACCGCCACCCGCGTCCGGGCCGGCTCCACGTACGTGATCATCTCCCTCTTCTCCTCACTGCTGTTCCTCGTCGGCATCGCCATGACCTACGCGGTCGCCGGCACCGTCAACTTCGCGCAGCTCGCCGGACGCCTCCAGGAGGTCCCGATCGGGGTCCGCACCCTGCTGGAGGCCATGCTGCTGACCGTCTTCGCCATCAAGGCGGCGGTCTTCCCGCTCGCCGCCTGGCTGCCCGACTCCTACCCGACCGCGCCCGCGCCGGTCACCGCCGTCTTCGCGGGCCTGCTCACCAAGGTCGGCGTGTACTCGATGCTGCGCACCCAGACCCTGCTCTTCCCCGGGCACCGCCTCGGCGACCTGCTCATGCTGGCCGCGCTCGCCTCCATGGCCATCGGCGTCCTCGGCGCGGTCGCCCAGACCGACCTCAAACGCGTCCTGTCCTTCACCCTCATCAGCCACATCGGCTACATGGTCTTCGGCATCGGCCTCGCCGGGCGCGACTCGCTCAGCGGCGCCATCGTCTACGTCGCCCACCACATCACCGTGCAGACCACGCTGTTCCTCGTCGCCGGGCTCATCGAGCGGCGGGCCGGCAGCACCGAACTCACCCGCCTCGGCGGCCTCGCCAAGTCGGCGCCGCTGCTGGCCGTGCTGTTCTTCGTGCCGGCCATGAACCTCGCGGGCATCCCGCCGCTGTCCGGGTTCATCGGCAAGGTCGGCCTGATGCGGGCGGGCGTCGCGGACGGCGGCGGCTGGTCCTGGCTGCTGGTCGCAGGGTCCGCCGCCACCAGCCTGCTCACCCTCTACGTGATGGCCAAGGTGTGGAACCTGGCCTTCTGGCGGGACGCCCCGCCCGGCTTCGCGCAGGAGGGTGTCGTCCTGGAGTCGGCGGAGGACGACGAGGACACGGAGGAGGACGAGGAGGAGGACGGGGAGAGGCCTCGGCGCAGACGGGGCAGACAGGGGAGGGGCAGGGCCGGAGCCGGAGCCGGTTCCGGGGCCCGGCGGCACGTCCCCGCCGGGGCCGTGGTCCCCGCGAGCTTCCTGGGGCAGTCCATCACCACCACCAAGCACCTGCCGTGGCCCATGGTCGTCGCCACCTGCGCCGCCGTCACCCTCGGCCTGCTCTACACCGTGCTCGGCGGCCCCCTGACCACCTTCACCGACCAGGCCGCCGCCGAACTCCTCGCCCGCACCCCCTACATCGAGGCGGTGCTCGGCCGATGAGCGATCTCTTCCGGCACCGCTCCCCGTACAGCTGGTCCCTGCGCGTCGGCACCGGCCGGCGCGTGCTCGACCTGCCGCTGATCGCCTGGCTCACCGTCATCTGGACGCTGCTGTGGGGCACCCTGTCCTGGGCCAACCTCGTCAACGGCGTCCTCGTCGCGGTCGCTGTCTGCCTCGCCTTCCCGCTGCCCGCCGTCGACCTCGGGCTGCGCCTGCGCCCGCTGGGCATCCTCCGGCTCGGCGCCTTCCTGGTCCACGACATGTTCTCCTCCAGCCTCCGGGTCACCCGCCAGATCTTCGCCGAGGACCCGTACCACGCGGCGGTCGTCGCCGTGCCGCTGCGCGGCCGCAGCGACCTGATGCTCACCGCCACCGCCGTCGCCGTCTCCAACGTCCCCGGCGGCTCCATCATCGAGGTGCGGCGCGCGACCGCCACCCTGTTCGTCCACGTCCTGGACGCCGACGACCCCGGCGCGATCGAGAGCACCAGGCGGCAGGTGTGGCGCATGGAGGAACTCGTCGCCCGCGCCTTCGGCACCGCCGGGGACATCGCCCTCGTCGCCCGGCCCGTCCCGGCACCGGAAGGGGACCAGTCGCCGTGAACACCCTGCACGCCGTCGAGGAGGGCATGCTCGTCGCCTCGGTCGTGATGATCCTGGTCGCGGGCGCCCTGCTGCTGTTCCGCATCTGGCGGGGACCCTCGATGCTGGACCGGGCGGTCGCCCTGGACGTGGCCGCCGCGCTGATCATCGCCGGCATCGGCGCCAAGGCCGCCCGCGACGGCGACGCCTTCTACTTCCCCGTCATGCTGGTCCTGGCCTTCCTCGGTTTCACCGGCTCGGTGGGCATCGCCCGGTTCATCGCCGTGCGCGACCGGCCCACCGTCCGGCCGGACGGCACGGAGGACCACCGGTGAACGCCGCACACGCCGCACACGCCGTACACGCCGTGAACGCCGTGAACCCCTGGGCCGAGGCCGCCGACCTCGTCGGTGCGTTCCTGCTGCTGCTCGGCTGCTTCCAGAGCCTGCTCGGCGTGATCGGCATGCTGCGCTTCCCCGACGTGCTCTCCCGCAGCCACGCCGCGACCAAGCCGCAGACCCTCGGCCTGCTGCTGGTCCTGGTCGGCGTGGCGCTGCGGCTGCGCAACGGCATCGACCTGGGCACCCTGGCGCTGATCGCGTTCTTCCAGTTCCTGACCGGCCCCGTCGCCTCGCACCTGGTGGCCCGCTCCGCCTACCGCACCGGACAGACCGGCAGCCGGGGCCTGCTCCGCGACGACCTGGACCCCCAGCTCAGCCACGAGGACGGCGACTAGCTCACGACCAGCGTCGTGCACCGTCCGGGCGCCCTCCTCGGTGCTGGTCACCAGCACCGAGGAGGGCGCCCGGACGGCCGGTTCGGCGTACGCGCGAGCAGTCCGCGCTTCTCCCCGCTTGGCCGGCGTCTCGCCGGCCCCCGCCGACGGCAGGCCCAGGCGTTCGGCGAGCCGACGGGCGATGACCGGCCGGCCGGCGTGCCGCGGCGGCACGAGCGCCTGGTCGAGCAGCCCGACCGCGTGTTCGAGCGCGGCCACGACCTCCGTCGGCGAGGCGTCGGCTCCCGGCCGCCGGGCCGCCCGCCGAGCGTCAGGCCACGCAGCCCACATGCGCCAGCGCCTGCTTCAGCAGGACGCCGTGACCGCCGGGCATCTCGCTCTGCACCGCCGGTGACAGCGCCTCCTGCGGGCTGAACCAGACCAGGTCCAGCGCGTCCTGCCGGGGCCGGCAGTCGCCGGTCACCGGCACGACGTAGGCGAGGGACACCGCGTGCTGCCGCGGGTCGTGGTACGGGGTGACGCCCTGGGTCGGGAAGTACTCGGCCACCGTGAACGGCTGGAGCGAGGCCGGGACCCGGGGCAGCGCCACCGGGCCGAGATCCTTCTCCAGGTGCCGCAGCAGGGCGTCGCGCACCCGCTCGTGGTGCAGTACCCGGCCCGAGACCAGGGTCCGGCTGACCGTGCCGTCGGGGCCGATGCGCAGCAGCAGGCCGACGCTGGTGACTTCGCCGCTGTCGTCGACCCGCACGGGCACGGCCTCGACGTACAGGATGGGCATGCGGGCGCGCGCCGATTCGAGCTCGTCGGTCGTCAGCCAGCCCGGCGTGGTTTCGGTCATGTCAGACATCGCTTGATCATACTTTCAGCGCCCGCCGCCGGGGAGTGCGTCACGCCGAGAGCTTGCCCGGCGCACGTCGTCACCCGGCCCGCTCCCGGACGTCCTGGGCCACCTTCTTGTCCACCGACACCCGCACCAGCGCGGCGGCGAGCACCGCCGGGTCCGTCCGGCCGGCGGCGGCCAGCAGGCGGCCGGGGTCCCCGGGCAGCCCCAGGCGTTCCGCGCCCCGCAGCGCCTTGCGGTCCAGGTACGGCGCGGCCTCCGGCCAGACCCGCTGGACCTCGCGCAGGAAGATGTCGGCGCCGGTCGGCCCGACCCCGGTGAACTCCTGGAGCAGCCGGCGCAGCGCGGACACGTCGCCGTCCGCCTCGCTCCGGAGCCGGCGCAGGTCACCGCCCCAGCGGTCGCCGAGCAGCTCGGCCTCCTCGCCGAGCTGGGTGGCGGTGCGTTCGTCGTAACGCCGGTAGCCGCCCCGGCCCAGCGCGTCCACCCGTTCCTGCCAGGTGGCCTCCGCCATCCGGCGGGGGTCCCGCAGCCCCGCCTCGCGCAGGGCGCGTGCGGTGGCCACGGCGACCGAGCCGCGGATGCGGGCGCTGAGCAGATGGGCCAGCACCAGCAGGTGGTACAGCGGCTGCGGGGTGTCCTTCAGCCGGATGCCCGCCTCCTCGGCGTACGTCCCCCCGTGCGCGCCGACGAGTTCGCGTACGACGCGCGCGTCGCGGTCCACGGCTACCCCTTGAGCGGGTCGTGGCCCAGGGTCATCAGCCGGTGCCGGCGCTCGGTGTCCTCGGCCGCGGGCTCGTTCTCCACGTCCGTCTGCTCGGTGACCGTGTCCACCACCGCCCGCATCACGCCCAGGTCGTCCTCGGTGAGGTCGGTACGGCGTTTCTGGAGGATGGCGAGGACGTGCTGCCCGGTGGGCGAGCCCGCCTGGTCCGGCAGCGGCTCGGTCGTCTCGTCGGCGTCGCTGACCCGCAGCCAGGCGGACAGCTCGGCGGAGGTCATGTTGACCACGCGGTGGAAGTCCTCCCACAGCGCGTCGAGTTCCAGGGCGTCGGCCATGAGGTGCCCCTTCTTCGTGGTGCGTACGTGCGTGTGTGCGGTGAGACGAGGAGAGGTGACGGCGGGCCGCGCCGGTCAGTCCTCCTTCGGCCAGTTCTCGGCGTCGAACATCCAGCGCTGCTTCTCCAGCTCGGCGGTGACGGAGATCAGCAGGTCCTGGGTGACCGGGTCCGGCTCGTCGGTGGCCTTGATCCGCTCCCGGAGCCGGACGATGGCCGCCTCCAGCGTCTCGGTCATCAGCGCGACGGCGTCCTCGTCCCGGACCCAGCCGTCCTTCGGGGACGGCAGCGTGAACGCGGACGCGATCGTCTCCGGACGCCCGTCGGCCGGCATCCCGAGGGCGGCCGAGCGCTCGGCGACGGTGTCCGCGTACTCCCGGGCCGTCGAGACGACCTCGTCGAGCTGGAGGTGGATCGAACGGAACCGGGGTCCCACGATGTTCCAGTGCACCTGCTTCCCGATCAGGGAGAGCCCGAGAAGATCCACGAGCGTGCTCTGCAACGCCTCCCAGGTGACCTGGCGGGCCGACTCCGGAATCGTGCTCTTCACGACAGTCATACGGTGCTGCTCCTCGTGGCGTCGATGGTGTGGCCGGGAGCGTGCCGGGCGCCGGACGGCGGTGCTCGCCGGGTCCGGGCGCGGCCCCGCTCGGGGAGAGGTACGGTGCGACGTCCTCCCCGGCGGAGCCCTGCGGCTCCACCGCTCCCTGGACACCCGTGTGCCCCGGCGGTACCTGCGCAAACAACCGGACGGGTCAGCGGGCGAGCACGCCGTCCAGGAAGGCGGTCAGGTCCGCGAACACCTCGGCGCGGTGGGTCTCCAGGAACACCTCGTGCCGGGCGCCCGGATAGATCCGTTCCGTCAGCTCCCCGCCGGACAGCCGCTCGACGCCGGGACGGCTGCCGGACAGCGGCACCAGCCGGTCGTCGTCGCCGTGCAGCCACAGCAGCGGGAGCCGGCCGGCGGTGCCGCCGTCGGCGACGGTGTCCAGCGTCCGTACGAACGCCTCCACCGTCGGCCGCTTCATCGGGCCGTGCCACACCAGCGGGTCCGCCGCGTACGCCGCCCCGACCGCCGGGTCCCGGGAGAGCGCCGCCGGGCTGATCGGCGTGTCGGGGATCTCGTCCAGGGCGAGCAGCCGGCGGGGCAGCTCCCAGTCGCCGATCACCGGCCCGGACAGCACCAGCGCGGTCAGGTCCTCCGGGTGACGCTGGGCGTAGCGGGCGGCGATCAGGCCGCCCATGGAGTGCCCGACCAGCACGGCCGGCAGACCCGGGTGGGCGGTCCGGGCCAGCTCCGCCACGGCGCGCACATCGGTGACGACGTCCTCGAAGTCCTCGATCAGCACCCGCTCGCCGTCCGACCTCCCGTGCCCGAGGTGATCGGGCCCGTACACGGCCGCGCCGTGCGCGCTCAGCACGCCGGCGACCTCCTCGTAGCGGCCGAGGTGCTCGCCGTACCCGTGCACCAGCAGCGCCACGTACCGGGGGCGCGCGGCGGGCCACTCGTGGACGGCGATCCGTCCCCGGGTTCCGGTCAGGGTGTGCTCACGGGCCTGGGGCATCGGTCCTCCGGCTGCGTCGGTGAAGGGTCCGGGAGGGATCTTCCCAGGGAGCGGCCGGGCGGTCTATAGTCCAAAACTAGCAGTGCTAATTAACGGTCGCCGTGGACCGGACCCGACCTCACCCCGCTCGTACGGCCCGTTCCCGACCCTGCAGAGCCGCAAGGAAACGGAGCAACAACCCATGGCAACCCTCTCCGTCGCCGCGATCCTCGCCGAGAACGCCCGGCGCCGCCCGCACAAGGAGGCCCTGGTCGAAGGCGACCTGCGGCTCTCCTTCGCCGAGATGTGGCAGCGCGCCCTCGCCCGTGCCGGGGCACTCGCGGGGCTCGGCGTCCGCCCGGGGGACCGCGTCGCGCTGATGGCGCCCAACACCGCCGAGTTCCCGCAGGCGTACTACGCGATCGCCGCGGCCGGCGGTGTGGTCGTCCCGGTCCACCTGCTGCTGTCGGCCGAGGAGGTCGAGCACGTCCTCACCGACAGCGGCGCCACCCTGCTGCTGTGCCACCCGGCGCAGGCGGAGACGGGCACGGCGGCGGCCCGCGCGGCCGGGGTGCGGGTCGTCATCCTCGGCGCGGAGTTCACCGAGCTGGCCGCCGGCGCCGAGCCGCTCACCTCGTACGTCACCCGCGAGGCCGACGACCCCGCCGTCGTCTTCTACACCAGCGGCACCACCGGCGTCCCCAAGGGTGCCGTGCTCAGCCACTTCAACCTGGTGATGAACGCCACCGTCAATGCCTTCGACGCCAACGACATCCGGCCCGACGACATCGCGCTCGGCGCGCTGCCGCTCTTCCACGCCTTCGGGCAGACCGTCTCCATGAACTCCGTCTGGCGGGCCGGGGCGACCCTGGTGCTGCTGCCGAGGTTCGACGCGGCGCGCGCGATCGAGCTGATGGTGCGGGAGAAGGTCGACACCTTCCACGGGGTGCCCACCATGTTCGTCGCCCTCGCCGCCGCGGCGGCGAGGGCCGAGACGCTGCCCGCCCTGCGGGTGTGCGTCTCGGGCGGCGCCTCGCTGCCGGTCGCCGTGCTGGAGCGGTTCGAGGCGGCGTTCGGCGCCAGGATCTACGAGGGGTACGGGCTGTCGGAGACCTCCCCGGCGGCGGCCGTCAACCAGCCGGTGTTCGGCGCCCGGCCCGGCACCATCGGCCACCCCCTGTGGGGCGTCGACGTGGAGATCGCCCGCGCCGAGACGGAGGGACGGATCGAGCTGCTGCCGCCCGGCGAACTCGGCGAGGTCGTCATCCGCGGCCACAACGTCTTCTCCGGCTACCTCGGCCGCCCCGAGGCCACCGCCGAGGCACTGGTCGACGGCTGGTTCCGCACCGGCGACCTGGGCACCAAGGACGACGAGGGTTTCCTGCGCATCGTCGACCGCAAGAAGGACGTCATCATCCGCGGCGGCTACAACGTCTACCCGCGCGAGGTCGAGGAGGTCCTCGTCCGCCACCCCGGCGTCGCGCAGGTCGCCGTCATCGGACTCCCGGACGACCTGCACGGCGAGGAGGTGTGCGCCGTGGTCGTGCCCGTGCCCGGCGCGAGCCCGGACGCCGCCGGCATCACCGAGTGGTCCAAGGAGCACCTCGGCCGGCACAAGTACCCGCGCCGCGTGGAGTTCACGGACACGCTGCCGCTCGGCCCCAGCATGAAGGTGCTCAAGCGCGAACTGAGGGTGCGGTACGCCGCCGGTTAGCTGTGCGTGCCACCCTTCCGGGCGGCTGCGCATACCATCTGTCCTCGTAATGGACATGATGACGCACTGGCACCTCACCGGCTGGGAGTTCGCGGCGCTCGCCCTCGCGGCCCTGCTCGTCGGGTTCTCCAAGACGGCCGTGAGCGGCGCCAACACCGTCAGCCTCGCGATCTTCGCGGCGCTGCTGCCCGCCCGCGCCTCCACCGGCGTCCTGCTGCCGGTGCTGATCGCCGGGGACGTGCTGGCCGTGCTCACCTACCGGCGGCACGCGCACTGGCCCACGCTGTGGCGGCTGTTCCCGGCGGTCGGCGCGGGGGTGGTCGCCGGCACCCTCTTCCTGATGCGGGCCGGCGACGGGGCGGTACGGACGTCGATCGGCGTCATCCTGCTGGTGATGGCCGCGGTGACGGTGTGGCGGCGGCGGACGGCCGGTCAGCGGGAGCGGCCGCAGGAGGGCACCGCGACCCGGGCCGGCCGGCTCAAGGCCCGCTCGTACGGTGTGCTGGGCGGCTTCACCACCATGGTCGCCAACGCGGGCGGCCCGGTGATGTCGATGTACCTGCTCTCCGCGGGATTCCGGAAGCTGGGCTTCCTCGGCACCTCCGCCTTCTTCTTCCTGATCGTCAACGTCTCCAAACTGCCGTTCAGCGTGGGGCTCGGCCTGATCGACGGGTACTCGCTGCTGCTCGACGCCGCGCTCGTCGTGTTCGTGGTGCCCGGCGCGCTGCTCGGCAAGTGGGCGGTGAACCGGATCAACCAGAAACTCTTCGAGCGGCTCGTCATCGCGGCGACGGTCCTCGGCGGCCTGCAACTGCTGCTGCGCTAGGGCGCGCTTGGACCAGGCCGCGGGGAGGGTGCGGTGCCCGGTCGATGCCGGCCGGCGGGGTCTGGTGCGTGCGGCTGCAAGGCGGGGGAGGGAGTCGAGGACCGGCGACGACGCCGCAGATGGGCGTGCCAGACCACGCGTCCGCGGCGTGATCCGCACGACAGGCCCTGGACCCGGAGGTCAGCGGCCCGCCGTCGCGCCGGCCGGCCGCCGTACCCGCTGCGGCAGCCCGCTGCTCAGGTCCTCCACCAGCAGCCGCTTGGCGATCGCGTCGACCGCCGCCCGGATCTCGGCGTCACCGGGACGGCCGATGTCCCCCGCCACCCGGTCCTCCAGCCACGTCGTCCAGGCCCGCGCGATCACCGCGGCCTCACGGGCGCCCGCCCCGGTGTGCGAGAGCAGCGAGCCGTCGCGGGTCAGATACCCCTCGTCCACCATCCGGTCGAACACCGGCAGCAGCACCTCCGGCGGCACCCGGTGACGCGTGGCGATCAGACCGAGACTGGCGTGCCCGACCAGCCGTGTGAACAGTTCGACCTGCATCACCGCCCACGCGCCCGCGACGTCCAGCCGGGTGTCGCTGTCCGCGATGATGCGGCGCGCGGTGTCCAGCCGGGTACCGCCGATGATCTTCCCCACGGACGCTTCGAGGACCCGCCGGGAGTCGGTGTCGTTCGGTGAGGCGAAGCCCTCGCCCATGTCGGTCGACCCGGCCCGCGCGCTGTCACGCAACCGCACCTGTCTGAGGAACAGGGCGACGACGAAGCCGAGGCCCGCGACCGGCACCGTCCACAGGAAGACGGTCTGGATGGTGTCCGCGTAGGCGCCGATGATCGGCGAGGCCGCCTCGGACGGCAGCCCGTGCACCCCCTCCGGGCTGGTCGCCGCCCGGCTGATCGTGGCCGGATCGGCTGCCCCGGTCGCCGCCGCGGAGGCGATCCCGTCCCGCAGGTTGGGGGTGAGGGAGTTGGCGTAGATCGTGCCGAAGACGGCGGTGCCGAAGGAGGAGCCGAGCGTACGGAAGAAGGTCACGCCCGAGGTGGCGGTGCCCAGTTCGGCGTACTCGACGGTGTTCTGCACGGCGATGACCAGCACCTGCATGCACAGCCCGATGCCGGCGCCGAGCACGAACATGTACAGCGACTCCAGCGCCGCGCCGGTGTCCGGGCCCATCAGGGACATCAGGTACAGGCCGAGCGCCATCACCAGGGCACCGGCGATCGGGAACAGCCGGTACCGCCCCGTCCGGCTGACCACGGTGCCGCTGAGGATGGAGAAGGCGAGCAGCCCGATCACCATCGGCAGCGTCCGCACCCCCGAGACCGTGGCCGAGTCGCCGTCGACGTACTGGAGGTAACTCGGCAGGTACGTCATCGCCCCGAGCATGGCGAAGCCGACGATGAAGCTGAGGACCGAGCAGACCGTGAACACCGGGTTGGCGAACAGCCGCATGGGCAGCATCGGCTCGGCCGCCCGGCTCTCCGCCCAGCAGAACAGGGCGAGCGCCGCCACCCCGCCCGCGAACAGCCCGATGATCACCGGGGAGCCCCAGGCGTACTGGTTGCCGCCCCAGCTGGTGGCCAGGATCAGCGCGCTCGCGCCGATCGCGACCAGCGCGATGCCCAGATAGTCGATGACCGGCCGGAGCGCCGACCTCACCACCGGAATGGTGCGGGCGGCGGCGAGCACGACCACGACCGCGATGGGGACGTTGACGTAGAACGCCCACCGCCAGGACAGATGGTCGGTGAACAGCCCGCCGAGCAGCGGCCCGACGACGGTGGCCACGCCGAACACGGCCCCGATGGCGCCCTGGTACTTGCCGCGCTCGCGCAGCGGGATCACGTCGGCGATCAGCGCCATCGCGGTCACCATCAGCCCGCCCGCGCCCACCCCCTGCATCGCCCGCCAGACGATCAGCAGGGTCATGTTCGTGGCCAGACCGCACAGGAACGAACCCACGATGAACACGACCGCCGAGACCTGAAAGACGATCTTGCGTCCGAACAGGTCGCCGAACTTGCCGACCAGCACCGTCGCCACGGTTTCGGCGAGCAGATAGGAGGTGACCACCCAGGACATGTGCTCGGCCCCGCCGAGGTCCGAGACGATCGTCGGCAGGGCGGTGCCGACGATCGTCTGGTCCAGGGCCGCGAGCAGCATGCCCAGCACGATCGTGACGAAGACGACGTTGCGCCGCCGCGGGTCCAGTACCGGCGGCTGGGCGGCGGCGGTCCGCGGGCTCTCCTCGGCGACGGTCACACGGCCACGATCACATCGCCGGCCCGGCCGCGCACGCGAACCCGGTCCGGCCGGGTGCCCCTACCTGCCGCCGGGGGCGCGGCGCAGCAGATACGTGTCCATGATCCAGCCCTTGCGCTCCCGGGCCTCGGCGCGCAGCCGCTCGATCCGCGGCGCCGCCTCGGCGACCGGACCGGAGTCGAGGATCTCGTCGGGCGTGCCGAGATAGGCACCCCAGTAGATGTGGACGTCCTGGCCGGCACAGGCCCGGAAGGCCTGCCGGGCGTCCAGCATCACCACCACGTCGTCCACCCCGTCGGGGAAGCCCTCCTCGGCCAGCCGCCGCCCGGTGGTGATCTGCACCGGCCGGGCGACCCGGTTCAGCCCGGTGCGGTGCCGGGCGGCCAGCGCCGAGACACTGCTGATCCCCGGGACGACCTCGTAGCCGAACTCCACCGACCCCCGCTCCAGCACCTCCTCCAGGATGCCCAGCGTGCTGTCGTACAGCGCGGGGTCGCCCCACACCAGGAACGCGCCGGTCTCGTCCTCGCCCAGTTCCTCGGCGATCAGCCGCTCGTAGACGTCGGCGCGGGCGGCGCGCCAGTCCTCGACGGCGGGGGAGTAGGCGCTGCCGCCCGCCGCCCGGTCCCGTTCCGGATCCCGCGCCTCGACGACGCGGTACGTCCCCCGCGGCACATGCGCCTGGAGCATGTCGTGGCGCAGCCGCGTGAGGTCGGCCTTCACCTCGCCCTTGTCCAGGACGAAGAACACGTCGGTGCCCCGCATCGCCCGCACCGCCTGGAGGGTGAGCTGCTCGGGGTCGCCCGCGCCGATACCGATGACATGGATCTTCCGCACGCCCCGAGTCTGCCGTACGCCCGTTCAGCCGCGCAGCCGGGGTGCGCGTGCCGCCGCGTCCACGGGTGTGCCGCCACGCTCCACGTCCCCGGCCAGTTGCCGCGCCCACCCGGCGACCGAGGCGAGGTCGATCCCGTACGGCCGCCGCCGCGAGGTCCCGGCCGCCCACACCTCGACGGCACCGGCGCCGCGCCGCAGCAGCCGGGGCCCGCCCGTGACGTTGCCGCGGGCCGCGTGCGTCAGCCCCACCGCGAGCTGCGCCAGGCCCCGCCACAGCTCCCGGTCCTCCTCCGGACCCGACTTCCAGGCGTCCTCGAACACCTCGTGCGCGTGGAACGGCTTCCCCTCGTCCAGCAGCCGCTGTGCCTCCACGACCGTCTCCTCGGGCGCCCGCACCACGCCCTCGGGCTGCCGGGGCACCCCGTCCGCGCCGTACGGCAGGGGCCTGCCGAGCCCGTCCCTCGGCCGGGCGTTGCGCGCCCTGCCCTCGTCGTCGCGGTCCCGGCCCCGGTCGGCGGATGCGCTGTCCATGCGCCGATTGTGCCGCGCCGGTGCCGTTTCCGGGGCACCCCGGGGGGTGCGGTAAGGTATTGACCGCGTGATCGCACGGAACGCCGTGCGCGACCGCATCGGGACGTGGCGCAGCTTGGTAGCGCACTTGACTGGGGGTCAAGGGGTCGCAGGTTCAAATCCTGTCGTCCCGACTGGAGACAGTCGCAGGTCAGGGCCGGTTTCGGAGAGATCCGAAACCGGCCCTTGATCATTCCCGGGGACCAGTGGGGACCAGCGGCGGATCTGGCGTCCTTGACCGGGTCAGCGGGTCGAAGTGAATACCAGGTCAGGCCGGTGTGCCGGTGGTCCGGAGCGGACGGTGGCCGGACCTCTCATCAGCGTCTCCGACGGCACCTCCCGGGCCCGGTGACATCACCCCCACAGGTCAGTTCGACGGGGGGTGAGGCCGTCCGTGTGGCCGGCCCCCCCCCGCCGGTGGAGCCGTCGCCCCGTGCCGTCCGTCAGGCTCCCCCCTCCCCGAGGATCTTGTCCTGGGTGATGGGCAGGTCGCGGACACGGCGTCCGGTGGCGTGGTAGACGGCGTTGCCGATGGCGGCGGTCATCCCGGTCATCGGGGTCTCGCCGAACCCGCGCGCGCCGAGCGAGTCGGCGTTCGCCGGGTCGGGCTCGTCCACGAAGCCCATCCGCACCTCGGGGATGTCGGCGTTGACCGGCACCAGGTAGCCCGACAGATTGGGGTTGACGATCCGCCCCAGGTGCGGGTCGACCAGGGTGTGCTCGGACAGGGTGAAGCCGACGGCCCAGACCGCGCCGCCCATCCCCTGGCTGCGCAGCGTTCTGCGGTTGAGTACCCGGCCGGCGTCGAAGAACCCGTGCATACGGGTGACGCGGACCCGTCCGAGCCGGGGATCGACGCGTACTTCCGCGAAGCACGCGCCGGTGGAGTAACCGGGGGGAATGGCGACGGGGTCGGCGGTGGCCTCGACGGGCGCGCCGTGCCGGGCGACGACCGCGCGGACGGTGTCGCGGCGGGTGTGCCGGTCGGTGTCGTGGAGGACTCCGTCCTCGACGGTGATCCGGTCGGCCGGGAGGCCGTACAGGGGGGAGCGCGGGTCCGCGACGGCGATGCCGGTCAGCGTCCGGCGGGCCGTGGCGCAGGCCCGGTTGACGGCGGCGCCGACCCCGGGGACCGTCGCGGACGCGGCGGAGACGAAGGCGAACGGGTAGGCGGTGTCGCCGAGTTCGAAGTCCACGTCGTCGACGCCCAGGCCCAGGACCTGCGCGGCCACCTGGGACATCACGGTGTAGGTGCCGGTTCCGATGTCGTGGGTGGCGACCTGGACCGTCGCCCTGCCCCCGGTGGAGATCACCACGCGGGCGCCCGCTCCCGGTCTTCCGCCGGCCGTGTGCGCGGCGGTCGCCATGCCCCAGCCGATCAGGGTGTCGCCCTCGCGCATCGACCGCGGGCGCGGATCGCGCCTGCTCCAGCCGAACGCGTCCGCGCCCCGGCGGTAGCACTCCGCCAGGTGCTTGCTGCCGAAGGGGGCGCCGTCCTCGTCGGGGTTGTCCGCGGCGTAGTTGCGCAGCCGGAGTTCGACGGGGTCCATGCCCAGGGCGTAGCTCAGTTCGTCGAGCGCCGTCTCCAGGCCGTGCGAGGCGACGGCTTCCGGTGACCGCATCATGCTCGGCGCGGGCAGGTGGAGCCGCACCGCCCGCTGGGTCACCCGCACGTTGGGGCAGGCGTACAGCATGCGGGTCGGCTCGCTGGTGTTGAACAGCAGGTCCTCGGTGCGGCTGACCTGGGACGTGGTGACGTGTTCGATGGCGGTGAGCGTGCCGTCCCGCTTCGCCCCGATCCTGAGCCGCTGGTACGTCTCGGGGCGGTGGCCGTGCGAGGTGTAGGTGTGGGCGCGGGAGAGCACCAGCTTGACCGGGCGCCCCACCTCGCGGGCTATCGCGGCGGTGATCAGGGTGTGCGGCCACACCGGACCTTTCGCCCCGAAGCCGCCGCCCAGGAACCGGGACAGCACGCGCACGTCGGCGGGGGGTACTCCGAGCGCCGCGGCCACGGTGGCCTTGGTGGCGTTGATGCCCTGCGCGGTCTCGTACACCGTCAGCTTGTCGCCGCTCCACACGGCGATCGTGGCGGACGGCTCCAGGGCGTTGTGGTGGTGCATGGGCGTCGTGCAGGTGACGTCGACGCGCACGTCGGCCTGTGCCAGGCCGGCCTCGGGGTCGCCGCGGGTGATGTCGTTGGGGCCCTTCAGGCCCGGCTCGGGCACATAGGCTTCGTCCATGGCCTCGGCCAGGCCGGCGCGGGGCGCGCGGGCGTCGTAGGAGACCTCGACGAGCGACGCGGCGTGCTGGGCCTGTTCCAGGTTCTCGGCCACGACGTAGGCCACGGGCTGGCCGCTGTGGTGGATCTCGGTGCCCTGCAGGGGGACGACGCGCTTCCAGTAGACCGTTCCCTGCCCGGTGGGCAGGGTCAGATCGGGCATGTTGCGGTGGGTGAAGACGGCGACCACGCCGGGAGAGCGCTCGGCGTTCCGCACGTCGATGCCGGTGACGCGCCCGTTGGCGACCGTGCTCAGCACGAGGAAGCCGTGCAGCGCCCCGCGGATCTCGGTGTCCGCGGTGTAGGTGGCCGCGCCGGTGACCTTGGCGCGGCCGTCGACCCGGGCGAGAGGGCTGCCGACGATCGGGCTCATTCCGGGCCTCCGAGGTCTTCGAGGATGTCGGCCAGGGCACGCTGCACCAGCTCGACCTTGAACGCGTTGTGCTCGCGGGGCCGGGCGCCGTCGGCCAGGGCCCGGCCGGCCGCCGCGATGGTGGCGCGGGTCAGGGGGCGGCCGCGCAGGGCCTCCTCGGCCCCGGGTGAACGCCACGGCCGGGGGGCGATGCCGCCGAAGGCGAGCCGGACGTCACTGACGACTCCGCGCTCCCGGGTGAGGGCGGCGGCGACGGAGACCACGGCGAACTCGAACGAGGCGCGGTCGCGCAGCTTGAGGTAGCGCGAGCCGGCCGCGAGGCGGCTCACGGGGATGTCGACGGCGGTGATGAGCTCGCCGTGCCGCAGCGTGGTCTCCCGGTCCGGCGTGGACCCGGGCAGGCGGTAGAGGTCCCCGATCGGGACGGACCGTCGGCCGTCCGGTCCGAGGGTGACCACGGTGGCGTCCAGGGCGGTGAGCGAGACGGCCAGGTCGGACGGGTGGACGGCGATGCAGTGGTCGCTGCCGCCGTGGACGGCGTGCCACCGGTTCTGTCCGTCCAGGGCCGGGCAGCCGCTGCCGGGCACGCGTTTGTTGCAGGCGCTGCCGGGGTCCCGGTAGTACCAGCAGCGGGTGCGTTGCATGAGGTTCCCGCCGATGGTGGCCCGGTTGCGCACCTGGGGGGAGGCGGAGGCCAGCAGGGCCTCGGAGACGACGGGGAATCGCTCCCGGACCACGGGGTGGCCGGCGACGTCCCCCATGCGGGCCGTCGCCCCGATGCGCAGCCGCCCCTCGCTCATGCCGATGTCCGCCAGGTCCAGCCGGCCCACGTCCACGACCAGGTCCGGGGCGAGGACGCCGTCCTTCATCAGGTTGGTCACGTCGGTGCCGCCGGCGATGAACGCGCCCGTGGGACGGCCCGCGACCAGGTCGACGGCGTCGGAGGCGCGCGACGTGCGCGTGTAGTCGAAGAGCTTCACTTCCCGTGTCCCTTCGCGGCGTCCCGCACCGCGTCGACGATGTTCGGATAACAGCCGCACCGGCACAGGTTGCCGCTCATCCACTCCCGGATTTCGGCGTCCGAGCCGGCGTGCCCCTCGCGGACGCAGGCGACGGCCGACATGATCTGCCCCGACGTGCAGAAGCCGCACTGGAAGGCGTCGCGCCGGATGAAGGCCTCCTGCACGGGGTGCAGTTCGTCCCCGCGGGCCAGGCCCTCGACCGTGGTGATCTCCCGGCCGTCCTCCATGACCGCCAGGGTCATGCACGACGTGACCCGCTCGCCCTCGACGAGGACGGTGCAGGCGCCGCACTCACCGCGGTCGCAGCCCTTCTTCGCCCCGGTCAGTCCGAGACGCTCACGCAGCGCGTCCAGCAAGGTGACCCGTGCCTCGACCGCGACGCGGCGTTCCACGCCGTTGACGTGCAGGGTCACCTCGGCCGTCGGGGCCGGGGACGGTAACGCGTGCTCCGCGCCGGACGCGCCGCCGGCCGCGATCGTCGTCAGGCCGCCCGGCGCGGCCACGGCGACGGCGCCGACGGCACCGGCCTTGAGCACGCTGCGGCGGCTGTGGTCGTCGGCTGGGCGTTCGTGCTCCTCGGTGTCGGACATGGGTCTGTGCCTCCTGGCGGGACGTGACGGAAGGATCTGGCGTTCCCCGGCTCGGTGCGGCGCGGTGGATCGGGGTGGGACCGGCGGGGCCGTCCTCGTCCGAGACGAACGGGGACGGCGGACGGGGTGGCGCGACCGGGAACGGGCACCGTGCGGTGAGGGTGAGGTTGTCGTTGGTCCGGGACCGGTCGCCCGCGCCGGCGTCGCTGTCCGTGCGCACGGACACGGCGCGACCTGGGTGGATCACTGATGCATCACATGACACATCGACGATAACACAGCAGTGATGCGGGTCAAGCGTTATCATCGATTCATGGCGTTCACCGACCCCACACCCCAGCCGCGCGAGCGCATCCTCCAGGCAGCGGCGGACCTGCTCGCCGGCGGTGGACGCGAGGCGGTCTCCACCCGCGCCGTGAGCGCCGCCGCGGGCGTACAGGCGCAGACGATCTACCGGCACTTCGGAGACATGCAGGGGCTGCTCGACGAGGTGGCCCGCCGGGGATACGCCTCCTACCTGGCGGCCAAGCAGGCGAACCTCACCACGGGCGACCCCATCGACCAGCTGCGCCGCGGCTGGGCCACGCATGTGGCGTTCGGTCTCGCCAACCCGGCTCTCTACCGGCTGCTCAACACCGACGCGCGCCCCGGCGCCGGCTCCTCGGTGACCGGTCAGGCCGGCGACCTGCTGCTGCGGCTCGTCACCCGGGTCGCCGAGACCGGCCGGCTGCGGGCGGGTGTCGAAGAGGCGGCGGCGATGATCCACGCCGCGTGCGTCGGGGTCACGGTCACCCTGATCGGCGCCGACGCGGCGGGCCGGCTCGCCGACCACGAGGGCCTTTCGGAGCGTACGCGCGAGGCCGTGCTCGCGGCGCTGGTCGCCGGCCCGGAGGACGAGCCGTCCACGGACACGCGGGCCGCCCGTCGCGCCCGGCACGCCGTCGCCCTCAAGGCCCTGCTCGACGACGCGGACCAGCGCTTCACACCGGGGGAGTACCTGCTGCTGGGCGAGTGGCTCACCCGGCTCGCCACCGCGGCGGAGGACGGCCCGGAACCCCCTGAGTGAACGCCGGGGCCACGGCGGAGGCCGGCGGGACGGACGCCTCACGGGCCTGCCCGGCCGCCGGGTCACCCGGGGTCGGTGCGGTCACGGTGGAGGGGACCCCGACGACATGCGTCCGGGCCGGGCGGGCGGACCGGCGTCCCCTCCGGACGGCCGGGCCGACGCCTGAGTGAGCGCCGCGCCTGGAGGACATCGCCCGCTTCCTCGACTTCGTCGGCGAGAGCGTCACCCGCGCCGCGCGGCAGGGGCGCGAGGTGCTCCCCGCCAAGGCCCCGCCCCCCTGACCGGCCGATTCCCGCAGGCCCTCCCCCGGCCCGTCCCTCATGGGCTCATGACGTGCGCACACTCCGGCCCCGCCCCTGCCCCCTCGTCGCGGGCACCGTCCTCTGTCCCACCGCGCTCTCGGGGACCGGTCGGAGATCAGCGGGGGGGGGCAGCCGGGGCGCCGGCCGCCCTTGACCGCGGGCCGTGCCCCCGAGGTGGCCTTCGCGGTGCTCAGAGGTCGAGTTCCCGGCGCACGGTGGCGGCGATGCGGGGGAGCGCGGTGCCGAGGTGGCGGCGCTGGGCGGCGGTGAGCGGATCGAAGACGAGCCGCTTGACCTCCGCGACGTGTCCGGGCGCCGCCTCGGCGAGCTTCTGCCAGCCTGTGTCGGTGAGGGTGGCGAGGGTGTACCGGCCGTCTCCGGGATCGGGCCGCCGGCCGACCCAGTCGCGGGACTCGAAGCGGTCCATCACCTTGGACAGACGGGGCTGGGTGCTGTCGCAGTCCCGGGCGAGGTCGCTGAGGCGCATGGTGTGCTCGTCGGCCGTGGAGAGCCGGGCCGGCACCCCGTACTCGAAGCTGGAGATGCCCGACGCGCGCTGCAGCTGACGGTCGAGGGCCGCGGGGAGGGCGATGGCGACGGTGAGGAGCGCCTGCCACAGGGCCTGCTCGTCATCGTCGAGCCAGGGTGACTCGGTGTTCATGAACCCCATTACTTGCCCAGGCAAGCGGAATCACTTGCCTGGGCAAGCCTTCGCGGGGACAGGAGCCCGGCCGGGAACCCGTGTCAGGCAGCGTACTCACCGGTCAGCATCGCGGAGGCGAGTTCGACCCGCGAACGGAACCCGGTGCGTTTGAAGAGCCTGCCCAGCCGGCTCTCCACGCTCTTCTCGCTGCAGCCGAGGGCGACCGCCAGTTCCCGGTTGGTCAGCCCCTCGGTGACCAGGACGGCCAGCAGCCGCTCGTTCTCGGCGATGGTGAGGCTCCGGCCCGGCACGGCGACCTTGTGGGCGCGCATCAGGTTCCGCAGCTGTGCCCTGCGCAGCAGCGCGTCCAGGTCGCCGTACAGCGCGTACGCCTCGTGCAGCAACGACGGATCCGCCAGGCCGTACCGGACCACCACGGCGAGCGTGTCGGCCCGCTCCAGCGGCTGTGCGCGCTTGCGCGCGAGCCGTACCGCGGCGGTCGCGGACTCGCGGTCGTGGTGCACCACGGCGGCGGTGAGCAGGTGGGACAGCCGGGCCCGGCCGGTGCCGAGCAGCTCGGCGACCTTGCGCGCCTCGTCCGCGCACCGCCCCGCCGCCGCCAGGTCGCCCGCCGCCAGCTCCGACTCGGCCCGCAGCAGCCACAGGTCGTCCGTGCCGACGACCAGACCGCGCTCGGCGGCCACGGCGAGCGCGTCGGTGACGAGCTGGTCGGCCCGGTCGGTCGCGCCCAGGGCGCGCTCCAGGTACGACTCCGGCACGGCCAGCAGATGGAGCATCACGGGCTGCACGGTCCGCGCCCGCTCGATCACCTCCCGCGCCCCGGCCAGCCGGCCGCGCGCACCGAGGATGGCGCTCGTCTCCCGGCACATCACGGTGTGGGTGGGCAGGTCGCCGATCGACAGCCCGACGGCCAGACTCTCCCGGGCCAGCCCGAGCGCCCGGTCCCAGTGCCCGCTCTGGCTGTCCGCGACCACCCGGTCGGGTACGGGCCGGTAGGCGGAGGGCAGTCGGTGCATCGCCAGCACCTTCTCCGCCCGGTCCGGGTCGCCGAGCAGCATCAGTACCCGGGCCAGCTGCGACAGCCGCTCGAAGCGGTGCCGCTCCCCTTCCGCCCACAGGGGCCACCGGGTCGGCGCGGCGACGGCCCGCTCGAACAGCTCGGTCCTGCCGAGGACCGCCTGGATGCACTCGCTGAACAGCAGCCCCAACGCGGCGACGACATCGTTGTCACGGCTCCAGGTGTGCCGCTGGGCCTCCAGGTGCTCTTCCGCTTCCCGCCAGCGGTCGAGATGGCACAGCGCGATGCAGCGGGTGAGGGCCCGATGCCCCTCCCTGCCCGGCAGTGAGCGCCAGCCGCCGTCACAGATCTCGGCGAGCGCCGCCATGTCCGAGGTCCCGCCGAGCGAGGCCACGTAGACCAGTTCCATTTCGAGCAGGGCCTCGGGGGAGACCAGGCCGGCGTACTCGGACATGACCGTCCACGCGCTCTCCAGCGCCTCGCCGTACCGCAGATGGATCAGACAGGTCGAGGCGTGCGCGACCAGCGCCCGGGCGCGCCGCTCCGGCTCGGCGATCAGGTCGAGGGCGGCGCGCAGCCAGCGCTCCGCGTGGTACCCGTCGTCCAGCATGGCGGCGGTGCCCAGGGCGAGCAGCTCGACCGACGCCCGCCCGGAGTCCACGAAACGGCCCGCGGCGACCAGTTGTTCCGCGAGGTACCGGTCGTCCGCGACGGCGGTGCCCGCCCAGATCGCGGTGACCGCCAGCTGGGCGAGCCTGCGCCGCTCGTACGGCCCGAGACAGGTGATCAGCGCGGACGCGAGCAGCGGTACCCGGAACCTCCAGTGGTCCGGCCCGGTCCCGTGCCGCAGCGCCCCCTCGGCGTACAGCTCGGCCAGGGCCGCGCGGACCTCGTCCTCCGTCGCGCCCACCGCCTCGCCGGCCAGCCCGATCGCGGCGGAGCCCAGCGGATGCAGTACGGCCATCGCCTTGGCCACCGGCCAGACCCGCCCGCCCAGTTGCTTCAGGTACTCCACCGGCGGCAGGTCGGACGGCAGTGAGGGCGGCTGGTCATACGCCGTGAGGTAGGCGTGCCGGTCGAAGACCCGCAGCGAGCCGCTCCTGCGGTGCCCCGCCAGGGCGGTGAGCACGGCGGCGGGCCTGCCGCGGCACTCCCGGCGCAGGTACCCGAGCAGCGACGCCGACGGCTTGGCCTGCAGGTGCTGGGTGACCAGGGCGCGGACCTCGGACTCGCGCAGCGGACGCAGCGGCACCGCCTCGACGAGACCGGCGGCGCACAGCTGGTCCAGCGCGGCCCGCCCGCCCGCCGGGTCGGCCGGTGAGGGGCGGAGCGCGCAGACGAACGTGACCGGTCCCCCCGCCAGCGCGCGGACCAGCGGCAGCAGTACGGCATGGGAGTCCGGGTCGGTCCACTGGGCGTCGTCGACGAGGACGGTGAGCTTGTCGCAGGCGGTGACGGCCGCCCGCAGCTCGGCGGCCAGCCGGCGCCCGGCGTCCCGGCCCGGCCCCGGGGCCGCGCCCTTCGCCGTGCGTCTGGCGTCGCCGCCCGGGTTCGCCGCGGTGAGTTCGGCGGCCAGCCGGGACACCAGGGAGAACGGGCGGTCGCGCTCGGCGCGCGCCACCCGCAGGGTCAGGGTGGTGACGTCCCGCGCGGTCAGCTCGTCCCGGACGGCGGCCAGCACCGCGCCGCGCCCGATCCCGGTCGGGCCGGTGACCAGGACCAGTGGGGCGGCGTCGCGTGAGGTGGCGATGTCGACGACGCGCGCGACGGAGGTGCCACGGCCGAACAGCGGCTGCGCCGGCTGGTCCGAACAGGCCACGCCGAGCCAGTAGTTGATCACCGAACCAGTATGCCCAGCGCGCCCCGTCCGGTAGCACTTCCGAACGTTACAATCGCGTCCTCGACGGGCAGTTGAGTGCGGGACGAGCCGTCTCGGACGCCTCCCGGACATCAGGCCCCCCAAGGACGGTGGCCCGGGGAGCCCGCGCCGCACCCGGCGGCACACGGCGTCACAGGTGTCACGAGAGGAGGCCCGCAGTGGCCCGAGCACGTGCCATGATCCGGGGCAGGGACCAGGAACTGGCGGCGTTGCGCGCGGTGTCGGGGGCAGACGGTGGCGGCCTGGTCGTCATCTCGGGACCGGCCGGCATCGGCAGGACCGCGCTGCTGGACGAGGCGGAGCGGTTGCTGCGCGGGGCCGGGGTGCGCGTCCTGCCGGTGCGCCCGGGCGCCGGCCCGGACAGCCGCGGCGACGACGCGTTCGCCCTCGTGCCGCTGGTGCGCGCCGTGCGCGACCGGTTCGAGCGGTTCCCGGAGGCCGGGCACGGCGACGCGCTCGGCACGGTGGCCCGGCTGAGCGACGCGGCGGGACAGGGCACCGGCGGCTGGACCCCGGCCGTCGTCACCGCGCTGGGCGCCCTCTTCGACCGGATCGGCGGCCAGGGCCGTACCGCGCTGCTCGTCGACGACGCGCACGCGGTCGCCGAGCCCGCCCCCGTGCTCACCGCGGCCCGCCGGGCCGGCTGCCTGGTGCTGGCCACCTGCGACGAGAGCGCCGAACACGCTCCGGGGACCGCCGAACTGCTGGCCGCGGCCGACCAGGTGATGACGCTCGGACCGCTGGCCGACGACGTCGCGGAGTCCCTGGCCCGCCGCGTACACGGGGCACGCCTCGACGAGTCCGTGCCGGACCTCCTGCGCACGGCTCTGGGACCGCTGTTCGGCAACCCCGGCACCCTGCTGGGCACCCTCGCCGATCTGCGCCGGCGCGGCCGGCTGACCCTCTTCCGCGGCCGGCTGTGCCTGAGCAGGCCGGCCGAACCGGTCCACCTGCCCGCCGACCACCACCTGGTGCGCCGGGTCGCGGCCCTGGGCGACCCGGCGGCGCGGCTGCTGTACTGGGTCGCCGTGTGGGACGGCATGAACGTCGACGATCTGCCGCTGCTCGCCGAAGTGACCGGCGCCCGGCTCGACGACTGCGGTCGCCTGCTCGACCGGCTCATCGACGCGCAGGTGCTGGTCGCCGACCCGGCGGGCCGGCTGAGCTGCCGGTGCCCCGCCCTGGCGGCCTGGGCCGTCGGCCTCGCGGGCGGTGACGGCGGCGCCGCCCTGCACGCGGCGGTCGCCGAGCGGCTGCTGTCCCGGCACCGGCGGGGCGACGAGGTCGACCCGGTGGTGCTCGCCGACCACATCGCCCGCGGCGGAGCGGCCGTCGTACTCGAACCGCGGATGGTCGGCTGGCTGCTCGACCGGGCCGCGGAGGCCGAGCCGGAGCAGCCGGAGCACGCCGCCCGGTGGTGCGTGGCCGCGCTGCGCCGCATGTCCCCGGACGAACCGGAGCACTCCCGCACGCTGAACAGGCTGATGCGTCTGGCCGCCCGGACGGGCCGGTACGAGCTGCTGGGCGACGTGCTCACCCAGTACGCGGAACAGGGCTGCGCCCCGGGCACCCTGGCCCGGATCCACCTCGCCGCGGTCCTGATCTCCCTGCACTCCGGCCGCCCGCCCGCCGAGGGCGCGGTGCGGTCGTTGCTGGACCACGGGGTCACCGGCCGGGAGCGGGCCGGATTCGGGCTGTGGTGGTTCGGCCGTCCGACGGCGCCCGGCCGGGAGCCCGTGCCGTGCGGAACGGCCGAGACGGCGGCGGACCCCCACGACCCGGCCGAACGCATGGCCCTGCTGAGCACCGCGATGAGCGGTGATCCCGGCGCCTACGAGCGGACCTGGCGCCGCTCCGGCCGGGCGGGCTCCGCCCCGGGACCGGGCCACCCGCACCCCACGGGGCCGACGATCGATGTCGGCACCGTCACCCATCTCGTCCTCAGCGCCCACCACCGCGCCCCCCTGACCGGGGTGCTCGCCGTGTACCAGCGGGTGGTGCACGGTTACACGAGTGCCGACTGGACCCGGGCCATGTCCGCCGTACGGGAACTCGAACTGTCCTACACGGAAGCCACGTTGGTGCACCACGCGGCCCGGCTGCTGGCCGCCGAGATGTACGCCGCCCGCGGCGAGTCGCGGCAGGCGGCCCAGTGGCTGGCCGACGTGGTGCCGGTCCCCGGCATCGCCGTGATGCGTACCTGGGTACGGACCGGTGTGCTCAGCCGCGCCGGAGACGACCGGCGGGCGGCCCGGCTGGCCCTGCGGGTGAGCCGGCGGCTGCGTCTGGCCGGACTGCCCGAGGGCCTGCACCTCCTGCTGACCCGGGCGGTCCGGATCGCCGCGTTCGCCGGTGACCGGGACGGCGCGGCGGACCTGCTCCAGGAGCTGGAGCTGCTGCCCGACGAGGCCGATACGGTGGCGCGGGAGGCCCTCTTGCTGGCGCGCGGCCTGGTGTACCGCGACGAACACCGGCTCCGGCTGGCCACCGACCTCACCCGGGAGCGGGGCGACCTGCCGTCGCTGCTGGCGTCGTGCCTGGTCATCGCGCGGTTCGCCGAGGACCCGCGGCCCTGGCTGCGCGAGGCCCACACGCTGGCCACCCGGTGCGGCGCCTCCACGGTGCTGGAACGCGTCCGCGCGGTGACCCGCGAACGAGGGGTCCCCGCGCCGCGCGCCCCCGGCCGGCGGGAGGCACTGGCGGTCACCGAACGGCGCGTCATCGAGCTGATCGGCGAGGGCCTGACCAACCGGCAGATCGCGCTGCGCCTGGAGATCAGCGAGAAGACCGTGGAGAACCACCTGACCCGTCTGTTCGCCCGCACCGGCTGCCGGTCCCGGGTCGAACTGGCCGCGGCCAGCCTGGCCGGGAGGCTGACGCAGACGGCGACCTGAGCGCGGGCGCGCGGCCGGGTGCCGGAGCCGGGTTCCGGTTCCGGCACCCTCGCCGGCCCCGGTTCCGGCCCCAGCTCCGGGCCCAGCTCCGGGCCCCCTCCCCGGCCCCGGTTCCGGCCCCTCCGGGCCCCGGTTCCGGCCCGTCCCGCCCCGGTCGGGTCAGGTCCGGACCGGGTTCCGGGTCAAAGATGCCATCCCCGGGGACCACTCGGGCCGAGGCCGGCCGCCGGTGACGACAGCCCTGATGGGGCCTGCCTAACGTCGTGTTCATGACCGACATCGATGTGCCTCAGGTCGCTGATCCCGAGGTGGCGCACATCGTGCGGGCCGAGGTCGAGAACCGATGGCCGCACGACGTTTCGGGACTCGACGAACTGGTGCGGTACGGGCTGATGCCCTTCGGCAAGATGATGGGCCCCTGGCTGGCCATCCGGTCCAGTCTCGCGGTGGGAGGGGACATCGCCACCGTCCTCCCCGCGGCGGTGGGTGTGGAGTGTGTGCAGGTCGGCGCGATGATGCACGACGACATCATCGACAGCGACGGGGAACGGCGCAGCAAGCCGGCCGCGCACACGGTGTTCGGGCCGTCGGCGGCGATCGTCGGCGGGGACGGACTGTTCTTCCACGGCTTCGCCGCCCTCGCCGAGTGCCAGGAGGCCGGCGCCTCCCCGGCCCGGGTCGCCCGGGCGCTGACCGTGCTGGCCAGGGCCGGACTGCGGATCGGGGACGCGGCCCTGCGGGAGATCCGGATGAGCCGGGGCATCTGCTCCGTCGACACCTACCTCGACATGATCGCGGACAAGAGCGGCGCCCTGCTGTGGATGGCCTGTGGCGTCGGAGCCACCCTCGGCGGGGCCGACGACACGGCCCTGAAGGCGTTCAGCGAGTACAGCGACCAACTGGGCATCGCGTACCAGATACGCGACGACCTGATGGCCTACGACGGAACGCGCGCGGGCAAGCCGAACATCTCCGACGTCCGCAACGGCCGGCCCACCCTGCCGGTGCTGCTCGCCCACGAACGGGCCACCGCCGAACGGCGGCGGCGGATCGAGCGGCTGCTCGCCGATGTCTCCGTACCCGTCGACGAGCGCTACGAGGCCATGGCGGAACTGGTCCACGCCTACGACGGCACGGCGGCGGCCCGTGAGGTGTCGCACCGTCATGTGCGGATGGCCGCGGCGGCGCTCCAGGCCCTGCCGCCCGGCGTGCACCGGGACGCGCTGATGGACCTCACCGTGCCCGGCCGTCTGGTGTAGCGCGGAATCACCCCGAGGAGTTGGCCTCATGTCCTCCCCGACCTACGCGTCGTACCTGCGTCTCGACGAACTGCTCTCCTTGCAGCAGCCGCTCACCCCGGCGGAACAGCGGGACCTGAGCGACAGCGAACGGCTCTTCATCGTCGTCCACCAGGCGTCCGAGACCCTGCTCAGCCAGGCCCTCGTCGACCTCAGACACATCGAGCCCGCCCCGTGCGGACCGCAGTGCCTCGCCGACCGGCTGGAGCGCGTGATACGGCTGATGGACGCCCTGACGGGGCAGCTGACGCTGCTGCGCCACGCGCTGCGCCGGGAGGACTTCCTGCGGTTCCGGGACCGGTTCGGCACGGCGAGCGGACTGGACTCGGAGCAGTTCCGGGAGTTGTTCACCCGGGTCAGGCGGCTGACGAAGAACGGCGGTGGGGACCGTACGCCGCAGGAGGCCCGGCTGCTCGGCGAGCTGGACGACGCCGTACGGCGGTGGCGGACCACCCACCTGGAGATGGTCGGCCACATGCTCGGCGGACTGCCCGGCACGGGCCAGACCTCCGGCGCCGGCTTCCTGGCCGCCCGCCTGGACGGCACACCGGAACCCGAGCGGCCCGCCGCCTCCCAGGCCCGCCCGGACTCCGAGGGCACCCCCCACCCCCGGCCGCTGCCCGCGTCGTCGGCGCCGTCCGCCCGCCCCTCCCTGGGGCACGTGGTCGTCATGGGCGGCAGTGTGGCGGGGCTGCTCACCGCGCACGTCCTCGCGGACCACGCGGAACGGGTCACCGTACTCGAACGCGACCACTACGAGGCCGGCCCCGCACCCCGCGCGGGGGTACCGCAGTCACGCCACACCCATGTCCTGCTCACCAGCGGCATGCGCGCCCTGGACGAACTGCTGCCGGGGCTGCTGCCCGAGCTGACCGAGGCGGGCGCGCCACGGCTCGCGGTGCCGGGGGACCTCGGGGTGTGGCAGGCGGAGCAGTGGATATCCCGCCGCAACCCGTCCCAGCCGATCATGACTCCCTCCCGCCCTCTCCTGGAACACCGCGTCCGCGGCCGGATCGTGTCCGACCCCCGTATCGAAGTGCGGACGGGGGTGGAGGCGACGGGCCTGCTCGGCCGCCCGGGACACATCACCGGCGTCACCGTCCGGGACCGCGGCGGCGACCACCACTCGCGGCGGGAACTGACGGCCGACCTCGTGGTGGACGCCACCGGACGGGCCAGCCGCACCCCCCAGTGGCTGACCGACCTGGGCGGCCGGGCCCCCGCCGAAGAGGTGGTGGAGACCGGACGGGCGTACGCCACCTGCGTCTTCCACGCCGACGACCCGGACGCGGACCTCAAGGGCTTCTACATCGTGCCCGACGCCGGGCAGCCGTTCGGCGCGATCGTCCTGCCCGCCGAGGACGACCGCTGGATGGTCACCCTCTCCGGGCCGCGCGACCGGACGCCGCCCACCGACCCCGAGGGCTTCGTCGACTACGCCGGACTGCTGCCGCACCCCGCCGTCCACAAGTGGCTGAGCACCGCCCGCCCGCTCGCCCGGCCCGTGGGCTACCGGCACACCGCCAACCGGCGCCGCCGCTACGACCGGCTGGGCCGGGACAGCACCGGACTGCTCGTCGTCGGGGACGCGGCCTGCGCGCTCAACCCCGTCTACGGACAGGGCCTGTCCGCGGCGGCCCTGAACGCGGTCGCCGTCAGGAACGAACTGGCCGGCCCCCTCGCCCCCTCGGCGCACGCCCTGCAACGGGCGGTGCTGCGCTCCTCCCGCTCCGCCTGGGAGGTGGCGACGGGCGCGGACAGCCCCATGCCGGGCGCCACCGGCAACGCGGTGCGCACCGGCCCGCTCGCCCGGCTGCTCAACGGCTACCTCGGCCGGGTGCGCGACCACGTGCCGAGCGATCCGGTGGTGTGCGCCGCCAACCGCGACGTCCTCTTCCTGCTGGCCCCGCCCCGCACCCTGCTCACCGACCCGCGGGTCCTGCGGCGGGCCCTGCTGGGCACCGCCCGGCCCACCTCCCGTGACCTGCCCACGCCGTGACCACCTCCAGCCGACGAAGGTGCAGCATGCGACACGCCAGTACGCCCCCGGACCGTCCCCGAGCGGACCGGTCCCGGACGGTTCCCCGACTCCCGGCCCGGCTCCCGGTCCACCTCCCGGCCCGGCTCCCGGTCCACCTCCCGGCCCGGCTCCCGGTCCGCCTCGCGGGTGGCCGGTGGGGCTCATGACGACGACCCCGGTCCGCGGCGAATCCCCCGTGCTCGACACCGGCCGTACGATGCTCGGCCCCGCCCTGCGCGACGCCGTCCGCGCCCACCTGGGGCCGGAGATGAGCCGGATCGCCCAGTACCACTTCGGATGGACCGACGCCGAGGGCCGCCCCACCGGCAGCTGGGGCGGGAAGATGGTCCGCCCCACCCTGGCCCTGCTGTCGGCGCGGGCGGCGGGAGCGTCCGCCGCGGACGGGCTGCCCGCCGCGCTCGCCGTGGAGCTGGTGCACAACTTCTCCCTGCTGCACGACGACATCATGGACGGCGACCGCACCCGCCGGGGCCGGGCCACCGCCTGGACGGTCTTCGGGGCGCCCAACGCCATCCTGGCCGGCGACGCGATGGCCACCGCGGCCACCTCCGTGCTGCTGGCCGCGCCCGGCGCGGGGGCCCGCTCCGCCACCGTGTCCCTGATGGCCGCCACCCAGCGGATGATCGACGGCCAGGCCTCCGACGTCGCGTTCGAACGGCGCGACGACGTGACCCTGACCGAGTGCCTGCGCATGGCCGGCGACAAGACGGGCGCGCTGCTCGGCTGCGCCTGCGCGCTCGGCGCCGACCTGGTCGGCGCCGAGCCGGCCCTGGTCGAACGGCTCGCCGCCTTCGGTGAGCACATCGGCCTCGCCTTCCAGCTCGTCGACGACCTGCTGGGCATCTGGGGCGACCCGGACCGGGCCGGCAAACAGATCGGCGCCGACCTGCGGGTCCGCAAGAAGTCCCTGCCCGTGGTCGCGGCCCTCGAAGCGCCCGGCAGCGAGGAGCTGCGCGCCCTGTACCTGAGCCCCGAACCGCTGACCGAGCGCGCCGTCGAGCGCGTCGCCGACCTCGTGGAGCGGGCCGGGGGACGGGACTGGGCGCGGGACGAGGCGGCCCGGCAGGTCGCCGCGGCCGAGACGTGCCTGGCCACCGCCGAGATCCCCGACGACGTGCGCGGCGAGTTCCTGGAGGTCGCCGGGTTCATCCTCGGCCGCCAGCTCTGACACCCCTCTCGACGTCCGTCTCTCGATGTCCGTCTCTCGATGTCCGTTTCTTGACGTCTTCCTCTTGATGTCTTCCCCCGTTGAACAGAAAGGCCGACCCATGACCGAGTCCACGGCGATCCCCATCGGGGGCCGGGCCGACGGCTGCCCGTTCGCTCCCGTCCAGGAGCTGTACGACGCGCAGAAGGACGAGGAACTGCGCCGGGTCCAGGTGCCCAGCCCGATGCTGGGCTCCTTCGACGCGGTCGTCGTCACCCGGTACGAGGACGTCAAGACCGTGCTCGCCGACGACCAGCTGCGCATGGGCGGGTCCATGCCGTACCAGGCGGGCAACCTGCTGAGCTACGACGGACCCGAACACACCCGGCTGCGCCGCATGCTCACCGGCTCCTTCACCACCAAGCGGGCCCGGGAGCTGCGGCCGCAGATCCAGGGGGTCGTCGACTCCGCGCTGGACGCGGTGCGGGAGGCCGGGCACGGCGCGGACCTGGTGCAGCTCTTCTGCACCCCCATCCCGACGCTCGTCATCTGCGAACTGCTGGGCGTGCCCTACGCCGACCGCGAGGAGTTCCAGCAGCGCACCGTGGTCGCGCTGGACTTCAGCTCCAGCCGTGAGACACAGATGCAGAAGGCCGCCGAGATGGAGGCCTACATGGCCGGGCTGGTGGCCCGCCACCGCGAGGAGCCCGGGGACAACGTCCTGGGCCGGGTGGTACGCGAGTACGGCGACCAGCTCACCGACAGCGAACTGGCCGGCATCGGCAACATGCTGCTCATCGCCGGGCACGAGACGATCGCCAACACCCTGTCGGCGTCCGTCGCCCTGCTGCTCCAGCACCCCGACCAGCTCGCGGTGGTCCGCGACGACCCCGAGGCGGTCGACGGGGCGGTCGAGGAACTGCTGCGGTACTGCGCCCCGGCCACGATTCTGCCGCGCCAGGCGGCCGGCCCCATCTGCGTGCGCGACCAGCGGATCGAGGAGGGCGAGCGGGTCGTGGCGTCCGTCCTGGCCGCCAACCGGGACCTCGGCACGGCGGACCAGGACCTGGACCGGCTGGACGTCCGCCGTCCCGTGCAGCGCCACCTCACCTTCGGCTTCGGCCCGCACCAGTGCCTGGGCCAGCAACTGGCGCGCATGGAGCTGCGGGTCGCGCTGCCGGCCCTGTTCGCGCGGTTCCCCACCCTGCGGCTCGCCGTCCCGCACGAGGAACTGGACTACCGCACCAACGCCCTGGTCTTCGGGGTGAACAGCCTGCCGGTCGCCTGGTGAGCGGCGTGCGCGTCGAGACCGACCAGAGCCGGTGCCTCGCGGTCGGCAACTGTGCCGCGCTCGCACCGGAGGTCTTCGACCAGAGCGACGAGGACGGCACGGTCGTCCTGCTGGACGCGGCCCCGCCCGAGCACGCCCACGCCTCGGTCCGGGCGGCGGCCGAGCGGTGCCCGGCCGCCGTCATCACCCTGCGCGCACACACCGGCCGGCCATGAACGACCCACGACCCAGGGGAAAGAGACCAGGGGATGAGACCAGGGGAAAGCAATGCGTGACACAGAGGTGCCCGTCCTCGTCGTCGGTGGCGGCGGCTGCGGACTCGCCGCGTCGGTCTTCCTGTCCGACGCGGGCGTGCGCCACCTGCTGGTGGAGCGGCGCGAGTCGACGTCGGTACTGCCCCGGGCGCACTACCTGAACCAGCGCACCATGGAGATCTTCCGGCAGTACGGCATCGCCGACGACGTCTACGGGATCAGCTGCCCGCCGGACCACATGAGCGAGGTCGTCTGGAGCACCTCGCTGGGCGGCGGCGGCCCGGTGGACGCCCGGGAACTGCACCGGATGGAGACCTTCGGCGGCGGCAGCCCGACCGGACCGTACGCGGTCGACAGCACGGGCCCGTCGACCAACCTCCCGCAGCACCGGCTGGAACCGCTGCTGCGCCGGCACGCGGAACGACGGGCCCCGGACAGCCTGCTCTTCCACCACGAGATGACCGGCTTCACCCAGGACGAGCACGGCGTCACGGCGCGGGTGACCGACCGGACCACCGGCGAGGTGAGCACCGTACGCGCCCGCTACCTGCTCGGCGCCGACGGCGGCCGGAGCGTCGGCAAGACGCTCGACGTGGCCATGGACGGCGCGGGAGGCGGCTTCACCATCATCTCCGTCCACTTCAGCGCCGACCTGTCGCGCTGGTGGCCCGGTGACAAGGTGCTGATGACCCACATCATCAGCCCCGAGGGCGAGGTCTCCGTCGTGGTGGCGACCGGGCCCCGCTGGGGCCTGGCCTCCGACGAGTGGGCGCTGCACTTCCGGGTGCCGCCGGGCGCCGAGGCGGACCTCGGCACGGAGGCGATCGCCGTACGGGTGCGTGAACTGCTCAAGCTGCCGGGAGACGTGGACGTACGGGTCCACCACGTCAGCGAGTACCGGCCGGAGGCCGTGGTGGCCCGGTCCTTCCGGGTCGGCCGGGTCTTCCTCGCCGGGGACGCCGCGCACCGGCAGCCGCCCGCCGCCGGGGGCGGCCTGAACACCGCCGTCCAGGACGCGCACAACCTCGCCTGGAAGCTCGGGGCCGTGCTCGACGGCCGGGCCGGTGAGGCACTCCTCGACTCCTACGAGGCGGAACGGCTGCCCGTCGCGCGGCGCAACGTCGGCTGGGCGATGAACTGCCTGCTCAACTACGGCGTGCTCTTCGCGAGCCTCGGCGTGGTCCACGGCCGGCCCGAGGCCACCCGGGCCAACTTCGCCGAACTCCTCGCCGACACCCCCCTGGGGCAGACCCGGCGGACCGTGGTGCGCGAGGTGTTCGGCACCCAGCGCATCGAGTACCAGGCGCACGACATCGAACTCGGCCACTCCTACCCGGCCGGCGCGGTGGTCCCCGACGGCACCGAGCCACCGCCCCGGGACCCCACGGGCGCGACGTACCACCCGGTGACCCGTCCGGGACACCGGCTGCCGCACGCCTGGCTGCGGCACGGCGACACCCGGGTGTCGACCCACGACCTGGTCGACGGCCGGGCCGGCTTCGTACTGATCACCGGACCGCTGAGCGAGTGCTGGGCGGTCGCGGCGAAGCAGGCCGAGGACACCCTCGGGGTGCCGCTCACCGTGGTGTCCGTCGGCGGCCGGGCCGGCGCGGCGGACTACTGGGACGCCGACGGCACCTGGACCGCGGTGCGCGGGACCGGCGACGACGGCGCCGTCCTGGTACGGCCGGACCAGCACATAGCCTGGCGCAGCGCGCAGGCGGGCCCGCGCGTCGACCAGGAACTCGGCGCCGCGCTCCGCCGGATCCTCGGCCACGCCGACGCGACCGCCACCGGGAGCTGACCATGCCCGTCACCGACGCCGAACGCGTCGTCCAGGACTTCCTGACCCGGATGGGGCCGACCCCGGACGACGTCAGGAAGACCGTGGACGGTTTCCTGACCGACGACTGCGTGTGGGAGAACCCGGGGGCCCCGGTGTGCCGGGGCAAGGAGGAGATCCTCGCACTGCTGCCGGCCGACTTCGCGCGGCTGGAGGTCCGCTTCCGGCACCTGGCCACCACCGGTCACACCGTCCTGGCCGAGCGGATCGAGAACATGCTCCGCGCCGACGGCACCCCGATCGCGCTGAACCTGAGGGTGATGGCGGCGTTCGAGCTGCGCGACGGCCGGATCAGCGCCTGGCGGGACTACTACGACCACACCCACCTCATCTCCGAGCGCCCGGACTGGTGACCATGACGAACGACCGAACGGAACTGCTGAACCTCCGGGCCGACCTGGTGAGCCGGGTCCACAAGTTCGGCCCGGTCTTCGCGGAGGGCGTCGCCGAGGGGGAGCGGGAGCGGCGGCTGCCCGAGGCCACGGTGCGCGCGATCGACGAGTCACAGGTGAGCAGGCTGTGGACCGAGAGCGCCTACGGCGGCCTGGAGACCGACGTCCGCACCATGAGCGAGGTCGCCAAGGCCCTGTCCCACCACTGCCCGTCCACCTCGTGGGTGGTCAACAACATCAACGGGTCGAACCTGCTCGCCGCGAAGTTCCCACGGGCCGCCCGCGACGAGGTGTTCGGGAGCGACCCCGGCGCCAAACTGGCCTCGGTCTTCGCGGCCACGGGCACCGCGGTCCGTACCGACGGGGGCTTCCTGCTCACCGGGAACTGGCCGTACGCCACCGGCATCCTGCACGACGACTGGGCGATCCTGGTCGCCAAGGAGGTCGACGGGGACGGCCGGCCGGTGGGCGGGCTCTCCCTGCTGGTGCCCGCCGCCGACCTGACCGTCCAGGACACCTGGCACACCGTCGGCATGCGCGGCACCGGCAGCCACACCGTCGTGCTCCGGGACGCGTTCGTGCCCGGGCACCGGGTGATCCCGGCCGAGCGGCAGCGGGGACGGGAGAACGCCACCGACACCACCCTGCCCCCGCTGCTGCGGACGGCCGCGATCGCGGCCATGGGCGTCGTCTGCGCCTCCGTGGTGGTCGGCGTCGGCCAGGCCGCGCTCGCCCTCGTCGTCGACCGGGCGCCCGGCCGGTCCATCGCGCCCAGCACGTACACCAGCCAGCCCGGCTCCCAGACCTTCGTCTCCGCGCTCGGCCAGACCGCCCTGACGATCGACGCCGCCGAACTGCACGTCAACCGGGCCGCCGATGTCATCGACGACGCCGCCCGCGCGGCCGTGGACCTCCCGGAGAGCGAACTGCGCCGGATCCGCGGGGACGTCGGCCAGGCGGTCAACCTCGTCACCCTCGCCCTCGACGAGCTGATGTGGGCCCACGGCGCCGCCGCCTTCGCCGAGTCCAACCCGCTGCAGCAGTACTGGCGCGACGCCAACACCGCGGCCCGCCACGCCCTGCTCAACCCCCGTATCGGGCGGGAGCTGTACGGCGGTTCGTTCTTCGGCCTGGACCTCGTCGTGCCCAGCCTCTGAGACCTGCCCGGCCTTCGGCCCACCCCTCACCCACCCAAGGAACACCATGGTCTGGTTGCCTCCCGTCCTCATCCCGATGTCGCAGGTCGCACCGGTCACGGAGGGGCCGGCCGACGTACCGGACGCGCTCTTCTGGGCCCTCGCCGGGCCGACCGCGGCCGGCTGGCTGCTGACCTACGTCCTGGCCATCCGGCAGGCGTTCACGGACCGCCGGGTGGGCATCCCCGCCTATCTGGTGGCGGTGAACTTCGCCTGGGAGTTCAGCCTGACCTTCGTGCTGGAACAGACCCCCACCCAGCGCCAGATCAACGTCCTGTGGGTGATGTTCAACGCGGTCCTGCTCTACCAGGCGCTGCGGTACGGACCGCGCGACTACCCCGCTCTCACCCCGCGGGTCTTCCGGTGGAGCTTCGCCGGGGTGCTGCTGTGGGCGGCGGTCATGGTCGTCGTCGGGGCCAACGAGTTCCACGACCGGGACGGCATGTACACCGGGATGATCATCCAGGTGCCGCTGAGCGCCTCGTTCCTGCTGCTGCTCAAGCGGCGCGGGTCCAGCACGGGGCAGTCCATGCGGCTCGCCGTCGCCAAACTCGTGGGCTCCCTCTTCGCCGGCCTGACCGCCTTCGTCGTCTACCCGTCCCACCACCTGCTCCAGGTGCTGGTGCCCACCTACGTCGCCCTGGACATCGCCTACGTGGTGCTGCTGCGCCGGACGATGCGCCGGGAGGGACGGCCGCTGTGGGCGTCGCGCGCGCCCGCGGCCGTCCCCGCCGCCGGCCCGGCGGACGCCGGTGCCGGGCGGGCTCAGGAGCGCCGCAGCCCGGTCAGATGACGCCGCTGCGCAGCGCGTAGGCCACCGCGTGCGGCCGGTTGCGCAGGTTCAGGCGCCGGGTGACCCCGAAGACGACGCGTTTGACGGCCCGTTCCGACAGGCACATCCGGTCGGCGATCTCGGCGGTGTCCAGGCCCTCCGACATCAGCCGCAGCACATCGATCTCCCGGGGGGTCAGTCCGGAGGTGTGCAGACCGTGCGGTGACAGCACCTCGCGCTGCATCCGCTCGATCTGCCGCAGCAGTTCCCCGAGCAACTGGGTGGGGTAGACGCCGCCGCCGGCCGCCGCGGTCAGCACCGTCTCCTGGATGCGGTTGCTGGTGGCGGCGACCCGCGGCAGTACCGCCACCACATTGCACTCCACCGCGGTGAACAGGTCGGCCCGGTCGATCTCGGACGGGATCAGCACCACCGGCACGCGGAGGGTGTCCTTGATCTTGCGCAGCAACGACGTCACCTCCACGGTCATCCGCTCGGCGACGACCACGGCGACATCCACCGGATCGGGGCGTTCCGGCGAAACCACCTCGATGTTCGGCGCGGAGTCGAGATGACCGCTCACCGCCGATTGCGTGAGCGGGTCAGGAGCCCGCACCAGGGCTTTTACCGAACGTACCGTGGTGTTGGCGGTCATGGTGAATCCTCCAGGAAAGGCAGCGTGTTCGCCGGGACGTCCGGTCGGGACGCCAGGCGTCGAAGTGGTACTTCCTGAGCCGTTACGCGCGGTTCGCGGTGTCGTCCGCTCAACACGTCCGGAAAGGCCGACGCGACCGGGTGAGCCGGTCGCGGGACGGGCCCGGACAGATGGTCCTGCTGCGCATGCCTGGGTCGTGGACGAGGTCCTGGCGCTGAGCCGCCGGTATTCGCCGCACAGCCGGTGTTCCGTTCGTGTCCGGCGTGGGGTCGTACTGTGCCAACACGTCAAAGCTCCCCGAGAGTGGCCTGATGTGGTCCGAGACAGTCGGAAAACGATGTCAAGAACGATACTGAGGCCGACCTCGGGGAGCCGGTTGAGCGCGGTGTTCCTGTTCCTTCAGGGGGAATCCCTCATTCAGCCGGCGACGACCGAGACGGACCCTCCGTCGACCGGTTCCATCGTCTCGGCGAGCACCAGGGCCTCCTCGATGAGGGTCTCCACGATCCGGTGCTCGGGCACGGTCTTGATGACCTTCCCCTTGACGAAGATCTGCCCCTTGCCGTTGCCGGACGCCACGCCGAGGTCGGCCTCGCGCGCCTCACCGGGGCCGTTGACCACACACCCCATCACGGCGACCCGCAACGGCACCTCCATGCCCTCCAGCCCCGCGGTGACCTCCTCGGCGAGCTTGTAGACGTCCACCTGGGCCCGGCCGCAGGACGGGCACGAGACGATCTCCAGCTTGCGGGGCCGCAGGTTCAGCGACTGCAGGATCTGCCCGCCCACTTTGGCCTCCTCCACCGGCGGGGCGGACAGGGACACCCGGATGGTGTCGCCGATGCCCTGGCGCAGCAGCGCGCCGAACGCCACGGCGGACTTGATGGTGCCCTGGAACGCCGGCCCCGCCTCGGTGACCCCCAGGTGCAGCGGGTAGTCGCAGCTCTCGGCGAGGATCTCGTAGGCGCGGATCATGATCACGGGGTCGTTGTGCTTGACCGAGATCTTCAGGTCGTGGAAGCCGTGCTCGGCGAAGAGCGACGCCTCCCACAGCGCCGACTCGGCCAGCGCCTCCGGCGTGGCCTTGCCGTACTTGCGCATCAGGCGCGCGTCCAGCGACCCCGCGTTCACCCCGATCCGGATCGGGGTGCCGTGGTCCCGGGCCGCGCGGGCGATCTCGCCCACCTTGTCGTCGAACTTCTTGATGTTGCCCGGGTTCACCCGCACCGCCGCGCACCCGGCCTCGATGGCCGCGAAGACGTACTTCGGCTGGAAGTGGATGTCGGCGATGACCGGGATCTTGGACTTCGCGGCGATCGCGGGCAGCGCCTCGGCGTCGTCGGCGCTCGGGCAGGCGACGCGGACGATGTCGCAGCCGGCGGCGGTGAGTTCGGCGATCTGCTGGAGGGTGGCGTTGACGTCGGCCGTCACGGTCGTGGTCATCGACTGCACGGAGATGGGATGGTCACTGCCCACCCCGACCGACCCCACCCGCAACTGACGGGTGGGCCGGCGTTCGGCGAGGGTGGCAGGCGGCAGAGCGGGCATACCGAGCGCGACCTGGGTCACCGCGGTGTCCTTTCCGAAAGGGGTACTGAGGGGTGCGTCGCCGCCACGGCGCCGTGCAGGGCGAGCGCGGTCTCGGCGACGGAGCGCGCGGTGAGGCCGTGTTCGGCGAGGACGGCCGGCCGTTCACCGTGGTCCAGGAACTCCCGGGGCAGTCCCAGGGCGTGCACCGGGGTGCCGACCCGGGCCTCGGCGCAGGCCTGGGCCAGCGCGGCGCCCACGCCGCCGGCGCGCACCCCGTCCTCGACACAGAGCGCGACCCGGTGCCGGGACGCCAGGTGGGTCAGGGCGGGACTGGCCGGCAGGACCCAGCGCGGGTCGACGACGGTCACCCCGACGCCCTCCTCGGCCAGCAGCTCCGCCGCCTCCAGCGCGGGGGCGGCGAGGACGCCGGTGGAGACCAGCAGGACGTCGAGCGGCCGGGACCGGGTGCGGTGCAGGATGTCCACGCCCTCCATCCGGGTCAGCGCGGGGATCTGCGGACCGGCACCGCCCTTGGGGAACCGCAATGCGGTGGGACCGTCGTCGACGGCCAGCGCCTCGCCCAGCAGTTCGGCGAGCCGGACGGTGTCGCGCGGCGCCGCCACCCGCATCCCCGGCACCGCGCCCAGCAGGGCGAGGTCCCACATGCCGTGGTGGCTCGGCCCGTCGGGGCCGGTGACCCCCGCGCGGTCCAGCACGAACGTCACCGGCAGGCGGTGCAGGGCCACGTCCATCATGACCTGGTCGAGGGCGCGGTTGAGGAAGGTGGCGTAGAGACAGACCACCGGGTGCAGGCCACCCATCGCCAGCCCCGCGGCGCTGGTGACCGCGTGCTGCTCCGCGATGCCCACGTCGAAGACCCGGTCCGGGAACCGCCGGGCGAACCCGTGCAGGCCGACCGGGCGCAGCATCGCGGCCGTCAGCGCGACGACGTCGGGCCGCTCGGCGGCGATCCGCTCCAGCTCCGCGCCGAACGCGCCGGTCCAGCTGGGCGACGAACCACCCCGCGGCCGGCCCGTGGCCGGGTCGAGGACACCGATGCCGTGCATGCGGTCGGCCTCGTCGTTCTCGGCCGGGGCGTAACCGCGGCCCTTGTCGGTGACACAGTGCACCACGACCGGCTGGTCCAGGTTCTTCGCCAGCCGGCAGGCCAGTTCGAGGGCGCCGATGTCGTGCCCGTCCACCGGGCCGAGATAGGCGAAGCCGAGCGTCTCGAACAGGGTCGGGCTCGGGGGCCTGCCGCACCGCAGCTCCGCCAGGTGCTCGGCCAGCCCGCCGACCGTGGGGTCGTAGGAGCGGCCGTTGTCGTTGAGGACCACCACCACCGGCCGCTTGCCGCTGCCGAGGTTGTTCATGGCTTCCCAGGCCATGCCGCCGGTCAGCGCGCCGTCCCCGATGACCGCGACCACCCGGCGGTGCTCCTCGCCGAGCAGCCGCTGCGCCTTGGCCAGACCGTCGGCGTACGACAGGGCCGTGGAGGCGTGCGAGTTCTCCACCAGGTCGTGCGGGGACTCCGCGCGCAGCGGGTAGCCGGACAGCCCGCCCGTCGCGCGCAGCGTGTCGAAGGCGGCCTGCCGGCCGGTGAGGATCTTGTGGACGTAGGACTGGTGGCCGGTGTCGAAGACGATCCGGTCCGCCGGCGAGTCGAAGACCCGGTGCAGCGCGATGGTCAGCTCCACCACGCCGAGGTTGGGACCGAGGTGTCCTCCCGCGGCGCAGACCTTGTCGACCAGGAACTCCCTGATCTCACGCGCCAGTTCGGGCAACTGCTCGGGAGGCAGTTCCTTGAGTTCCCGCGGACCGGTGATCCGGCCGAGCACACTCGATGACACGTCTCTCCTCGCTCAGCTGGAACGCCCGTCCGCCGTCCGCCGCGTGGTGCGGCGTACCGGCGAGGGCAGGTCGAAACTCACCGTCTCGCGGGCGATCTCGCGCTCCTCGACATGGACCGGACCGAAGGTGCCCAGCCGGTCCACGACCTCGGTGACCAGGGCGGGCGGTGCCGAGGCGCCGGCCGTGAGCCCGACGGTGCGCACGTCCGTCAGCCACTGCGGACGGATGTCGTCGGCCCGGTCGATCAGCTCGGCGCGGGTGCCCTCGCGGCGCGCGAGTTCCACCAGCCGTACCGAGTTGGAGGAGTTCTCCGAACCGACGACCAGGACGAGGTCGGACTCCGCGACGATCGCCTTGAGCGCGGCCTGCCGGTTGGTGGTGGCGTAACAGATGTCGTCCGTGGGAGGCTCCTGCAACTGCGGGAACCTGTCCTTCAGCGCGCCGACGACCTCCGCCGTCTCGTCGACCGCGAGCGTGGTCTGGGTCAGGTAGGAGAGCTGCCCGACGTCGGGTGGCAGGTCCTGGACCTCGTCGGGCGTCGAGACCAGCACCATCGACTCCGGCGCCTCACCGAGCGTGCCCTCGACCTCCTCGTGCCCGGCATGGCCGACGAGCACGACCGTGTCGCCGCGGGCCGCGAACCGGCGTGCCTCGGCGTGGACCTTGGCGACCAGGGGGCAGGTTCCGTCGATGACGTCGAGGCCGCGCCGGTCCGCCTCCCGGCGCACGGCGGGGGAGACCCCGTGCGCGGAGAAGACCACCGTCGCCTCGTCGGGCACCTCGTCCAGCTCCTCGACGAAGACCGCGCCGCGCCGCGCGAGGTCGTCGACGACGGTGACGTTGTGCACGATCTGCTTGCGGACGTAGACCGGGGCGCCCCGCTGTTCCAGAGCCCGTTCCACGATCTCGATGGCCCTCTCGACACCCGCGCAGAAGGAACGAGGGCCGGCCAGCAGGACTCGGCGGGCGACGCCGTCCCCCGCGTACTCGTACGAGCTCACATCAGCCATGATCGGGACAGTAGGGACGGCACGGCACCGGTTCTACGGCCGTTTCCAGTTTCCGGAACGGTCGTTGCTCCGCGCCCGGCCACCGGCCGACAAAAGGGCCCGATCCCGAGCACCCTGGGGACAGCAACCCCGGCCGGCCTTGAGCCCGCCCTCGGCGCGCGGGTAGGCATGGACACCGGTTCGTGCGTGCCTCGGCGAGGGGAGCATCCGGGTGGACGGTGAACGACATCCGTATCAGGCGTCGTGCCCGGCGGCGGCCGTCGGCACGGAGCTGCGGACGGCCGCGCCCGCGTCCGTCGGAGGCCCGCTGCGCAAGGCGCTCACCGTACTGGAGGCACTGGCCGAGGCGTCCCGGCCACTGACCCTGTCGGAACTGTCACGGCTGGTGAACCTGCCGAAGTCGACGCTGCACCGCCTGATGCAGGCGCTCACCGACATCGGTCTCGCCGTCCGCCGGGAGTCCAAGTCCTACGAGATCGGCACCTATCTGTCCCGGCTGGCGGCGACGGGCGGCCCCGCCGGGGTGCAGCGCCTCAGCTACCCGGTCACCCCCTTCCTGCTCGAACTGTTCCAGCTCACCCACCGGATCGTCAGCCTCGGCACCCTGTCGGGCACGAAGGTCCAGCACGTCGGAACCCTCTACGGGCAGGAACACGTCCGGCTCGCGATGGCGCTGCGCCAGCCGGTCCCGGCGTACGGTTCGGCGGCGGGCAAGCTCCTGCTCGCGATGTCGCAGCGGACCCCGGCGGACCTCTTCGGCACGGCGCCGGCCGGCACCGGCATGACCCGGGCCCGGACGGAGGCGATGCGCCGCGAGTTCGAGCGCATCCGGCGCACCGGGCTGTCCTACGCCCGCAGCGAGACCATCCCCGACCTGGTCGAACTGGCCGCCCCGGTCCGGCTCGGCAAGGGCGGACCGGTGGCCGCGGTGGTGCTGGGCGACACGGTGAACACCCGGGACCTGCGCAGCGTCGCACGCGCCCTGCTCGACACCGCCGACGCCATCGAGCAGCAACTGGCCGACGGGGGCTGATCCGCGTCCGCCGCCGCGTCCGCCGGGCGGCGCGGCGGCCCGGCGGTCAGAGGTGGTGGCGGCGGTTCAGAGGTGGTGGCGGCGGTCCGCGAGCGCCCGGTCGTAGGCCGCCCGGGCGTCCACGGCGGCCGGCCGCGCGGACACCCCGGCCACCGGCACGTCCCACCACGCCTGAGCCCCGGGGGCGGTCGGCGCCGGGTCGGTCTCGACGTACACGCAGGTCGGCCGGGACGCGGCGCGGGCCGCGGCCAGGGCCGCGCGCAGCTCGCCCACGGTCTTGGGGCGCAGGACGTCCATCCCGAGGCTGGCCGCGTTGGCGGCGAGGTCCACGGGCAGCGGATCGCCGGTGAACGAACCGTCGGCGGCCCGGTGGCGGTATGCCGTGCCGAACCGCTCCGCGCCCACCGACTCGGAGAGCCCGCCGATGGAGGCGTAGCCGTGGTTCTGCAGCAGGACCAGCTTGACGGGGAGGTCCTCCTGCACGGCCGTGACGATCTCCGTCGGGTTCATCAGGTACGTGCCGTCGCCGACCAGCGCCCACACCGGGGTGCCCGGCGCGGCCTGCTGGACGCCGAGGGCGGCGGGGATCTCGTAGCCCATGCAGGAGTAGCCGTACTCCAGGTGGTACTGGCGCGGGGACCGGGCCCGCCACAGCTTGTGCAGGTCGCCGGGGAGCGAGCCGGCCGCGTTGATCACCACGTCCGTGTCGCCGACGACCTCGTCCAGCGCGCCGATCACCTGCGTCTGGGTCGGCACCGCGCTGTCGTCCCCGGCGCGCAGGGCGGCCTCGACGACCCGCTCCCAGCGTTGCTTGCCGGCGCGGTACCCGGCCGCGTAGGTGTCGTCCACGCGGTGGCCGGCGAGGGCCCCGGTGAGCGCCCGCAGGCCGGTGCGCGCGTCGCAGACCAGGGTGCGGGCGGCGAGCTTGTGGGCGTCGAAGGCGGTGATGTTGAGGTTGAGGAAACGGACGTCCGGGTGCTGGAAGAGGGTGCCGGAGGCGGTGGTGAAGTCGGTGTGGCGGGTGCCGACGCCGATCACCAGGTCGGCGGCGCGGGCCAGGTCGTCGGCGACCGCGGTGCCGGTGTGCCCGATGCCGCCGACGTCGGCCGGGTGGTCGTGGCGCAGCGAGCCCTTGCCGGCCTGGGTGGAGGCGACGGGGATGCCGGTGGCGTCGGCCAGTTCGCGCAGCGCCTCCTCCGCCCCGCTGTGGTGGACACCGCCGCCCGCGACGATCAGCGGACGGGCGGCGGAGCGGATCGCGTCAGCGGCGTCGGCCAGTTCCGCCGGGTCGGGCGCGGGGCGCCGTACCCGCCAGACGCGGTCGGCGAAGAACTCCTCGGGCCAGTCGGCCGCCTCCGCCTGCACGTCCTGCGGCAGCGCCAGGGTCACGGCGCCGGTCTCCGCGGGGTCGGCGAGGACCCGCATCGCGTTCAGCGCGGAGGGGATCAGCGCCTCGGGGCGGGTGACGCGGTCGAAGAAGCGGGAGACGGGGCGCAGGGTGTCGTTGACCGACACATCGGCCGCCGACGGGTGTTCGAGCTGCTGGAGCAGCGGGTCGGCGGGGTGGGCGGCGAAGTAGTCGCCGGGGAGCAGCAGCACCGGCAGGCGGTTGACGGTGGCCAGGGCGGCGCCGGTGACCAGGTTGGTGGCGCCGGGTCCGATCGACGTGGTGACGGCCTGCGCGGAGAGGCGGTCGAGGTGCCGGGCGTGGCCCACCGCCGCGTGCACCATGGCCTGTTCGCTGCGGCCCTGGTGGTACGGCATGACGCCGGCGTACTCGACGAGGGCCTGGCCGATCCCGGCGACGTTGCCGTGGCCGAAGATCCCCCACATCCCGGCGATCAGCCGGTGCCGTACGCCGTCCCGTTCGGTGTACTGGGCGGCCAGGAACCGCACCAGGGCCTGGGCGGTGGTCAGCCGGAACGCGCTCATGCGGTCCCCTCCGGGGCGGTGTACAGGGGGAGCCGGGGGTCGGCCGGCTGCTCGGGCCAGGTGTCGCGGATCCAGGCGTGGCCGGGGTGGTCGCTGATCAGCCAGGCGCGTTCGACGGCGGGGCCCGCCATGACGTTGAGGTAGTACATGTCGTGGCCCGGCACGGCCATCGACGGTCCGTGCCAGCCGTCGGGGACGAGGACGACGTCGCCGTCGCGCACCTCGGCCAGCACGTCGGTGCCGCGGCCCCGGCCGGAGGGCGAGACCCGCTGGTAGCCGAGGCCGGGGACGCCGTCGTGGGCGGCGAACTCGAAGTAGTAGATCTCCTCCAGTTCGGCTTCCTCGCCGGGGCGGTGCTCGTCGTGCTTGTGGGGCGGGAAGGAGGACCAGTTGCCGCCGGGGGTGAGCACCTCGACGGCGATCAGCTTGTCGCACTCGAAACCCTGCTCGTCAGCGCCTGCGGCGCGGGCGGCCGCCGCGAAGTTGTTGACCTGGCGCGAGCAGGTGCCCGTGCCGCGCACCTCCACCGGGACGGCGCGGGCCGGTCCGTAGCGGGCGGGCAGGCGGCGGGCGCAGCGGGCGCCGGTGAGCGCGAACCGGCCGCCGGCGGCGGACGAGACGGTCGCGCGGGCGTCGCGCGGGACGTAGGCGAAGTCGCTGACGGCGCTGAACACGTCGGGGCGGCCGTGCAGTTCGAAGGCGGTGCCGTCGGCGGTGACCGCGCAGCCGCCGGCCAGCGGCAGCACGATCCACTCGCTGTCCCCGGTGTCGAAGGTGTGCGAGCCGCCCGGCGGGAGGGTGAGGACCCGCAGGCCGCTGTACCCCCAGCCGGCCGTCTCCGGGGTCACGTCGACCGCGTAGGGGCCGCTTCCGGCCCTGCCCGCGGGCAGGTGGTACGTCATGGCATGCCTCCCTCTCCCAACAGCCCGACCGCCGTGTCCACCGCCCGCTCCACACTGCCCTCGGCGGGGTAGAGCAGCGAGCGGCCCGCCACCAGGCCCTGGACGGTGGGCAGCCGGAGCGCCTTGCGCCAGCGCGCGTACGCCGCCTCCTGATCGTTCCCCGCATCGCCGCCGAGCAGCACCACCGGCAGGGTGGAGGTCTCCAGGACCTCGGCCATGTCGTCCGGGTCGTGGGTGACGGGCAGTTTCAGCCACGTGTAGGCGGAGGTGCCGCCCAGTCCCGAGGCGATGGCGATGGACCGGGCGACGGCCTCGGCGGACAGGTCGGTACGGACCCGTCCCCCGGCCCGGCGGCACAGGAACGGCTCGACGAACAGCGGCAGCCGGTGCCCGGCCATCGCGTCCACGGCGTGGGCGGCGGATTCCAGGGTGGCCAGCGAACCAGGATCGTCGAGGTCGATGCGCAGCAGCAGCTTGCCCGCGTCGAACCGGAGCCGGGCGAGGTCCTCGGCGCGGTGCCCGGTGAACCGGTCGTCCATCTCGAAGGCGGCGCCCGCCAGGCCCCCGCGGTTCATCGAGCCCACCGCTATCCTGCCGTCCAGCGCGCCGAGCAGCAGCAGGTCCTCCAGGATGTCGGCGGTGGCCAGCACGCCGTCGACGCCCGGCCGGGACAGCGCGGTGCACAGCCGCCCCAGCAGGTCCGCCCGGTTGGCCATGGCGAGCGGGCGGTCCCCGACGCCGAGGGCGCCGCGCGCCGGATGGTCGGCGGCCACGATCATCAGCCGCCCGCTCGCCCCGATCAGCGGGCGGCGCACCCGGCGGGCCGCCGCCTCGGCGATCGCCTCGGGGCGCCGTGCTCTGACCGTGGTGAGGTCGGCGGGGGTGAGGGGCACGACGGGACTCCGTTCGGGAGGTCAGGGGTAGGTCCGGCCGCCGGGGGTAGGGATCGGACGCCCTTTCCGACGCGGGACGCCCTTTCCGGTGTAGGGCGCCGGATACCGTCCTGTCAATACTTTGTACGGACATTCGGACCTCAGCCTGAAATAATGTCTTGACAAAGCATTGACATCGAGGGCGCGACGCACTTGTATCCGGTCCCAGCGCAAGCCTTCTCCCTACAGCACTCAAGCACTACGGCACCACGGCTCTCGGCTCCCGTCGCTACAGTGAGGTGCAGGAAAGATGGACCGCTCCGCTCCAGCCCGCCCCACCCGCCACCGCCCCCGGCGGTCCGTCCCCGCCCTGGCGCTCGCCGCGGCGGCGGCCCTGGCCCTCGCCGGCTGCTCCAGCGGCTCCGGGGGCAAGAAGGCCGACGAGGAGAGGACGTCCGGAGCCCCGGCGGGAAAGGCCGGCACCCCCCGGATGACGGTCGCCCTGGTCACCCACCAGGCGGCCGGCGACACCTTCTGGGACATCGTCCGCAAGGGCGCCGAGGCCGCCGCCGCCAAGGACAACATCAAACTCGTCTACTCCCACGACCCGAACGCCGGCAACCAGGCCGGCCTGGTGCAGAACGCCATCGACCAGAAGGTCGACGGCATCGCGGTCACCCTCGCCAAGCCGGACGCCCTCAGGAGCGTGGTGAGCAGGGCCCGGCAGGCCGGCATCCCCGTGGTCGGGCTCAACTCCGGGCTGAGCGACTGGAAGCGGATGGGGCTGACGGAGTTCTTCGGGCAGGACGAGAGCGTAGCCGGCGAGGCGTTCGGCGAGAAGCTCGACGAGGTGGGGGCGGAGAAGGCCGTCTGTGTCCTGCACGAACAGGGCAACGTCGGCCTCACCCAGCGCTGCGACGGGGTGAAGAAGACCTTCGAGGGTTCGGTGGAGAACCTGTACGTCAACGGCACCGACATGCCGTCCGTGCAGTCGACGATCACCGCCAAGCTCAAGCAGGACAGCTCCATCGACCACGTCGTCACCCTCGGCGCGCCCTTCGCGATGACCGCGGTGCGGTCGGTGGCGGAGAGCGGCGGCCGGGCGAAGGTGGCCACCTTCGACCTCGACAAGGAGCTGGCCGGGGCGGTCCAGAAGGGCGACATCGAGTTCGCCGTCGACCAGCAGCCGTACCTCCAGGGGTACTTGGCGGTCGACGGACTGTGGCTCTACAAGAACAACGGCAACTACAGCGGTGGCGGTGAGCAGCCGGTGCTGACCGGGCCGGCCTTCGTCGACGAGTCCAACGTCGACCAGGTCGCCGAGTTCGCCGCGAAGGGCACCCGGTGATGAGCGGCGCCCCACAGGCGGTGACCGACCGGCCGGCCCCCGGGGCGCGGTGGGCCGGGCGCCCCCTGCTGCCGCGGCTGCTGGCCCGGCCCGAGGTCGGGGTGTTCCTCGGGGCCGTCGCCGTCCTCGTCTTCTTCCTGATCGCGGCGCCCTCGGTCCGGCAGGGCGGCTCGCTGGCGACCGTCCTCTACCAGTCCTCCACCATCGGCATCATGGCGCTGCCGGTCGCCCTGCTGATGATCGGCGGCGAGTTCGACCTGTCGGCCGGTGTCGCCGTCGTCACCTCGGCGCTGACCGCGAGCATGCTCAGCTACCAGCTGACCGTGAACGTCTGGACCGGCGTCGTCGTCGCCCTGGTGGTCTCCCTCGCCGTCGGCGCGTTCAACGGCTGGATGCTGGTGAAGACCCGGCTGCCCAGCTTCCTCGTCACCCTCGGCACCTTCCTGATCCTCCAGGGCGTCAACCTCGCCGTCACCAAACTCGTCACCGGCAACGTCGCCACCGACGACATCAGCGACATGGACGGCTTCGGCCAGGCCGAAGCCCTCTTCGCGTCCTCCTTCGGCATCGGCGGCGTCCAGGTGAAGATCACGGTGGTGTGGTGGCTGGCCTTCGCCGCCCTGGCCACCTGGGTGCTGCTGCGCACCAAGTACGGCAACTGGGTCTTCGCCGTCGGCGGCGACCAGGACAGCGCCCGCGCGGTCGGCGTGCCGGTGACCTTCACCAAGGTCTCCCTGTTCGTGCTGGTCGGCTTCGGCGCCTGGTTCACCGGCATGCACCAGCTGTTCTCCTTCAACACCGTGCAGTCCGGGGAGGGCGTCGGCCAGGAGCTGATCTACATCGCCGCCGCCGTCATCGGCGGCTGCCTGCTGACCGGCGGCCACGGCTCCGCGATCGGCCCGGTCTTCGGCGCCTTCATGTTCGGCATGGTGAACCAGGGCATCGTGTACGCCGGATGGAACCCCGACTGGTTCAAGGCGTTCCTCGGTGTGATGCTGCTCGGCGCCGTCCTCGTCAATCTGTGGGTCCGTCGCACGGCGACCCGGAGGTGAGCACATGACCGACACACCCCTCGTCGCACTGCGCGGCGCCGGCAAGTCCTACGGCACCGTCCGTGCCCTGCACGGCGTCGACCTCGCCGTCCACCCCGGCCGGGTGACGTGTGTGCTCGGCGACAACGGCGCCGGCAAGTCCACCCTCATCAAGATCGTCTCGGGGCTGCACCAGCACACCGAGGGCGAGTTCCTCGTCGACGGCCGGCCCGTCCGCTTCACCACCCCGCGCGAGGCCCTGGACCGGGGCATCGCCGCCGTCTACCAGGACCTGGCCACCGTCCCGCTGATGCCGGTGTGGCGCAACTTCTTCCTCGGCTCCGAACTCACCAAGGGCCCCTGGCCCGTCCGCCGCCTCGACATCGCCCGCATGAAGCGGACCGCCGACGAGGAACTGCGGGCCATGGGCATCGTCCTGGACGACCTGGAGCAGCCCGTCGGCACTCTCTCCGGCGGGCAGCGCCAGTGCCTCGCCATCGCCCGCGCCGTCCACTTCGGCGCCCGCGTCCTCATCCTGGACGAGCCCACCGCCGCGCTCGGCGTGAAGCAGTCCGGCGTGGTGCTGAAGTACATCGCCGCCGCCCGCGACCGCGGCCTCGGCGTCATCCTCATCACCCACAGCCCCCACCACGCCTACCTGGTCGGTGACCACTTCACCGTGCTGCGCCTGGGCACCCTCGAACTGTCCGCGGCCCGCGGCGACATCACCCTGGAGGAGCTGACCGACCACATGGCCGGAGGCGCCGAACTCGCCGCGCTCGAACACGAGCTGGCGCAGCCCGGCGGAGCCGGCACCGCCACTCTCCCCGACGAGCGGGACCTCACGTCGCCCAGGGAAGGACACACCTGACATGACCCCCGTGCTCGACCGCATCCGGGTCGGCTCCGCCCCCGACTCCTGGGGCGTCTGGTTCCCCGACGACCCCCACCAGGTGCCCTGGCAGCGCTTCCTAGACGAGGTGGCCGAGGCCGGCTACTCCTGGATCGAACTGGGCCCCTACGGCTACCTCCCCACCGACCCGGCCCGCCTCACCGACGAGGTGGACCGGCGCGGCCTGAGGGTCAGTGCCGGCACCATCTTCTGCGGCCTGCACCGCGGCCCCTCCGAGTGGGACGCGACCTGGGAGCAGGTGAGCCGCGTCGCCGCCCTCACCCGGGCGATGGGCGCCCGGCACCTCGTCGTCATCCCGTCCTTCTGGCGCGACGACAAGACCGCCGAGATCCTGGAACCCCCGGAGCTGACCCGCGAGCAGTGGTCCCACCTCACCCGGGGCATGGAACGCCTCGGCCGCGAGGTGCGGGACACGTACGGCCTGGACATCGTCGTCCACCCGCACGCCGACACCCACCTCGACACCGAGGAGCACGTCGAACGCTTCCTCGACGCCACCGACCCCGGCCTGGTCAGCCTCTGCCTCGACACCGGCCACTACGCCTACTGCGGCGGCGACAGCGTCAAGCTCATCGAGACCTACGGCGAGCGCGTCGGGTACCTGCACCTCAAGCAGGTCGACCCCGAGATCCTCGCCGGGGTGCGGGCGGACGGGCTGCCGTTCGGCCCGGCCGTGCGGCGCGGGGTGATGTGCGAACCGCCGGGGGGCGTGCCCGAGCTGGCACCGGTGCTGGCGGCGGCCCAGCGGCTCGGCGTGGACCTCTTCGCCATCGTCGAGCAGGACATGTACCCCTGCGAGCCGGACCAGCCGCTGCCCATCGCGGCCCGCACCCGCCGCTTCCTGCGCTCCTGCGGGGCGTGAGGTGCTGTGAGGGCTGAGGGCCTGCGGGGCCCTGGACAGCTGCGGGGGCTGAGGGGCTGCGGGGCCTTTCCGAGGGGCCTTCCGGAGGGCCGCCCGGATCGGCTCGGGGGGCCGTTGTCAGTGGTGCGCGCTAGCGTCGATGACGATGGCCCTTCGTCCCGTTCCGGGAGGCAGTCATGACCACGCGGCTCAATCCGTACCTCAGCTTCGACGGCGACGCCCGCCGGGCGATGGAGTTCTACGAGGAGGTGTTCGGCGGCACGCTGACACTGAACACCTACGCGTCCTTCGGCGGGTCGCCCGGCCCGGACGCCGACAAGATCATGCACGGCATGCTGGAGACACCGAGCGGCTTCACCCTGATGGGCGCCGACGCCCCGCCCGGCACCGAGCACACCCCCGGGAACGCCTTCTCGATCAGCCTCAGCGGCGACGACGACACCGAGCTGCGCGGCTACTGGACCAAGCTGTCCGCGGGCGGCACCGTCGACGTGGCGCTGGAGAAGCAGATGTGGGGCGACGTCTTCGGCATGTGCAGGGACCGGTTCGGCGTCTCCTGGATGGTGGACATCAGTGAGCCGGCCGCCTGACCGGACCGCTCACGCCCGCCGTACCTCCTCCACCGCCACCGGACGGTGCTCGCGCAGCGACAGCGTGCACGCCTCCGCGATCCAGCCCGCCTCCAGCGCGTCCTCGATCCCGCACGGCGACGGGCGCGCCCCGGCGACCACCTCCGTGAAGGCGGCCAGCTCGGCGCGGTAGGCGGCGGCGAACCGGTCCATGAAGAAGTCGTGCGGGGTACCGGAGGGGAAGGTCGCGCCCGGCTCCGCCGAGCGCAGCGGCAGCCGGTCCTCCAGGCCGACCGCGAGGGAGTCGGCGAAGCCGTGCAGTTCCATGCGGACGTCGTGACCGCGCCCGTTGTGCCGGCTGCTGGACACCACCGCGACCGTGCCGTCGTCCAGGATGAGCACCGCCGAGGCGGTGTCGGCGTCGCCCGCCTCCCGGATGTACGCGGCACCCCGGTTGCCGCCGACCGCGTACACCTCGGTCACCTCGCGGCCCGTCACCCAGCGGATCATGTCGAAGTCGTGCACCGCGCAGTCCCGGAAGATGCCACCGGAGGCGGCGACGTACGCGGCCGGCGGCGGCGCCGGGTCCAGTGTGGTCGACCGTACGGTGTGCAGGGGGCCCAGCTCGCCGGAGCGCACCGCCGCCCGCGCCGCGGCGTACCCGGCGTCGAACCGCCGGTTGAACCCGATCTGCACCGGCACGTCCCGCCCCGCGACGGCCTTCAGCACCTCCGTGCCCTCGGCCATGGTGCGGGCCACCGGCTTCTCGCAGAAGACCGGCACCCCGGCGTCCACCCCGGCCCGGATCAGCGCCGGATGGGCGTCGGTCGCCGCCGCCACGACGAGCCCGTCCACCCCGCGGGCCAGCAGCTCGGCGGGGGAGTCCGCGACCCGCGCGCCGAACCGCTCGGCGGCGGCCCGCGCGGCGCCGGCCGCCGGATCGGACACGACCAGGGACTCCACGGCGCCGAGCCCGGCGAGGGTCTCGGCGTGGAAGGCGCCGATGCGGCCGAGACCGAGGATGCCGATACGCATGGAGCTGCTCCTGAGACAGGCGAGGGGCGGGGCGGAGGGAGCGGGATGGAGAGGGAGTGGGGTGGAGGGAGCGGGATAGAGAGGGAGCGGGGTGGAGGGAGCGGGATGGAGAGGGAGCGGGATGGAGAGGGGGCGGGGTCACACCGACGGGTCCACGGCGACCCAGGCACCGCTCGCGGCCGAACGCTCCATCGCGTCCAGCACGGCCGCGCCGCGCACCGCGTCCGCCAGCGTCGCGCCGTACGGGGTGCCCTCCGCGACCGAGCGCAGGAAGCGGTACGCCTCGATCACCTTCAGGTCGTCATAGCCCATGGCGTTGGCCGCGCCCGGCTGGAACGCGGCGAACTCGCCGTCGCCCGGACCGACGTACACCGTGCTGACCGGCTGGTCCTGGTACCCGGTGCCGCGGCTGACGCCCAGCTCGTTCATCCGCCGGAAGTCCCAGAACACCGCGCCCCTGGTGCCGTGCACCTCGAAGCCGTAGGCGTTCTGCTCGCCGACCGAGACCCGGCACGCCTCCAGCACGCCACGGGCGCCGGAGGCGAAGCGCAGCAGGCAGCCGACGTAGTCCTCGTTCTCCACCGGGCCGCGCTCCCCGCCCGTCGCCCGGGTGTGACCGGCGGTGGCGGCGGCCGGGCGGGCCCGCTCGGGGACGAAGACGGCGGTGTCGGCGGTCACGGAGGCGATGTCGCCGCACAGGAACCGGGCCAGGTCCGCGCCGTGCGAGGCCAGGTCGCCCAGCACCCCGCTGCCGCCGCGCTCCCGCTCGTACCGCCAGGTCAGGGCCGACTCGGGATGGGCGGCGTAGTCACTGAACAGCCGGACGCGGACATGGGTGACGGCGCCGATGTCCCCGGCGGCGATCAGGTCGCGGGCCGCCTCGACGGCGGGCGCGCCGCGGTAGTTGAAGCCGACCGCGCCCTGCACCCCGGCCCTGGCGACGGCGGCGGCCACCGCGCGGGCGTCCTCGGCGTTCAGCCCGACCGGCTTCTCGATCCACAGGTGCTTGCCCGCCTCGGCCATCGCGACGCCGATCTCGCGGTGCAGGAAGTTCGGGGCGGTGACGCTGACCGCCCGTACCCGGGGATCGGCGGCCACCTCACGCCAGTCGCGGACGGCCGAGGCGAACCCGAACCGGTCGGCGGCCTCCTCGCCCCGGCCCGGCACCTCCTCGGCGACCACGACCAGCTCCGGACGGACGGCGAGCCGCGGATAGTGGTGGCGGACGCGGGCGTAGGCCTGGGTGTGCACCCGGCCCATCCAGCCGAAACCGACGACGGCGACGCCGAGCGTCCCCTCCGCGGGAACCTCCGGGCGACCTCTCGGGTGAACCACCGGGTGAACCATGCGAGCCCCTCTTTGGACCGGTCCAGCACCTGTCCCTGTCACCCTGAGGACTCCTGGCCCGTGATGTCAAGGCTTTGACAGGCGAAGCACCCCGTGGAACGGTCCAGCCATGAAGCAGCCGACCATCCGTGACGTGGCCGAGCGGGCCGGGGTCTCCAAGTCGCTGGTCTCCCTGGTGCTGCGCGGCGCCGACGGGGTACGGCCCGAGCGGCGGGAAGCGGTGCTGCGCGCCGCGCGGGAACTCGGCTACCGGCCCAACGCGGCGGCCCGCAGCCTGAGCGAGCGGCGCACCCGCACCGTGGGCGTCCTCCTCAACGACCTGCGCAACCCCTGGTTCGTGGACCTGCTCGACGGACTGAACGCCGTGCTGCGCGACAACGACCTGCACGTGCTGCTCTCCGACGCCCGTCTCAACCGCCGCTGGGGACCGGGCGACGCCGCGGGCCCCCTGCGCGACCTCGGTGTCGACGGGCTGGTCGTGGTCGGCACGCTGCCCGACCCGGCCGCCCTGGAGGACGTCGCCGCGCGGATCCCCGTGGTGGTCGCGGGCGCCCGCGAGGCAGTGCCGCCCGGCGTGGACGTGGTGGCCGGTGACGACGAGCGCGGGGCGCGGCTGGTCACCGAGCACCTCATCGGCCTCGGCCACCGCGCGGTGGCGCACCTCGCGGGCTACGGGGCCGTCGGCGAGCTGAGGCGGCGCAGCTTCGAGTCGGCGATGCGCGGCCACGGCCTCGCCGGCCGGGCCACCGTCGAGCCCTGCGACATGACCGAGGAGGGCGGCTACCGCGCCACCGTCCGGCTGCTCGGCGGCAGCGGACCCGAGCGGCCCACCGCAGTCTTCGCCGTGAACGACATCGCCTGCGTCGGCGCCCTGTCGGCGGCGGAGGAACTGGGACTGCGGGTGCCGCACGACCTGTCCGTGGCCGGATACGACAACACGAGCATCTCCCGGCTGCGCCACCTCTGGCTCACCACGGTCGACAACGCCGGCCACGAGGTCGGCCGCCGCGCCGCCCACCGCCTGCTCGACCGGCTCCGCGCCCCCGGCGGACCGGGCGGCCTGCACCTCGCGGCTCCCGCGCTGGAGATCCGGGGAACCACCGCCCCGCCGCGCCGGTGACCACGTCGAAGACCCCGCACAGCGCCCCGTAATTCAGCGAACAAAATTGTTGACAATCTTGTTTGGATAGATTTACGTTCGACGAGCACTCACTCAGGGAGGGCACATGCCGAAACAAGCCGGTCCGAGCACCGGGGAGCAGGCGAAACAGCTTGCGCTCGGACAGCTGCGGGAGGCGATTCTGCGCGGCGACATGGCACCGGCCCAGCGGCTGGTGGAGAACGAACTCGCCGAGCAGTTCGGTGTGACACGGGCCAGCATCCGGGCCGCGCTGATCGACCTGGAGTCGCAGGGACTGGTCGAGCGCATCCGCAACCGAGGGTCGCGGGTGCGGGTGGTGACCGTGGAGGAAGCGGTCGCCATCACCGAGTGCCGGCTGGTGCTCGAAGGGCTCTGCGCGGCGAAGGCGGCGGCAGCCGTCACCGACGAACAGGTCGTCGAGCTGACCGGCCTCGGTACGGCGATGCGCAAGGCCGTGGCCGACGGCGAACCGCTGACCTACTCGGAACTCAACCACCAACTGCACACCAGGATCCGGGAGTTCTCCGGCCAGTTGACGGCGCTGGAGCTGCTGGAGCGGCTCAACGCCCAACTGGTGCGCCACCGTTTCCAGTTGGCGCTGCGTCCGGGGCGGCCCCAGCAATCCCTGAACGAGCACCTGGCCATGATCGAGGCGATCGAGGCCAGAGACCCACAGGCGGCCGAGGCGGCCGTCCGCGCCCACCTCACCAGCGTGATCGGGGCGTTGCGCGACTGACCCGCACCGGGCGGACGCGCATCCGCTCACCCCGGTGAGCGAGGAGCGAGGGCGTGCCGGCGCACCGGCCCGAAGAGGAAGAGATCCCGTGTTCGCGTACCCGCACACCCCGAAGGAGCAGGCATGAGCGGCGTCATCGTCACCGACCCGCCGAAGGCGGAGGCCAAGGACGTCGAGGCCCTGTCCGGGTACGGCGTGGCCACCGTGTCCGAGGCGATGGGCCGCACCGGCCTCCTCGGCCCGCACCTGCGCCCGATCCAGCAGGACACCCGGATCGCCGGCACCGCGGTGACGGTGCTGTCCTGGCCCGGCGACAACCTCATGATCCACGCTGCCGTGGAGCAGTGCGGTGAGGGCGACATCCTGGTCGTCACCACCACCTCGCCCTCCACCGACGGCCTGTTCGGCGAGTTGTTCGCCACCGCGCTGCAGCAGCGCGGGGTGCGCGGGCTGATCATCAACACGGGTGTCCGGGACACCTCCGAGCTGCGCGAGATGGGCTTCCCGGCCTGGTCCGCCGCCGTGTCCGCGCAGGGCACCGTCAAGGCGACCGGCGGCAGCGTCAACGTGCCGGTGGTCATCGGCGGCCAGGTCATCCACCCCGGTGACGTGATCGTCGCCGACGACGACGGCGTGGTCGTCGTCCCGCGCGAGAAGGCCCGGCGGACCGCCGAGGCGTCCCGGGCCCGGGAGGACAAGGAGGCCGCGACCCGCGCCGCCTTCCTGGAGGGCCAGCTGGGCCTGGACCGCTACGGGCTGCGCGAGAAGCTGGTCCAGCTCGGCGTGACCTACCAGTCCTACGAGGAGTACACGCGCGGCGGGGACGCGTCGTGAGCGCACCCGACGAGGTCCGCTGCATGCTGATGCGCGGCGGCACCTCCAAGGGCGCCTACTTCCTGGCCGAGGACCTCCCCGCCGGCACCGCCGCCCGCGACGGCCTGCTGCTGCGGGTCATGGGCAGCCCCGACCCGCGCCAGATCGACGGGCTGGGCGGCGCCCACCCGCTGACCAGCAAGGTCGCCGTGGTCTCGGCGTCGGACGACCCCGAGGCCGACGTCGACTACCTGTTCCTCCAGGTCGACGTGGACACTCCCGAGGTCACCGACCGGCAGAACTGCGGCAACATCCTCGCCGGGGTGGGCCCGTTCGCCGTGGAGCGCGGACTGGTCCCCGCCCGGGACGGTGAGACGTCCGTACGCATCAGGATGCGCAACACCGGGGAACTGGCGATCGCCACCTTCCCCACCCCGGGCGGGCGTGTCGACTACACCGGGGACGCCGGGATCTCGGGCGTACCGGGCACCGCCGCCGCGGTCGTCATCGAGTTCCCGCAGGGCAGCTCACCGCTGCTGCCCACCGGCAACGTCCGCGACACCGTCGCCGGCACCGAGGTGACCTGCGTCGACAACGGCATGCCGGTCGTGCTGATCCCGGCGGGCGCCCTGAAGGTCACCGGCTACGAGGAGCCGCGGGACCTGGAGGAGGACACGGCCCTGGCCGGCCGCCTCCGGGAGATCCGGCTGGCGGCGGGCCGGCTGATGGGGCTCGGGGACGTCGAGTCCACCACCGTGCCCAAGCTCAGCCTGCTCGCGCCGCCCCGGGACGGCGGCGCGGTCACCACCCGCACCTTCATCCCCGTGCGCTGCCACACCTCCATCGGCGTCCTGGGCGCCGCGAGCGTGGCCGCCGGACTCCGCCTGCCCGGCGGGGTGGGGGAGGGCATCGCCGAGCTGCCCGGCAGCGGCGACCGCACCCGCGTCGAACACCCCACCGGCTTCCTGGACGTCGAGACCGCCGTCGACCCCGGGACCGACGGCACGCCCCCGGTGGTCCGCCGTACCGCCGTCGTGCGCACCGCACGGAAGATCTTCGACGGCACCGTGTTCCCCCGGCCGGCCGGGACGGCCCCGACCCCCGCACCATCCTCTGGAGGCAACGATGACTCCGCCGCTCGGTGACATCGCCCATATCGGTCACACCCAGCTGTTCACGCCCGACCTCGACGCCAGTGTCGGCTTCTTCACCGACTTCCTGGGCCTGACGGTCAACGGCCAGGACGGTGACACGGTCTACCTGCGCACCTACGACGACTACGAGCACCACAGCCTGGTGCTCACCGCCCGCGAGACACCCGGCCTCGGCCGGCTCGCGCTGCGCACCTCCAGCGAGGACGCCCTCCAGCGCCGGGTGAGGGCCCTGGAGGAGGCCGGCCGCGGCGGGAAGTGGGTCGAGGACGAGCCGGGCCTCGGCCGGCTCTACCTCACCACCGACCCCGACGGCCACGAGCACGCCCTGTACTGGGAGAGCGAGCACTACCGGGCCCCCGACGGGCTGAAGCCCGCCCTGAAGAACCAGCCGCAGGCCAAGCCCAACCGGGGAGTCGGCGTCCGCCGCCTCGACCACATCAACTTCCTCGCCTCCGACGTGCTCGCCAACGCCGAGTTCCAGGAACACCTCCTGGGCGCCCGGCCCACCGAGCAGATCCGGCTGGACTCCGGCAGGATCGCGGCCCGTTGGCTGACCTTCACCGACAAGTCCTACGACGTCGTCTACACCGAGGACTGGACCGGCTCCGAGGGGCGGCTGCACCACATCGCCTTCGCGACCGAGAACCGCGAGGACATCCTGCGCGCCGCCGACCTAGCCATCGACACCGGCGTGTTCATCGAGACCGGCCCGCACAAGCACGCCATCCAGCAGACGTTCTTCCTGTACGTCTACGAGCCCGGCGGCAACCGGATCGAACTGTGCAACCCGCTCACCCGCCTGGTGCTGGCGCCGGACTGGCCGCTGATCACCTGGACCGAGGAGGAGCGGAAGAAGGGGCAGGCCTGGGGGCTGAAGACCATCGAGTCCTTCCACACCCACGGCACCCCGCCGGTCGCCTGACGACGGGCACCACGGGCCACGGGGGCGGGGCCGCGCGGACAGGTGTGCGCGGCCCCGCCCCCGTGGCGCAGGGGGAGGGGCCGGGCGCCAGCAGATCGTTGCTGAGATTGTTAACAAAACCGTTGACACTCAAGGGCCGGAACTTTAGCGTCTAGCGCACATCACGGGTCGAGCCGCACGAGCCGCGCGGACCCGCTTCACCGATCCCTCCAGGGAACTCGTCCTGGTCGAGAGGAAAACAACGATGTCCTCCTCCCCCGCCCTGTCCTCAAAGGGCAGCAGACTGGCCCTGCTGGTCGTCGTCCTGTGCTGGGTCGCCGTGCTCTTCGACGGCCTGGACATGTTCATCTACGGCTCGGTGCTGCCCCACATGCTGGAGGAGAAGGCCCTCGGGATCACCTCCGGCCAGGCGGGAGACCTGGGCAGCTACGCCACCTTCGGCATGCTCGTCGGCGCGCTGACCGCGGGCACGATCGCGGACCGGATCGGCCGCAGGAAGCTGATGCTCTCCTGCGTCGCGCTCTTCTCCCTGGCCTCCGGCCTGTGCGCCGTCGCGAACAGCGTCGCCGTCTTCGGCCTCGGCCGGACCCTGGCCGGCGTCGGCCTCGGCGGTCTGCTGCCCACCGCGATCAGCATGGTCTCCGACTACGCCCCCAAGGGCCGCGCGGCCCTCACCATCGGCCTGCTGATGACCGCCCACCACGCCGGCGGCATCCTCTCCGCCTACGTCGCCCTGTGGATCGTCGAGCCGCTCGGCTGGCGCGCCGCCTTCTGGGTCTGCGTGGTCCCGCTGCTCTTCGTCCCGGTGCTGCTGAAGTGGCTGCCCGAGTCGCTGAGCTTCCTGGTCGCCCAGGGCCGCCGTGACGAGGCCGCCGCACTGGCCGCCCGCTACGACGTCGAGCTGCCCGCCCCCAAGGCCGACAAGGCCGCCGGCGCCCGCTGGGGCAACCTGGCCGCTCTCTTCCAGGGCCGGGAGTGGATCCAGACCCTGCTGTACTGGCTGGCCTCCTTCGGCGGACTGCTGCTGGTCTACGGCGTCGCCACCTGGCTGCCCACCCTGATGCGCAGTGAGGGCTACGAGCTGGGCTCGGCGCTGACCTTCGTGGTCCTGTTCAACCTCGGCGGCATCGTCGGCATGCTGATCGCCGGCCGCGCCTCCGACCGGTTCGGCGCCCCGCGCATCTCCGCTCTCTGGTTCGCGGTGACCGCCGCCGGTGTCTTCCTGCTCAGCGTCCACATGCCGCTGGCGCTGACCTTCGTGGTCGTCTTCCTCACCGGTGTCTTCCTCAACAGCGCCCAGGTGATGATCTACGCGACGGTGTCCATCGCCTCCACCCCCGACAGCCGGGCCACGGCCGTGGGCTGGACCTCGGGCATGGGCCGCTTCGGCGCGGTCTTCGGCCCCTGGCTGGGCGGTCAGCTGCTCGCCGCGGACAAGGGCGACTGGGGCTTCACCGCGTTCGCGCTGGCCGGTGTGGCGTCCATGGTCTTCATCGGCATCGCCGCCGCCCGCGCCGGCAGGCGCACGGCCGGGGACGGCGCCGGGCGGAAGCTGGTGGGCGCGGCCCACTGAGCGGCACCGCCGCGCCGAGCCGGCCCCCGTGAGGACGCGGGGCCGGCGTTTCTCATGGCGAGTTGACGCCCAGCGGGGTGTCCAGCTCGTCGCGGCAGTCCTCGGGCACCGCGTACGCCCTCAACGTCTGGACGGGAACGGCCCCGGGGGAGGGCGGCAGCGCCTGCTCCCGGGCCGCCTCCGCCCGCTCCCGCGCGATCTCGTCGGCGATCTCCTCGCAGTCGTAGGAGTAACTCCCCGTGGGTGCCGCAGCCGGCTCCTCGGCGGGGAACTCCGGGCCGTCCGCGTACGGGTCCGAGGAGAGGACCCAGGTGGCCGTCAGACCGGCCAGACACAGTCCGGCCCAGACGGCGACGACGCGCCGGCCGGCGTTCGGCATGGTCAATGCTTCCCCCTTCGCGAGCCTTCCGGTGCCGCCGTAACGACGGCACCGCCCCGGCCCACATCATGCTGTGGACCGGGGCGGTGCCGTACAGGGGGGTGACTCAGCGGGGACGGCGGGACAGCCAGGCGGCGGCCAGCGCGCCGGAGATGTTGTGCCAGACGGAGAAGACCGCGGCCGGCAGCGCGGCCAGCGGGCTGAAGTGGGCGGTGGCCAGCGAGGCCGCGAGCCCGGAGTTCTGCATGCCGACCTCGAAGGCCATGGCGCGGCTGCCCCCCTCGCCCAGCCGGCCCAGCCGGCCCGCGCCGTACCCCAGCGCCAGGCCCAGGCCGTTGTGCAGCACCACGGCGACGAACACCAGCAGGGCGGCCGACTTGATGGCGTCGGCGCTGCCCGCCACCACCACGGCCACGATCACGGCGATGGTCAGCGCGGAGAGCCACGGCAGCACCGGCAGCGTCCGCTGCACCCACCGGCCGGCGACCAGCCGGACGACGAGACCCGCGAGGACCGGCAGCAGCACCGTCTTGAGGATGTCGGTGACCATCGAACCGGCGTCGACCGGCAGGTACTCGCCGGCCAGCAGCAGCGTCAGCGGCGGGGTGATCAGCGGGGCCAGCACGGTGGAGACGGTGGCGACGGAGACGGACAGCGCCACGTCGCCGCGCGCCAGGTAGGTGACCACGTTGGAGGCCGTGCCGCTGGGGGCGCAGCCGACCAGGATCACCCCGGCGGCGAGCTGCGGGGAGAGATGGAGGAGGTGGGCGATGGCCCAGCCGAGCCCCGGCATGATGACGTAGTGCGCGACCAGTCCGAGCGCCACCGCCCAGGGCCGCTTGGCGACCCCGCGGAAGTCCTCCGGGGTCATGGTGACGCCCATGCAGAACATCACGACGCCCAGCAGATAGGGCACTCCCTCGCTCCAGCCGGAGAAGCTGCCCGGGAGCAGCAGTCCGAGGGCGCCGGCCAGGAGGACCAGTACGGGGAAGACGGTGACGGCACGCCGTGCGGAGCGGTCACCGGTGGCCGCGGTGGCCGCGGTGGCCGCGGTGTCGTGGTGTTCGGTTCGTTCGGTACTCACCGTGCGAGACAACGCCTGGTCAGGTGCATGATGCAAGCGTGTCTCGGCATGTGATCGGTCACACGGGGGCGGGATCAGTCCTCGCCCATCCGGTCCTCGGCCGACAGGTGCTCCACCGTCTTGCCGGTCTCCGTGAACGTACGGGTCACATGGCCGGAGGAGTACACCCACAGGATGCGCAGCGGCGTGTCGCCGACGTTGCGGAACAGGTGCGGGACGGGGGAGGGGATGTACGTGGTGTCGTAACGCTCCAGCTTCGTCACCTCGCCGTCCACCCACACCTCCGCCTCGCCGTCGAGGACCGTCACGTGCTCGTCGCAGTTGTGCGAGTGCAGCGGCGCCCCGGAACCCACCGGGTACACGCTCATGCCACTGGTGACGCGGTTCTCCCCGCCGGCCGACGACGTGGTGATCAGGGGCGTGGTCACCACCGCACCGCCCCGGTCGAGCAGGGGCACGGACGCGGCCTTGATGATCGTGGTCATTGCGGGGATGTCCTTCCGTTCGGCGGCTCGCGTCGCACGACGTTAGGCCGCGCGGGCACCGGCCGGTGCCCTCGGGCGCGCAGTTTTACGTTGCGTTCCGCAAGGGGTGTGCCGCAACGGCCCGGCTGTACCGTCACCTGTCACCGCGGGCCGCTCGACCCGCCCGGGAAACGCGCCGGAAAGAAAAGGCAGGTGTCGGCCCGATGAGGCTCCCCGTGCTCACCGAAGAGGAAATGGACCAGCGGCAGCGGGAGTTGGCCGCGCGAATCGCCGGACGCCGCGGCGCGGTCCGCGGCCCCTTCCGGGTCTGGCTGCACAGCCCGGAGATGTGCGAACGGGCCGAGTCGCTCGGCGCGTTCGCCCGGTTCGACTGCGGCCTGCCGGAACACCTGCGGGAGTTGGCGCTGCTGCTGGCGGCCCGCAACTGGGACGCGCAGTACTCCTGGAACGCGCACGTCCACCAGGCGATCGAGGCCGGTGTCCCGGAGGCGGCCGTCAAGGCCATCGCCGAGAAGCGCGAGGCGGTCTTCGACAACGAGGCCGACCAGGCGTTCTACCGGTTCTGCAAGGAGGTCCTGGAGGAACACTTCGTCACCGACGCCACCTTCGCCGCGGCCCGGCGGCACTTCGGCGACAGGGGCCTGGTCGACACCATCGGCGCGCTCGGCAACTTCACCATGCTCGGCATGTGTCTCAACACCTTCCAGGTGGACCTCCAGCCCGGCAAGGAGCCGCCCTTCCCCGACGTCCGCGGTCACGGCAGGGTCGCCCCCGACGGCGACGGGGCCCGGCCGTGAGTGCCGTACCGGACCCGGCGGGCACCGGTGTGCGGGCCGTGCTGCGGGTACGGGGCGTCACCAAGAGCTTCGGCGGGGCCGCCGCCCTCAAGGGCGTCGACCTCGACCTGTACGCCGGTGAGATCCACGCCCTGATGGGCATGAACGGCGCCGGCAAGTCCACCCTGGTGCAGGTCCTCAGCGGCGTCCACCGGCCCGACGGCGGCACCGTCGAGGTGGGCGGCGAGCGGCATGCCGGACTCACCGTGCGCAAGGCCCGCGGACTCGGCGTCTCCTCGGTGCCGCAGCGCCGCGAACTGGCGATGGGGCTCACCGTCGCCGAGAACGTCATGCTGGGCGACCTGCCCACCCGGGCCGGCACCGTGCGCTGGAAGGCGGTCCGCGCCCAGGCGAGGGCCGCGCTCACCGGCCTCGGCATCGACATCGACGTCGACCGGGTCGCGGGCACCCTCACCGTCGCCGAGCAGACCATGGTCGAGGTCGCCCGCGAGGTGCGGCGCGGCGGCACGGTGCTGATCCTGGACGAGCCGACCGCCTGCCTCGGCGCCCGGGACGCCGGCCAGGTCCGCGCCCTGGTGCGCCGGCTGCGGGACGAGGGCGTCGCCGTCGTCTACATCTCGCACTACATCGACGAGGTCATGTCGATCGCCGACCGGGTCACCGTGCTGCGCGACGGCGCCCTGGCGCGCAGCGCCCCGGCCGCCGAGCTGGACCCCGCCTCGCTGGTGCGGGCCATGGCCGGCCGGGACGTGGTCTCCACCCGCCCCGTACGCCCGGCGCCCGAGGACGACCACGGGCTGGTCGTGCGCGGACTGACCGACGGCCGTGCCGTGCGCGACTTCACCGTCGAGGTCCGCAAGGGCGAGGTCGTCGCCGTCCTCGGCCCGGCCGGCGACGCCCAGTCCCGCCTGTTCGACCTGCTGTCGGGCCGTCGCCGCCCCGACGCCGGAGAGGTCCGCGTCGACGGCCGCCCCGTGCCCTTCGGCAAGGTCAGGGCGTCCCTCGCCAGCGGCCTGCGCTGCGTCACCGGGGACCGCCGCTCCCTCGGTCTGGTCCAGGGCATGACCGTGGACGAGAACCTGATGCTGGCAGGCGACCGCTTCGCCCGCCGCCGGCTGCACCGCGCCGCCCACCTCGCCCGCCGCGCCGCGCCCGTCCGCACCGCCTACGGTGTCGTCGCCCTCTCCGGCAACCCGCCGGTCGGCGCGCTGTCCGGCGGCAACCAGCAGAAGGTGCTGCTCGGCAAGTGGCTGGAGACCGAGCCGGTCGCCTGCTTCCTGGAGGACCCCACCAACGGGGTGGACGTCGCCGCCATGGCCGACATCCACGCCCTCGTCGACGGCCTCGCCGCCCGCGGTGTGGCCGTCCTGCTCGCCTCCTCCTCCGCCGAGGAGGTCATGCGCCTGGCCGACCGGGTCGTCGTGGTGAGCGCCGGCCGCACCGTCGCCGAGCACGACATCCACGCCATCACCCGCGACCAACTGGTCGCGACCGCACTCGGAGGTCAACCGCAGTGAGCCTCAAGACCCCCTCCGCCGCCCCGGACGTCACGGCCGACGGCCCGCCCGGCCGGGCGGACTCCCGCCCCGGCGCCCGGAGCCTGCTGCGCGTCCCGCACGGCGGGCTGATCCTCGTACTGATCCTGGTCTGTGTGTTCACCGCCGTGCAGGCGGACGCCTTCACCTCCTCGCAGAACCTGCTCAACGTGGTGCGTCAGGTCAGCGTCAACGCCGTCATCGCGGCCGGCCTGACCCTGCTGATGACCGCCGGCGGCATGGACTTCTCCATGGGCTCCAACGCGGCCGTCACCCTGTGCGCGGGCGCTCAGTTGCTGGATGGCGGCTGGTCCACACCCGCCGTGGTCGTCGTCTGCCTCGCCCTGGCCACCCTGATCGGCCTGGCCAACGGGCTGGTGGTGACCTTCACCCGGGTCGCCCCGTTCGTCGCCACCCTCGCCTCGGCGATGCTCCTGGACGGTGTCGCCCTGCTGGTCCTGGACGGCATGAGTGTCACCACCGGCGACAAGATGTCCGCGCTCGGCAACGACGAGGTCGCGGGTGTGCCGTACCTGACGGTGGTGGCCGTGCTGGTGCTGGCGCTGACCGGCGTCACCATGCGGTTCACCACCTTCGGCCGGGACGCGTTCGCGATGGGCGGCAACGAGCACGTCGCCCGGCTCAGCGGCATCGACGTCGGCCGGCGCAAGCTCGCCCTGTACGCGCTCGCCGGGGTGCTCGCCGGTCTGGCCGGCCTGATGCTGCTCTCCCGGCTCGGCGCCGCCGCGCCCAACACCGCGGGGCTCCAGACCCAGTTGACCGCGGTCGCCGCGGTGGTCATCGGCGGCACCTCGCTGGCCGGCGGCCACGGCACCGTCGTCGGCACCGTCTTCGGCGTGATCCTGCTGGGCGTGGTCGGCAACGCGCTGAACCTGCTCCAGGTCGACAGCAACTACCAGCTCGTCGTCACCGGCGGGGTGCTGCTGGTCGCGGCCGTCGTCAACGAGTTCCAGCGCGGGTCCGCACCAGGGCATTAGCGTCCCGGCCGCACACCCTCCGCCTCCGCACGTCCCCGCACCTTCGCGCGTTCCCCCATCCCGGCGCAGCCCCGCGCACGCACCTTCTCTTCGACGACGCAGGAAAGGTTCGACCCATGAACTCCGTCCGCTCACGCCGCACCGTCGCGGCCCTTCTCATCGGCGCCACCGCCCTGGTGCTCGCCGGATGCGGTTCCGGAGACGACAGCGGCGGTGCTGCCGAAGGCTCCGTCTCCCTCGGGTTCGTCAACGGCTCCACCACCCACTTCCACTCCTGTCTGCTCAAGGCGGTCGAGCAGGAGGCCGAGGCGCGGGACGCCACGGTCTACTCGGCCAACTCCAAGCAGGACGCCGGGACCGAGCTGTCCAACATCGAGGACATGATCTCCCGCGACGTGGACGCACTGATCGTGCAGACGGTCAACGTCGACGCCCTGGAGGGCGACATCGCCAAGGCCAAGAGCGCGGGCATCCCGATCTACCTCACCTCGGTCGCCACCTCCGACATGGACGACGTGCTCGGCGCCGCGGTGGTCGACCTGAAGAAGGTCGGCGCGCTGGACGCCGGGTGGATCGCCGAGGACGCCGCCGGCAAGGAGGTGACGGTCGGCGTGGTCGCCGGTGCCCCCGGCGCCGCCTCCGACCTGCTGGTCGGCGGGTTCCAGGACGCCCTGCCGAAGAACGCGAAGGTCGTCGCCGACCAGCCCGGCATGTTCAACCCGGCCAAGGCGCAGGACGTCGCCGAGAACATGATCCAGGCCCATCCCGGCCTGGACTACGCCTTCGTCGCCAACGAGGAGATGGCGTTCGCGGTGCGCAAGGCGTTCGACGCCGCCGGCGCCGAGGACGTGCGGATCGTCTCGGTGAACGGCACCGAGGACGGCATCGCCGCGGTCGAGGACGGGCGCCTGGCCGCCACCGTCGCCAACTCGGCGATGACCATCGGACAGACCGCCGTGAAGAGCACGATCGGACTGCTCGGCGAGGCACAAGGTGTTGACAAAATCTCTGACATTCCTCTTGTCTTGGTCACGAAGGACAACCTGAGCGAGGCTCCGCAGTACTGCCCGAAGTAGGCCCCCACCGGGAACCGGCGCCCCCTCACCGCACGAGCCACCCGCACGAGCCGCATCCGCACGAGCCTCACCCGCACGAGCCGCGCACATCCCGCCCGCCGCGCGTCCGGCCTGCCCCGTGGACCCGCCACGGGGGCGGGCCGACGGCACGACGGGCCCTTGCTCCCCGCCCCGCGCCGCCGGTCGGACGGGGAGCGGCCTCCGGAGGGAAACATGGACCGTCTGCTCCTCATGCACAGCCTCGTCACCGTCGCCCAGGTCGGCAGTTTCAGCGGAGCCGCCAAGAAACTCGGGTCGTCGGGCTCCCTGGTCTCCCGGCACGTCGCGGAGCTGGAACGCCAGGTCGGGGTCCGTCTGGTCAACCGCACCGCCCGCTCGGTGAGCCTGACCGAACCGGGCCGCCGTTACGCGGAGTTCGCCGCCCGCATCCTGGACGAGATCGAGGCCGAGGACGCCGGCATCGCCCGGCTCCACGACCGTGCCGAGGGCACCCTCAGCGTCATCTGCCCCAAATGGATCGGCAGCCTCGACCTCGGCGACGCCATCGCCGCGTTCTCCGCCGCCCACCCCAAGATCCACATCCGCTTCGAGCTGGGCGGCATGTCGGACCGCACCTACGACTTCCTGGACAGCGGATTCGACATCGCCTTCCACACCCGGGACCTGCGCGATTCCAGCGTCCGTCTGAAGAAGATCTCCTCGCTGCCCTTCGTGCTGTGCGCCTCCGGGGAGTACATCGAGCGGCACGGGGACCTGACGCACCCCAACGACATCGCCCACCACGACTGCCTGGTGCACGTCAACGACCCGGTCTGGCGGATCGGCCACGGCCACGCCAGCACCCTGCACAAGATCCGCAACATCGTCTTCTCGTCGAACTCCTACATCGCCCTGCAGAAGGCCGCCGTACACGGCCGCGGCCTCGCCCTGCTGCCCCAGCGCCCGGTCCACGACGACATCGCCGCCGGCGCCCTGAAGGTGCTGCTGCCGGAACTGGCCGTCCCCGACCGCCCGCTCTACGCGATCTACGGCCCCGGCCGGGACACCCCGCGCAAGGTGAGCGTCTTCCTGGACTTCCTCGCCGACTGGTTCTCCCGGCACCCCATCGCCGCCGCCCGGCCCTGAGCGCCGCGCGTGCCCGCGGCGGCTTCGACCGTGCCGGCGGCGCAAGAAAGGGTTGCGCACCCGGCGGCCCCCGGGCCATTGAGGCCCCACCCTCCGCAAACCTACGCTCACCAGGCGAGACGGAAACGAGGAAGCCATGGGAATCCAGCGCATCGAGTCGGTCACCCACAGCGTCGACGACCTCGGCGCATGCGTCCGGTTCTTCGAGGACTTCGGTCTCTTCCTGGTGGAACGCACCGACGAACACGCGGTGTTCGAGACGCTCACCGGACAGACCCTCCACCTGGACACCGACCCGAGCCCCCTGCTGCCGCCCCCGGTGGAGGACGGCCCCACCCTGCGCGAGGTCGTCTGGGGCGTCGACACCCAGGAGGAACTGGACCGGCTGGTGACCGCCGTGGCCCGCGGCCACCGGGTCCGCACCACCGCCGACGGCGTCCACCACACCGTCGACAGAAGCGGCTTCGGCGTGGGCCTCACCCTCGCCCGCCCCAGGAAGGTCACCGTCGAACCCCGCCGCGCCAACACCTACGGCAGTGTCCACCGCTGGAACGAGCCGCTGGAGCCGCTCACCCGCGCCCACCCCCTGCGCATGTGCCATGTCGCCCTCAACATCGCCAAGGAGGGCAAGGACGAGGCCGTCGCCTTCTACACCGGCCTCCTCGGCTTCCGCCCCACCGACGTCGTCGAACCCATGGGTGTCTTCATGCGGGCCCCCGGCGACGACGACCAGCACACCATGCTGCTCTGCCACCGCCCCGACCGCGTCTGCGTGAACCACATCGCCTACGAGGTCCCCGGCTTCGACGATGTGGTCGAGGGCGGCAACCACATGATCGAACGGGGCTGGCGCGAGGCCCGCAGGCTGGGCCGGCACACCGTCGGCTCCAACGTCTTCCGCTTCCTGCACGCCCCCTGCGGCGGACGCGTCGAGTACGCCGCCGACATGGACCGGGTCGACGACACCTACGAGACCCGCGTCCACGAAACCACCCCGCCGCACCACATCTGGGCCCTGCGCACCCACCGTGACCAGGACGCCCCCGCGTCCTGAACCCCTTTCGAGAGGGCACCCACCCATGACCACCGACCACGGCCGCCCCGCCGTCCGCATGTACATCGCGGGCGAGTGGTGCCAGGGCGAGACCGGCCGTACCGCCCCGATCACCGACCCCGCCACCGAGGAGGTGATCGGCGACGTCCCGCTGGCCACCACGGCCGACCTGGACCGCGCGCTCGACGCGGCGGCGCAGGGCTTCCCGGTGTGGCGCGCGACCCCGGTCACCGAGCGCACCCGCATCCTGCACACCGCCGCCGACCTGATCGCCGAGCGGGCCGGCGCGCTCGGCCGGACCGCCACCCGGGAACAGGGCAAACCGCTGCGCGAGTCCACCGGCGAGGCCCGCCGCACCGCCGCCACCCTGCGCTGGCACACCGACGACGCCCGCCGCGCCTACGGCCGGGTCATCCCCGCCGACCCCGGCACCGTCCTCACCGTGCGCCGCGAACCCATCGGCCCCGTCGCGGCGTTCGTCCCGTGGAACTTCCCCGTCGGCGGCCCCAACCGCAAGATCTCCTCCGCCCTGGCGGCCGGCTGCTCCCTCGTCATCAAGGCGTCCGAGGAGACCCCGGCCAGCGCCATGGAACTGGTCCGCTGCTACGCCGACGCGGGCCTGCCGCCCGGCGTCCTCAACCTCGTCTTCGGTGAACCCGCCGAGGTCTCCGAGCGCCTCATCGCCTCCCCGGTGACCCGCCTGGTCGCCTTCACCGGCTCCGTCCCGGTCGGCAAGCTCCTCGCCGCCAGGTCCGGCCAGGTCATGAAGCCCTCCCTGATGGAGCTGGGCGGCCACGCCCCGGTGATCGTCTGCGCCGACGCCGACCCCGTGACGGCCGCCCGCACGGCCGCCCGCGCCAAGTGGGCCAACGCCGGCCAGGTCTGCACCTCGCCCAGCCGCTTCCTCGTCCACGCGTCGATCGCCGAGGAGTTCACCGCCGAGTTCGTCAAGGCCGCCGAAGCGGTCACGGTCGGCGACGGGCTGGACCCGGCCACCACCATGGGGCCGCTCGCCAACGAACGCCGCCTCCAGGCCATGGAGCGCCTCACCGCCGACGCCGTCGCCCACGGCGCCGAGATCCGCACCGGCGGCAGGCGCCTGGACCGCCCCGGCTGGTTCTTCACGCCGACCGTCCTCACCGGCGTACCCGAGGACGCGGAACTGCTGAGCGAGGAGCCGTTCGGACCGCTCGCGCCGATCGTCGCCTTCCACGACCTCGACGAGGCGCTCGCGCTCGCGAACAGCCTGCCGTACGGGCTGGCCGCCTACGGCTTCACCGGCTCCGCCGCCACCGCCGAGCGGCTCTGCGCCGAACTGGAGGCCGGCATCCTGTCGGTCAACCACTGCGGCGGCTCCGTCCACGAGGCCCCCTCCGGCGGCGTCAAGGACAGCGGCTACGGCCGTGAGGGCGGCCCCGAGGCACTCGACGCCTACCTGATCACCAAGCGCGTCTCCCACCTGCTGGCGCCATGAGGTACGCGCGCGTCGCGGCCGGCGGGCGGGCGGTGTGGGGCCGGGTGGGGGAGCGGGACATCGAGCTGCTGTCCGGCTCCCCGCTCCAGGAGACCGGTGTCGACGTCATCGGCACCGTGCCCCGCGAGGGCGCCCACTGGCTGCCGCCCGTCGTCCCGCCCGTCTTCTACGCCGTCGGCCTGAACTACCCCCGGCACATCGCCCACGCCGGGGTGCCCACGCCCGAGCGCCCCGAGGTCGGCTACCGGGCCAACAACGCCCTGACCGGGCACCTCACGCCCATCGTGAAACCGGCCGAGGTCACCGGCCGCTTCGAGGCCGAGCCCGAACTCGTCGCCGTCATCGGCCGCACCCTGCGGCACGCCACCCACGACCAGGCCCGCGCGGCGGTCTTCGGCTGGACCGTCGGCAACGACGTCAGCGCCCGCACCTGGCAGCACCAGGACCGCACCCTGTGGCGCGGCAAGAACAGCGACACCTTCAAGCCGATGGGCCCCTGGATCGAGACCGACGTCGACGCGCTGGCGCAGACCACCACCCTGCGCGTCAACGGCGACGTCCGCGCCGAGTTCGCCACCGGCGACATGGTCTTCGACCCGTACGACTACATCGTCGAGATCACCCGGCACATCACCATGCACCCCGGCGACGTGCTCTGGATGGGTGCCGAGTCCGTCTGCCCGCTCGAACCCGGCGACACCGTCGAGGTCGGCATCAGCGGCATCGGCGCCCTCTCCAACCCCGTACACCTGGAAGGGAACGCGTCATGAGCGCCACACCCCGCTACATCCACCACGTCAACTTCCCCACCACCGACCCCGACCGCACCGCCGAGTGGTACGCCAAGGTCTTCGGCATGAAGCGGATCATGCCCAAGTCCAACACCCGCGTGGTGCTGATGACCCGCGGCACCTTCGACCTGCACTTCACCCCGGTCGAGGAGATGGAGCGCATGGCGCCCTACCACTTCGCCGTCGAGGTCGACGACTGGGACGACTTCCTCGCCCACCTCAGGGAGCTGGGCATCCGGCACACCCGGCCCGTCCAGCGCCCCGAGAACCAGTCCGAGTTCTGCTACATCCACGACCCCGACCACACCATGATCGAGCTGGTCCACCACGCCAAGCGCCCCAACTGACGTACGCTGTCGAGGAGTTGCACCCCATGCCTTTCGCCGACTCCGACGGCACCGCCGTCTACTACGAGCGCCACGGCAGCGGCCCGGCCATCCTGTTCGTGCACGGCAGCGGTGGCCACCACGCCGCCTGGTGGCAGCAGGTCGCGGCGCTGCGCGAGCGGTTCACGGTCGTCACGCTCGACCTGCGCGGCTTCGGCAAGTCCGACAGTTCCCTGCCGGAGTTCGACGGCCAGGACTTCCCCGGCGACGTCGTCGCGGTCCTGGAGGCGGCGGACCTGACCGACGTCATGCTGGTCGGCCAGTCCATCGGCTCCGTCGCCGCCCTCCGCGCCGGCCTGCTCCGCCCCGACCGGGTCTCCTGCGTCGTCCTCGGCCACTCCCTCGGCGGCATCAACCACCCCGAGCTGCGGGAACTGGCCGCCGCCGACCGTGCCGAGGCCGTCAAGCTGCCCGTCACCGACCGGCTGCTCACCAAGGAGTTCCAGACCGAACGCGCCGACCTCACCTTCCTCTTCCAGCAGATGGGCACGTTCAACGCGGCCAGGATGCAGGACCTGCGCAACCTCGACACCGACGGCCCGACCCTGGACGAGATCCAGCACTCCGGTGTCAAGGTCGCCTTCCTGGCCGGCGAGAAGGACGCGGTGCTCGGCGTCAAGACCGTCACCCGCGCCCACGAACTGCTGCCCGGCTCCCACCTGGAGATCGTCCCCGGCGCCCCGCACTCCATGTACTGGGAGACGCCCGAGCCCTACAACGCCGCCCTGGCCCGGCTGCGCCGCACCCTCACCGCCCCGGAGGAAGCCGCCGTATGAGCACCATCAGCCTCGACGCCGCCGAAGAGATCATCGCCGCCGCGCTCCAGCGCGGGCGGGCCGTCGGCAAGGCGGTGAGCGTCGCCGTGGTCGACGCCGGCGGCTTCGTCGTCGCCGTCCGCCGCTCCGACGGCGCCCGCCCGCTCACCCCCGACATCGCCCGCGCCAAGGCGTACACCGCCGCCGTGATGCGGCGCCCCGGCAGAATGCTGAAGAAGTGGCAGGAGAGCCAGCCCGTCTTCTTCTCCCAGCTCTCCCAGCTCCCCGGGGCCGCCCAGCCCATCATGGCCACCGACGGCAGCGTCACCGTCAAGAAGGACGGCGAGGTCATCGGCGGCCTCGGCATCGCCGGCGGCACCGCCGACGAGGACCAGGCCATCGCCGACGAGGTGCTCGAATCCCTCGGGTACGAGCTGGAGTTCGCGGCCTGGGGCGTCGCGGCCGAGCCCGCCGCCCAGGGAACGGAGAGCTGATCATGGCGGACACGTACAACTACCGCATCGACCACCACGGCAGCCTGGTCCGCCCGGCCCGCCTGGTGCGCGACGACCCGGACTCGGTGGCGGACGCGGTCGCCGAGGCCGTCGCCGACCAGCGCAGGCTGCGCTCCACCGTCGTCACCGACGGCGACTTCCCGCGCGAGGACTTCCGCGGCGCCGTCCTCGACCGTGTCTCCGGCTTCCGCCGCACCGGCGAGACGGGCCCCGACGGCCTGGTCCGCTGGGTCGCCGAGTCCCCGCCGAAGGCGGACGGCCCGCTGCTCGCCGACCGGGCCGCCCGGCTCACCGGGCTGACCCGGATCGCCCCGAAGGTGTCCCTGCCCTCCCCGGCGTACCTCGCGGCCACCACGTACCGGCCCGGCCCCGGCCTCTCCTCCGCCCGCGAACTGGGCGAGGCGCTCGCGGAGATCGTGCGGGCGGAGATCGCCCTGCTGGTCGCCGAGGGTGTCCGCCTGATCCAGCTCAACAACCCGCTCCTGCTCGGCCAGGCCGGCACCGAACCGGCCCCCGGCGGCGCCCTGTCCTTCGAGGACGCCCTCGCCGTGGACGCCCTCGCCGTGGACGCCCGGGCCGTACGGCCGGCCGAGCGGCCCGAGGGCGTCCGCGTCGCCGTGTCCCCGGGCTGGGCGGCACCGGCCGCCGTGGACCGCGCCCGCGCCGAGCGGATGTACACCGGCATTCCCGCCGACCGCTGGGTGCTCCCGTTCGACCGGGGCACCGCGGCCGAGACGGACCTGGTGCGGGCGCTGCCCGAGGGGCGGGACTTCTGCCTGGGCGTGGTCGACGCCACCAGTCCGGCACTGGAGGACATCGACACGGTGATGTCCCGCATCGACCCCCTGGAGGCGTTCGCCGACCTGGAGGACGCGGCCGTGTCCCCGTCCCGGGGCTTCGCGGACGTCGCGGCGCGGCCGCTGCTGACCGCCGGGGACCAGCGCCGCAAACTGGTGCTCGTGGAGACGATCGCGCGCTACTGCTGGGGCAACGAGTTCTGACGGCGCGGGGCGGGGGACCGGCTCAGCCCTTGGTGTTCAGGCACCGCTCGGCGGTCAGCGGCCGGCCGGTCGGCCACGCCACCCCCTGGTAGGCGAGGTGCCCGCCGGGCCCCTCGCCGCCCTCGGCCACCAGCCGGACGATCGCCACCGCCTTGTCGTACGGGGTGCCGTCGCCGCCCAGGCAGATCCACCCACTCGCCCCGGGCACCTTGTGCACGCCGTGCAGCCGCCGCCACGCCTCCTCGATGGCCGCGAGATCCGGCACCTCGCCCTTCTCGGTCACCCGGTTCTCGATGCCGGTGATGGCGGTCAGCGCCGAGTCGTACATGGTGATGGTGCGCCCGTCGGAGAGGTCGGTGGCGCCGATGTCCCCCGGATCGTGCGCGGCGTCCGGCTCCAGCAGACCGGTCAGTTTCGCGAGGTCCGCGGGCGAGCCGCCGGTCGAGGGCGGCGCGGGGCTGCCGTCCGCCGCCCACACGTCCGGGTGGGTGATGGTGGCGTACTCCACGGTCAGGCCCTTGCCCCGGGTGAGCGCGCCCCAGTCGAGGCTGGGCTCCAGGGTGATGGTCGACGCCCCGGAGACGGTGACGAGGGTCAGATGCCGGTCGCAGCCGCGCCGGCCCAGCGCGTTGATCAGCTGGGCGAGTGCGGCCGGCCGTCCGGCGAAGTAGAGGGTGGTGGCCCGGGAGTCGCAGATGTTGTTCACCATCTGCTGGAAGTCGTTGTTCGTCACCCGCTGGGCGTCGTACTGCTCCGGGCCGCTCGCCGCGTTCCTGGTGACCTCGCGGAACGCCTCCCGCAGCGACCTCGCGTACAGGTCGGTGCCGCTGATGTCCTCGACGAGGAAGGACTTGGTGTCGTCCTGGTCCAGGTAGTGCCGCAGCGCGCGCGCCTGGTCGTGGTTGGACGGCACCACCTTCACCAGGCCCGGATACGGCGTCCTCCCGCCGTCGGCGAGATCGGTGGCGGTGATGGGGCCGCCCACCACCGGGATCTTCTTCTCCCGGGTGAGGTAGCCGATGGTGTCGGCGTTCTCCTGGACACTGAGGTTGAAGCCGAACACCGCCCGCAGCCGGTCCTGGTCGGAGGCGGCCAGCTCGGCGAGCCAGTCGGCCACCCGCCGGCCGTGCTCCAGGTCCCGGCCCGGGTTGGCGAGGACGAGCCGGACGGGCACGTCCTCCGGGGCCACCACGTCGGCCCGGTACTGCGCGAGATAGGCGCCCTGGACCTCGCGCAGCAACTGGGCGCGGTCCGCCGCGCTCTCCTCACCGGGCGTCATGGGGATCATCAGGGCGATGGTGGCGTACGGCTTGTCGCCCTGCTCGACACGGTGGTTGAGTTCCTCGATCCGCGCGGACACGGCGGCGAGGGCGTCGTCGAACACGTAGCCGCCGTCGCTGATCCCCACACACTGGCCGTCCTCCCGGACCAGCCGTTCGTTGCCGCTCTGGCAGTAGTCCGGCAGCGCGGCCGTCCAGCAGACGACGGCCACCGCGCCGCCCGCGACGAGGGCGCAGACGACGGCGACGGCGTTGCGGACGAGGTGGTCGACACCGGCGTGCCACACCCACCACAGGACCAGTGCCGTGGCGACGACGAGCGCGCTCGCCCCGCCGACCAGCAGCCATCCGGGCCAGAACTCGGGTGCCGGCACGTCAGTGGTCCCTTCGCTCGGCCGGAATGGGCAGTTCGGGAACGCGCCGCCCCTGGGCGAGCAGCGCCGGCCAGAGCCGGGCGGCCTCCACGGTGGCGATGTCCTGGTCGTCGTAGGCGATGTCGAAGCCGCTGAGCAACTGGCGCAGCCGGTTGTCCGGGCTGTCGGGGTCGTCCGTGTAGAGGGAGGAGAGCGTGGACAGGTCCTGGAGGCGGGTCACCAGCGCCGCGACGGCCCGGTGCCGGCCGTCCGGACGCGGCCCGGGACAGGCCGGGCAGCTGCCGGGCCCCTCCGGGTGCTGCCGCGCGTAACCGTCCGGCGGCCGGGGTGCCGCGCAGACGAACTGCACGGCGGCCAGCCAGGAGCGCCGGTCGTCGGTGCCGAACAGCTGGTGCAGTCCGGCCACGGCCTCCTCGCGGCGGCCCAGGGCCAGGGTGTGGTGGAGCCGGGCGATCAGCGCGTCCCGGTCGTCGGCGGCGGCCCGGCCGTAGTGGGCGGCGGCGGCCGAGTGCAGCCGTGTCCAGTACGCGAAGGCGTCGGGCCCCCGGCGGGCGGGTGTGCACTCGGCCCGCAGCCGGTGCAGCAGCAGTTCGCGCAGGGCCCGGTCGCCGACCGGAGGCACGAAACCCGCCTCGCCCGCCCAGGGGGACCGGTCCCAGTGCTCGGCCCGCAGGAAGGCCCGCACCCGGTCCCCCGCCGCCACCTCGCCGTCCCCGAGGCCCGGCAGCCGCCGTACGTCGTCGAGGCGCAGCGCCACGGCCCAGGGCAGCAGGGGCTCGATCAGCGACCGCTCGGGCACCAGGTAGTGCAGCAGGACGTCCGCGACGCTCGCCTCCTCGGCCGGACCCGCCGGGGGGAGGCCGAGCAGCGCGCGGCCCAGGCCCTCGGTCGCGCACCGGCGCAGCACACTGTCCCGGCCGCGGCGCAGGTCCTGCCGGGCGGCGTCGGTCAGCGGCCGGGCCAGGCCCGCGCGGCCGGCGCTGATCTGCCCGGTCACATCGGGCAGCCCCCGGGGGCAGCCCGTGCCGAGGGCGGCCGCGATGTCCGCGGTCCGCAGCGCCGGCGCCCTGAGCCACAGCTGCCAGGCGTCGGGCGACCGTCCCCGCGGGCTCTCCCAGGCGAGCGTGCCGATCCTCGTCACGTCGGCCGGGTGCCGGTCCCGGTCCGGTGCCCCGCCGGGGCCCGCGCCGAGCCGGGTGCTGACGAGCACGGGACGGCTGACGTCCGCGCCCCGGCCGGGGTCCGGCCCCGCGGCCTCGGCGTACGCGGTCAGCAGCAGGTCGAACAGGCGCTCGCCGGTGCGGGTGTGCGTGTCGTCCAGGACGACCAGGGGCAGCGGGCGGGTGAAGAAGTGCCAGGCCCGGTAGTAGGCGTCGATGTCGGCGAAGAACGCCGCGGCCAGCCGCCGTTCCAGGTCGTCGCGGGCGGGGGCCGGCAGCTCGAAGCCCAGGTGCTGCGCGTACCGCAGCAGTTTCTCGATCCCGGTGCCCGGGACGCCGAGCGGCCGCTCGTCCCACCACCGCAGCGCCGCCGCGTCCAGCCCCTGGCCGCCGCGGCCCCGACGGGCCTGCCGCAGCAGCTCGCGCACCAGGTCCTCCAGCGGCGCCAGCACCGGGATCCACCGCAGCAGTGGGACCGTCGCGTCGACCAGGGCACCGAAGCGTTCCCGTACGGCGGGCTCGCCGGCCGAGTCCTCCAGTGCCTGCTCCAGGTCCTGCCGCTGCCGCTGGAACGTCGCCAGCTCGGCCGGACTCGGACCGTCCGGGTCGGCCCGGGGCGCCGACTCCTCCAGGGTGACGACGGCCAGTACGGCGTAGGTGAACCGGGGGAACGCGATGCGCCCGAATTTCGGCACGCCGGCGTTCAGCTCGTGGACCAGCCAGGCCAGGGCCGCCAGCGGGCGGGAGACGAGCAGGCCCGCGCCGTCCGCCGGCGGCGCCGCGGCCGGGACCGCCCGGTCGGTCGCGGGCCACTTGGCGACGTGCAGCCGGTTGACGTACCGGCCGTGCAGGGCCTGGCACACCGCGGTCCGGCCCGTTCCGCGCCCGCCGTAGATCCTGATGACCGGGGCGCCGCCGGGCCAGCCGGGCCTGGTGCCCCTGCCCCGCGCGTCCAGGCCGACCGCCCGGGGCACGAAGGTCTCCAGCAGCGGCCCGTACCCGTGGAGTTCACCGTTCGCCATCCACGCCCCCGTGGGTGTGCGGTCGCCAGGGATGGCCGGGAACTTAGCACGGACCCCTTCAACACCACAGTGCGGCAGGGAAGTTGGTACCTACCTGAGATCTCGGCCCGTCACAGCGCCTCGGCGAAGGTCACCGACCGGCCGGTCAGCAGCGGCCACACCGTCTTGACGATCTGCTCCTGGAAATGCGGGGCCGCCTGGTGCGCCTCGAACCCGGCGGCGTCCTCGTACCGCTCGTACAGCAGGAAGCCGCCGGGATCGTCCGCCACCGCGTGCACGTCGTAGGCGAGGTTCGCCGGCTCGGCGCGGGTCGCCTCCCGCGCCCTCAGCAGCGCGGCTCGCACCGCGTCCGCGTCGGCGGGCGCGCAGCGGTAGTGGGCGACGACTGCGTAGGCCATGAGCGGTCTCTCCTCGGCTCGGGACGGTGTCCGGGGCGTACCGTCCGGACGGCAGATTCCAGCATGGACCACCCCTGGCCCGGCCCGCGCGCGGCGCAAGCAATGCCTGCCGCCGCGGGGCTGGTGGGCCGGTCCCGGCATGGTGTGTCGTCGCTTCCGGCCCCGCACGGCCGACCCGCTGACCGCGCCCCCCTGTGCCGCGGCCGATGAAGGAAGTGATCTGATGCGCACCCTGGAAACGCTCCTGGGCGGGGAGTGGGTGACGACCGGCGAGTGGATCGACGTCCACGACCCGGCCGACGTCCGCACCCCCGTGGCCCGGGTCCCGGCCCTCTCCGCCGAGGACGTCACCCGCGCCTACGACCACGCCGAGCGGGGCTTCGCCGGCTGGAAGCGCACCAGCCCGTTCGAGCGGGCCCGCGTCCTGACCGGCGCCGCCCGGCTGATCCGCGCACGCCTCGACGAGATCGCCGCCGACGTGACCGCCGAGAACGGCAAGACCCTGGCCGAGGCCCGCGGCGAGGCCGGCAAGGCCGCCGACTTCCTCGACTACTACGCCGGCCTCGCCCGCCAGGGCTATGGCACCCTCCTGCACGACGCCCGCCCCGGCACCCGTACGCACACCCAGCGCGAGCCCGTCGGCGTGCTGCTGGTCATCAGCCCCTGGAACGACCCGCTGATCACCCCGGCCCGCAAACTCGCCCCGCTGCTCGCCACCGGCAACGCGGCCGTCCTCAAGCCGGCCACCGGCACCCCGCTGTCCGGCCTGCACCTCGCCCGCGCCCTGCACGAGGCGGGCCTGCCGGCCGGGGTGCTGAACGTGGTGACCGGCCGGACGCCGAAGATCGAGGAGGCGCTCCTGGACGACCCGCGGATCGCGGGCGTCACCTTCACCGGCTCCAACGAGGTCGGCGACCTGCTCCGCCGCCGCCTCGCCGGCCGCAACGTCCGCTTCCAGGGCGAACTGGGCGGCAAGAACGCCTCCGCCGTGCTGAGGGACGCCGACCTGCCGGCCGCCGCGCGGGCCGTCGCCGCCGCCGCCTTCGGCCAGGCCGGCCAGCGCTGCACCGCCACCAGCCGGGTCGTCGTCGAGCGGCCGGTGCACGCGGAGTTCACCCGGCTGCTGGTCGCGGAGGCCGAGAAGCTGACCGTCGGTCCGGGAACCGACCCGGCGACGACGATGTGCCCGCTGTCCGGGCCCCGGCAGCGCGACAGCGTCCTCGCCGCGCTGGCCAGGGCGGTCGAGGAGGGGGCCCGCGTCCTCACCGGCGGCGGTGCCGACACCGAGGGAGACCGCGTGCACGGCTGCTATGTGCGGCCCACCGTGCTCGGTGACGTCACCCCCGGGATGGCCGTCTGGCGGGACGAGGTGTTCGGCCCGGTCCTCGCCGTCCGCGCCGTCGACGACTTCACGCACGCCGTCGAAGCGGTCAACGACTCCGTGTACGGCCTGGCCGCGGCCGTCTTCACCCGTGACCTCGGCGCCGCCTACCGCTTCGCCGACGAGGCCGAGTGCGGCCAGATCGCCGTCAACCACCCCACCCCCGGCTGGGACGTGCACCTGCCCTTCGGCGGCTTCCACGACTCCGGCACCGGCTACAAGGAGCAGGGCGACGAGGTCCTGCGCTTCTCCACGCGGGTCAAGACGGTCGCCGTCCACTTCGGCGCGTGAACGAGCTATCGACGAAGGAGGACGCCGATGGCTGACGAGACGATCGGCATCGTCGGCGCCGGCATCGTGGGCCTGGCCCTGGGCCGCGAGATCGCGCTGCGCAGGCCCGGCACCCGTGTCGTGGTCGTCGAGAAGGAACCGCGGGTCGCGCTGCACCAGACCGGCCACAACTCGGGCGTCGTGCACGCCGGCATCTACTACCCGCCCGGCAGCCTGAAGGCGGACCTGACCGTCCGCGGCGTGGCCCTGCTGCGCGAGTACTGCCAGGACCGCGGCCTGCCCTACCGGGAGATCGGCAAGCTGGTCATGGCCGTCCGCGAGGACGAGCTGGGCCGCATGGAGACCCTCTACCGGCGGGCCAAGGACAACCACGTGCCCGACCTCAGGAAGGTCTCCCGGGACGAGATCAAGGAACTGGAGCCCCACGCCGGCGGCATCGCCGCCCTGCACTCCCCGCGCACCGCGATCACCGACTACCCGGCGATCGCCCGGGAGTTCGCCAAGGACATCACCGCCTCCGGCGGCGAGGTGAAGCTCGGCTTCCCCGTCACCGGCATCACCGGCGTCCCCGGCGGCGTCGAGGTCGCCTCCGGCGAGCGGCGCCTGAAGACGGACCGGCTGATCCTCTGCGCCGGCCTCCACTCGGACACGGTCGCCAGGCTCGCCCGGGACCGGCCAGAACCCAGGATCGTCCCGTTCCGCGGCGAGTACATGCTGCTCAAGCCCGACCGCGCCCACCTGGTGCGCGGGCTGCTCTACCCGGTCCCCGACCCCCGCTACCCCTTCCTCGGCACGCACTTCACCCCGCGCGTCGACGGCACGGTGGAGGTCGGGCCCAACGCCGTCCTCGCCCTCGCCAGGGAGGGCTACCGGCTCACCACGGTCTCCCCGCGCGACCTGCTCGGCCTCGCCGCCTACCCCGGCACCTGGAGGATGGCGGCCCAGCACTGGCGTACCGGCGTCAAGGAGTACCGCGGCTCGCTGTCCACCGCGGCGTTCATGCGCGACGCGGGACGCTACGTCCCCGGGGTCGGCGCCCAGGACGTGGTGCGCGGCGGAGCGGGCGTCCGCGCCCAGGCCCTGGACCGGGACGGCACCCTCGTGGACGACTTCCGCGTCCACCGGGCCGGCCGGATCACCGCCGTGCGCAACGCGCCCTCACCGGCCGCCACCGCCTCCATGGCGATCGCCGAGCACATCGCCGGCGCCGTCTTCGGCGACGCCTGACGCGATCCGGAAACGCCCTGCGTACGGCGCGTTCTCGCGCAACAACAGCTTGCGTCCCGGGCTCTCTGCAAGGCCCCGGCACCCCCCTAGCGTTCCTTCCACACCACCGCAGCGCCCCCGACGAGAAAGCGAGTTCACGACATGTTCGTCGTCGACACCCAGATCCACATCTGGAAGGAAGAGACCCCGGACCGCCCCTGGGTCCCGGGCGCCCGCGAGCGCATCCGCCTCAACGGCCACCGCGAGGCACCCTTCTCCTACCAGGAGGCCCTGGAGCTGATGGACGAGGCCGGCGTCAACCGGGCCCTCATCCTCCCGCCGTCCTGGGAGGGCAACCGCATCGACTACGCCCTCGAAGCGTGCGAGGCCCACCCCGACCGCTTCGGCATCATGGCCCGCGTCCCGCAGGACAACGAGGCCGAGGGCACGGCCCTGCTGACGGACTTCGCCCAGAACCCGCACATCAAGGGCACCCGGCTCACCTTCCACCGCCCGCAGGACCGCAACTGGATGATCGACGGCACCAACGACTGGTACTGGCCGGTCGCCGAGCAGCTCCGCGTCCCGACCATGGTCCACGCCCCCATCTGGAAGCGCGAACTGGGCGAGATCGCCGCCAAGCACCCCGAGCTGAAGATCATCATCGACCACATGGGCATCATGGCCCGCTGCGTCGACGACGCCATCGGCTACTGGGTCCAGGAGACCGCCGACCTCGCCCCGCACCCCAACATCTACGTCAAGGTCTCGGCGCTGCCCGGCTACTCCACGCAGCCCTTCCCGAACAACAACATCCAGAAGTACGTGCGCGAGATGGTCGACAGGATGGGGCCGCGGCGCTGCTTCTACGGCACCGACATCACCCGCCTGCTCGGCCACGGCATCACCTACACCGACACCATCGAGCAGTTCACCAAGCACTGGGACTTCACCCCCGAGGAACTCGAATGGATCATGGGCCGCGGTATCTCCGAGGTCCTGAACTGGCCGTACGAGGGCTGAGGGACCGGACGAGATGACGGGCACCCCCCGCAACGAGCCGGGCGCCGACGCCGGTGACGGCGGCGACGCCTTCGTATCCGCCTTCACCGCCGCGGGCGCCGACTACCTCTTCTGCTCCTCGGGCTCCGAGTGGGCCCCGGTGTGGGAGTCGCTGGCCCGCCGCCACCGCGACGGCGAGCCGGCCCCCGCGTACCTGGACCTCACCCATGAGACGGTGGCGGTCGGCATGGCCACCGGCTACGGACTGCTCCGGCGCCGTCCCCAGGGTGTGCTCCTGCACGCCGCCCCCGGTCTGCTCCAGGGCTCCATGGCCGTGCACGGGGCGCTGCTGGCGGGGGTGCCCATGGTGGTGGCCTCCTCGGAGTCCACCACGTACGGCGACGGCCCCGGCCAGGACCCGGGCGGCCAGTGGTACCGCAACCTGTCCGTCGTGGGCGGCCCGCACCACATGGCCCAGCCGTTCACCAAGTGGGCCAACGAGGCCGCGCACATCAGCACCCTGCCCGCGATGATCACCCGGGCGGCGGAACTGGCCTGGCGGGCCCCGGCCGGCCCCGCCTACCTCGACATCCCGCTGGAGACCCTGCTGGAGGACTGGGACGGCCGCGAGGCCAAGCCCGTCGTGCCACCCGGCTCCACCCACTCCTCGCCCGAAGAGGTCGACCGCGTCGCGCAGTTGATCCGCGAGGCGGAGAACCCGGTCGTCGTCACCGAGACCGCGGGCCGCGAGGCGGGCGGCTTCGAGGCCCTCGTCGCCTTCGCCGAGGCATGGCACGTGCCCGTCGTCGAACCCGACTCGGCGGTCTGCGGCAACTTCCCGCGCACCCACCCCCTGCACGCCGGCAGCGACATCGGACCGTGGACGGCCGAGGCGGACCTGATCCTCCTGGTCAACTGCCGGGCCCCGTTCTACCCGCCGAGCCGCCGGCCGTCGAAGGCCAGGGTCGTCGTCGTCGACCAGGTGCCGCAGCGCCCGCACATCGCCTACCAGGTGCTGTTCGCGGACGCCTACCTGGAGGGCGACGTCACCCACACCCTGCGCCAGCTCACCAAGCGGGCGAAAGACCTGGACGGGACCGCGGTGAGCGCACGCCGGGCGGCCCAGGAGACCCGCCACACGGCCGAACGCGAGGCGATCGCCGCCGCCGAGGCGAAGGCAGGGCAGTCACGGGGAGTCGACCCGGTCCTGGTCGCCGCCACCCTCCGGGGGCTGCTGTCCGGCCGGGACGGCATCGTCGTCGACGAGACCATCACCCACAGCAAGACCGTCCGACGCCACCTGCGCACGGACGCCCCCGACTCCTACTTCTACGTCCAGGGCGGCCTCGGCCAGGGCATCGCGGTGGCCCTCGGCGTCAAACTCGCCGCCCGGGACAGGCCCGTGGTCCTCACCGTCGGCGACGGCGCCTTCGCCTACAACCCGGTGATCCCGTCGTACGACGCGGCCAGGAGCTACGACCTGCCGCTGCTGATCGTGGTCTTCAACAACCGCGTCTACAAGTCGATGAACCTCAACCACCGCCGCTTCTACCCCGACGGCGCCGCCGCCGGGACCGGCGAGTGGCTCGGCACCGACCTGCACCGCCTGCCCCGCCTCGCGGCCTTCGCCGAACCCTTCGGCATGCACACCGAGACCGTCGACACCACCGACGCCCTCGCGCCCGCCCTGGAGCGCGCCCTGAAGGCCGTGGCGGAGGGCACCACCGCCGTCGTGGACGTCCTCGTCATTCGTTGACCGACCCAGGAGACCTACGCACCATGACCGACACCCCGACCCCGGCGCCCGAGCCGGGCAAGGTCCGCGTCCCCGCCGACGACCTGCGCGCCTTCGCCGCCGCCCTCCTGGAGAAAGGGGGCCTGAGCCCCGAGCACGCCGCCACCACCGCCGACGTCTTCGTCTGGGCGGCCCGGCGCGGCGTCGAGTCGCACGGCGTGGCCCGCGTCCCCGCCTACCTCGACCTGCTCGCCGAGGGTGTGGCCAACGCGACCCCCGACGTCAAGGTCGAGTCCACCACCCCGGCCGCCGCCGTCATCGACGCCGACCGCGCCCCCGGCCCGGTCGCCCTGACCGCCGCCGCCGACGAGGCGGTCGAACGGGCCCGCGCCTTCGGCATCGCCTCCGTCGGGGTACGCCGCACCGTGCACACCGGCGCCATCGGCTACTACGTCTCCCGGATCGCCGACCAGGGCCTGGTCGGCCTCGGCTTCGTCGCCGGCATGCCCACCATGGGCTACACCGGCGTCAAGGGCGCGGCCGTCGCCACCAGCCCCCTGGCGATCGCGGTCCCGGCCGCCGGCCACGCCCCGCTCCTCCTCGACATGGCGACGGCCACCATCGCGCTCGGCAAGATCCGCCAGGCCAGGGCCGACGGCACCCCGCTCCCCGAGAACGCCGCCGCCACCGAGGACGGCACCCCCACCACCGACCCGTCCCTGGCGGTCATGCCGCTGCCGCTGGGCGGCGCCAAGGGCTCGGGCATGTCCCTCGCCTTCGAACTCCTCACCAGCGTCCTGGTGGGCGCGCCGATCCTCTCCTCCTTCCACTCGGCCGACCCGGCCGGCCGCCGGCACCGCCAGAACGCCCTGCTGATCGCCGTCGACCCGGCGGCCTTCGGCGGCAGCGCGGAGGACTTCACCGGCGCCGTCGACACCACGCTGGACACCGTCAAGGGCCTGCCGGCCGCGGAGGGCGCGTCCGGCGTGTACTACCCCGGCGAGCGCAGCGCCGCCGTGGCGGCCGAGCGCGGTACGCACGGCGTGCCGGTGGCCCCCAAGGTGTGGCGCGAACTGACGCGGGCAGCCGAGAAGTTCGGCATCACACCCCCCGACGCCGCCTGACCCGGGGGACCGTACGTCGCCGGCCGCACTCAAGGGGGGACGGCCGGCGACTTCCCCCACTCCGCGCATACGGTAGGCTTGACCTGCGAGTTCACGGGACGTGGCGCAGCTTGGTAGCGCACTTGACTGGGGGTCAAGGGGTCGCAGGTTCAAATCCTGTCGTCCCGACTGGTGACAGTCGCAGGTCAGGGCCGGTTTGGGAGAGATCCGAAACCGGCCTTTGATCATTCTTGGGGACCAGTTGGGGACCAGTTGGGGACCAGTGGGGATATTTGGCGTCCTTGACCGGGGCAGCGGGGCATGGCGATCGGGCTGGGGACCGAGCGGGGGCGGGGCGCGGACTGCGGTGAGGTGCCCGGAGAGGGCTGCGCCGGCGGCTGTTCCGGGCCTGTTCGCAGAGCTTCTGCCAGCCGGTGACACGGGCGGGGTTGACCCTGATGGTGCCGTCGCGGACGGCCTGTTCCATGACGCGCACCAGGGCGGGGATGGTGTTCTTCACCTAGAGCGGCTGTGCTCGTCGGCGATCCAGTTCTGCACGGTGCGGTCGACGACGCCGTTGGTGATCATCCGCACCGGCAGGTGACCCAGGGTGGGTACCACGCGCGTGCGCCGGCCCGAGAGGTAGGGGGCGAGAGTCTTGAGTTCCGGGCCGCGCAGTGCCTTCCTTCATGCTGTGGTGCGCTGGACTCGGCCGACCTGGAGGCCGCGAGCGGACGGTGTCACGTGTCGGTCCGATGCTTCTCGTACAGGACGGGGTCGTGGGCGTTGACGATGACGAGGTCGGAATCGGCGCGCCGATGCAGCTCGGCGAGGCGGGCGTGGTTGGCCCGGACCTGTTCGAGGTCGTACGCGACGATCGTTTCCATGGCGCGGAGAGCGAGGGGCACTGGGGTGCGGCCGTCGAGGGTGCCGGGGTGGTAGAAGGCGTCGCCGGCGTGCAGAATCCAGCGCGTGCCGGCGTCGACGGCCACGCAGGCGTGACCGCGGGTGTGTCCGGGGAGGGAGACCAGGACGACGCCGGGCGCGACGGAGTCGAGCTCCTTGGCGGCGGCGAACCCGCGCCACGCCTCGCCGTCCGGGTTGTGCTCGACGATCGCCGGGCCGTGGGCCCATTGGGCGGCACGGAAGCGGAGTCGTTCGCGCCAGGAGGGGGCGTGGATCGCGCCGCGTGCCTCGGCCGCGGTGATGTGGACGGTGGCGTGCGGGAAGTCGGCGAGGCCGCCGATGTGGTCGGCGTCGAAGTGGGTGAGGACGATGTGCCGGACGTCGTCGCGGCGGAAGCCGAGGCGTTCGATCTGGCGGGCGGCGGTTTCCTCGGGGTCGAGGGCCGGCCTGATGAAATGGCGGGCCGGTCCCACGCGGCGCCCGGGAGCGGCAACGTCCTGGAGGCCGAAGCCGGAGTCGACGAGGACCAGGCCCTGTTCGTCCGTCTCGACGAGGAGAACGTGGCTGACCAGCCGGGGGCCGCTCCGCAGGTGCATGGTGCCGCAGTTGAGATGGTGGACCTTCACGGCAGTCCTGCTTTCGGCGTGTTGACGCGGGTGGGGTGCGGGGCGCCGCCGGCGTCTTCGACGAGTCCGCGCAGGCAGCGGGCGGCCAGGAACCAGTTGCGGGGGTCACGCCTGTTCAGGCCGTCGAGCAGCTGTTTCAGCAGTGTAAGGCTGTTGAAACAGATCCGCTCGCAGACCAGCGCCTCACCGCCGTTCCCGTCGTCGTCGAAGATGAAGTACGCGGTCATGCGGCCCCGGAAGCGGTTGCCGGTGTGTGTGGGAATCGCGCCCAGTGGGCCGAGGTGGGTGCCGAGCAGCCGGGATGCGACGATGACGGCGTCGTCGCTGTGGCGCAGGGCGATGATCTCCTGGTCCTGGTCCTGGTCCTGGTCCTGGTCCGGGAAGGCGATACGCCTGTCGCGGTAGTAGCCGCGGACGGCTGTGTTTCCGTCGTGGACCTGCATGGTCGGGATCGGCTCGTAGTGCGGGTGCGGGAAGGCGGCGAGGGCGTCGTCCCAGTCCTGGCGGACCTCGTCGTGGAAATGGTCCAGGACGAGCTTCTGCTGGGCCTTGCGGGTCTCTTCGGTGGTCGAGACGGGCGAGATGGCTGAGGGCCGTGCCGTGCTCGGTGAGCATCAGAGACCGCACCCGGCTGGGGGTGCGGCGGGTCAGCGCCGCGAAGTACGGCGTGTTCCGGCCGAGTCCGACCTCGCTCGGCTCGAACAGCGGCCCGCCGCCCGTCGCTCTCCGTCCACCGCACCACGAGCGTGCGGTTGGTGATGGCGAGGAAGCGGGGCGATGGCCAGGGAGGCGCGGGAAAGGCCGAACCTCGTTGGGCAGGGCAGGGTTACCAGGTCGCAGGTGGTGACGCTGTCCGGAGTGCCGGTTGCCGTGAATACGGCGCGCGGCGCCGCCGCCCGCGTACGGGCCCCACGCGGGCTGGGCGCCGTAGCCGCCCGGCACGTCGTTCAGGCCGTCGAGGGTGGTGATCGGGGCGCCGAGGGTCGGCATGTCGAGGACGTCGGTGTCCTGCCAGGCATGCTTCATCGGTCGGTCCTCCCTGGTCAGCCGGTCCGGTGGATGGGGTTCGTGCCGTCGAGCGCGCCGCGCCGCTGCTGCCGCCCGTTCCCGAGCGCCGTTTCGCCGTCCAGCTCGCGCGGAGGGCGGGTGCGCCAGTCATCGGGACGGGCTCGCCGTCGGCAGCGGATTGTCTGCGAAGCCTCGGCGCCGAACCGGCCGCGTACGGCCAGGGCCTGACCGGCAGGGTCCGCGAACTCGGCGCGGGCCCCGTCACCGCGGCGCTGGATCCGCACGGCACGGACACGGTGCACGTCGCTCGCGAGTGGGAGCGCCGGACGGCCGCATCTGCACCATCGCCGGCCAGGTCGACAGGGCGCTTCCCGCCAACGGCGCGGACGCCGCCCCCCGTTGCCCTGGAGAACATCGCGCGCCTTGTCGCGGCCGGCGCGGCCGGGGCTGGACGCCGACAGCAGGGCCACTGGGCCGCGGTCACTGAGTTGGACTGTACTGTAAAGTCTAAACTGCGACGCGGGAAGGACGGCCTGGCTGATCGGGCCGGACCGCCCATCGATGGCCGTGCCGGTGCCGCCGTGGCGTCTCCGGCAGGCCGGGGAATCAGCGGGTGAGTGGGGGCGAAACGGCGTGACCGAACAGCCGAGCACGGACCTGTCGAGTCCGGACAGGGCGGGAGCGCGGCGGAAGGGGAGCGGACGCCGAAGGTCCGCCTCCGACGCGAAGATCCTCGCGGCCGCGAAGGAACTCTTCCTGACCGACCGCTACGAAGGCGTCACCCTGGAGCGGATCGCCGAGTGCGCCGGGGTCTCGAGGCAGACCGTCTACAACCGTTTCGGTTCGAAGGAGACGGTCTTCCGGGAGATGACGCGCCATCACTGGTCGGCGTTCGCCGGGCCGGGCCGGCCGCTCGTGGAGTGCGACGCCGAGCAGACCGCCGAGGACGTCCTACGCTCCTTCGCACGGTCACTTCAGCGTTTCGCCACCGAGACGGACCAGATCCGTTTCGCCCGGCTGGTGGTGAGCGAGTCCGGGCGGTTGCCGTGGATCGCCGACGAGTTCTACCAGGTGGGCAAGGGGCCCATCGCGGAAGCGTTCGCCGGCTGCCTCGACACTCTGGTCCGCACCGGCCGTCTGCGATGCGCGGACACCTATCTGGCGGCGCGTCAGTTCATGGGTCTGGTGCAGGAGTTCCTCGTCTGGCCCCGGGTCATGGCCTTCGACGAGGAGACCGCCGTCCAGCCCTCCGCGGAAGTGGTGATCGAGGAAGCCGTACTCAGCTTCCTGGCCCGCTACGCTCCCGCGTCCCACGGCCCAGCGCAGTCTGCCTGAGCCGTACGCTCCACCGCACTCCGCACTCCGCACTCCGCACTCCGCACTTCCGTAACCGCATCCGAACCGTTCAGCGATTCCGGAGTACCCCTCATGCCCGCACACGCCATCTCCCTCGGCGACGTCACGATCACGCGCGTCGTCGAGTGGTCCGGCCCCATCCGTACCGCCCGCTTCATCATCCCGGACAGCGACGAGGAAACCTGGCGGGACAACCAGGAGTGGCTGGCCCCGGACTTCTGGACCCCCGCCGACGACGCCTACCACTGCCACATCCAGACCTGGGTCCTGCGCAGCGAGGGCAGGACCATCCTGGTGGACACCGGCGTCGGCAACGACCGGGAGCGCCCGCAGATCCCGCAGTTCGCCGGACTGTCGACCGGCTACCTCGCCCGCCTGCGCGAGGCCGGCGTCGCGCCCGAGGACGTCGACGTCGTGGTCAACACGCACATCCACTACGACCACGTCGGCTGGAACACCCAACTGCGCGACGGGGAATGGGTGCCCACCTTCCCCAATGCCACCTACCTGATCCCCCGCGCCGACAACCTCTACTTCGACCCGGAAAACCCCCGCCGCAGCAGGGCCCCGCGCGACGACCACGAACGCCTCCGCTGGGAGGGCAGCAAGCTCGTGTTCAACGACAGCGTCGCCCCCATCCACCGCGCCGGACAGGCGCTCCTGTGGGAAGACGCCCACCGCATCGACGGCAACCTGCTGCTGGAGGCCGCACCGGGGCACACCCCCGGTTCGTCTGTCCTCACCCTCCGCTCGGGCACCGACCGCGCCGTCTTCGTCGGGGACATGCTGCACAGCCCCGTCCAGGTCCTCGAACCCGGCTGGAACAGCTGCTTCTGCGACGACCTCCCGCTCGCGGCCAGAACCCGCCGCGCCTATCTCTCCCGGGCCGCCGAGACACGGGAACTCGTCATCCCGGCCCACTGGCCGGGACACGGAGCCGCCGAAGTCCGCGAGAACGGCGACGGCTTCGACATCACCGCGTGGGCCGCCTTCCCGCGCGGCTGACACGGACGAACGGCAGCGGCCGGGTGCTCTGCTCGACCTCGCCGCTGCCCCGGGAGGACGTGTCCGCGGCTTCTTCGCGCGAAGGCGGCGGCCCCCACACCTGGGATCACGGCGGCGGAGACCGACGCCGTTTCCCACGGCACACTGCCAGGAAGGACGGCCTGCTCGCCGCGGGCGCCGCTGCCATCCCACCGATCACACGGACGTCGTCCAAGCCGTCCACACCGCACCGGCGGAGCCGGCGCCGGCATCATCCCCGATCTCGTCGTGGGCCCCGGCGGGCAACATCTTTCGGCTGCGACCCGCCGGCGGAACACCGGACGCGCAAGACCGCCGTCACGACCCGGGAAGCTGGTCGCCAGGAAGCGGCAACTCACGCTCTTGACCAGGCAGAGTTGTCGGTCTTGAGGCTCTCATGACGTCAGCAGGGGCAGCAGAACCTCGTCCACGACGGACACGACGTCGTCCTGGGACACACTCCCGGTCTCAAGGCACTCGGCGATGATCAGGCGCGGGCCTACGGCTGCGATGCGTGCCGTCACCCTGGCCGGGCTGACCTGGCCCTGGTCGGCGAAACCGCGGATGCACTCGAGCAGGGTGCCCCGGTGGGGACGGCTGACCTGGTCCATGATCCGGTGGAAAAGTTCAGGGTGGCGGGCACGCTGGAGCAGCAGGGGCCACAAAGCACGTCCACGCGGCTCGTCCAGAACCTGGGCAAGGGTTGAGAGGATCATGATCAGATCTCCGCGCAGCGTGCCGGTGTCCGGCACCACGGGCTTGGCCAGGCCAACCTCATAATCCTTGAGCGCCGCGAGGACGAGTTCGGCCGTGGTGCTCCAGCGGCGGTAGAGCACGGACTTACCGGTGCCCGCGGCCGACGCCACCGACTCGAAGCTCAGCTCCTCGAAGCTCGTCTCCGCAAGCTCCCGCAGTGTCGCTTCGTAGATCGCCTGGGTCAGTTCCGTGCCACGCCGACGCGTGGGCCGTTCCGCGGCAACAGTGTCACGGACGTTCGAACGGGTGGCTGAGGAGCGGCTCATCGTGTCCTTTATAGCCGCTCACTTGGGACCGCGTCACGTCGAGCGCTCCTGGTACAGTCAAGTTAAGAAACAATATTGTCCTCTATCTGGGGTGGCTGCCATGCGGATCATCACGCTCGAAGAGCACTTCGCGGACCCTGCGCTCACGGCGGCGAGCAGTCCGGCCATCAACCGGCTCGCCCCGAACTTCGCTGCGGCTTACGCAGCCGGAACCGGGTTCGCCGGCTCGCTGCAGAGTGAGTCCATGCTGCTGGACCTCGGTGAGAAGCGGATCGCGGACATGGACCGGAACGGCATCACCACCCAGGTCCTGTCCTGCCTGTGGGCGCAGCAGGCCCCGGCCGACGTGGCGCCGGAACTCGTCCGCGCCGCGAACGACACCGCCGCGCAAGCGGTCAACGCGTTCCCCGGGCGCTTCGCCGCGTTCGCCGCTCTGCCGACCGCCGCTCCTGAGGCCGCCGCGCATGAACTGGAACGCTGCGTGAGCGAACTGGGCTTCGTCGGGACGCTGATCAACGGGCGCACAGAGGGCGAGTTCCTGGACGCTCCGCGATTCGACCCCGTCCTGGCCACGGCCAACCGCCTCGGTGTGCCCGTCTACCTGCACCCCGCGATGCCGCCGCGCGCCGTCACCGAGGCCAGCTACGAGGGCCTTCCCCCGCTTGTGACCGGCAGACTTCAGACCGCGGCGTGGGGGTGGCACGTGGAGACCGCGGAGCACTTCATCCACATGGTGCTCTCCGGTGTCTTCGACAAGTACCAGGACCTCCAGGTCATTCTCGGTCACTGGGGCGAGATGATCCCGTTCTATCTCGACAGGATCGAGGAGTTGCTGCCTCAGGAGATCACGCAACTCGACCGACCGTTCACGGACTACTTCAAGCACCATGTCCACATCACGCCCAGCGGCATGTGGAACCAGGCGCAGTTCCGGTTCTGCGTGGAGACGCTCGGCGTCGAGCGCATCGCCCTCGCGGTCGACTATCCGTTCGTGGGAAACGAAGGCGTAGCGGCCTTCCTCGAGGAGGCGGACATGAGTGTCGAGGACAAGAACCGCATCGCCCACGGTACCGCCGAACGGCTCCTCGGTCTCTGAGAGGGCGCCTTTATACAGGTCAAGCCCTATGCACCCCGCTCGCCCCTGACCGACTTCGAGGGCTTTCGTCTCTGCCCGACCCGGCACCGTGGACACTGTGGCCCGCAGGTGCTCAAAGGGGAGTGACTCCCCAGGTTCGGGACTGTGGAGCGTGCGGGTCCGGGGGCGAGTGCTACACCGACTCTCCCCGCCGGCCGGCTGCGTTTCGCGGGTCGCGAGTTCGGCGGGACCGATCCGCCGCGCCCACTGGGCGCGCAACTCGTCGAAGATCGCTTCACCTTGTCGCAGCACTTCGAGCCCGAGTGCGGTGACGTGAAGGCGTTCGCGACGGGCGTCCAGGGGGTCCGTGTCGCGTGCCACGCATCCGCGTTCCCGCAGCACCGCGATGAGTTTCGCCGCAGCCTGCTTGGAGACCGACAGGCGTCGGCCCAGTTTTGGAGCGGGGTGGCCGAAACCGGCCCCTGACCGTTCCTGAGGGCTTCACGGCCGGCATGCGCCGGCCGTGACCGTCCACCCTTGGCACCGGCGGGTGCGAGGGCGGGCCAGAGGTGCCCCCAGCTCTCAGCCCAGCCCAGCCCAGCCCGCCGCGCCAGTGCGGGTGCCGGACGTCGACTTGATAGGCAAGTCGACACTTGCCTATTCTGTGGTCGTGGCCGACGAGATTTTCAAAGCACTGGCCGACGCCACCCGCCGCACCATCCTCGACGTGATCGCGGAGAGATCCGGGCAGACGCTGTTCGAGATCTGCTCGCGGCTGAGCACGCGACATCGGCTCGACATCTCGCGCCAGGCGGTCTCCCAGCACCTCGCCGTGCTGGAGGCGGCCGGGCTCGTCGAGACCAGGCGGGAGGGCCGCTACAAGTTCCACGACCTGAACACGGCCCCGCTGCGGCAGATAGCCGAGCGATGGCCCGTGCCCGGCACCTCCGCACCAGAAGAGAGCACCCCATGAAGATCCACCTGACCAGCATCTTCGTCGACGACCAGGCCAAGGCCCTGGACTTCTACACCCGGGTCCTCGGCTTCGTGAAGAAGTACGACGTCCCGCTGGGCGGCGAGGACCGGTGGCTGACCGTCGTCTCGCCCGACGCGCCCGACGGCGTCGAACTCCTCCTGGAGCCCTCCGGCCACCCGGCCGTCAAGCCCTACCGCGACGCGCTCGTCGAGGACGGCATCCCGCTCGCCCAGTTCGCCGTCGACGATGTGACGGCGGAGTACGAACGGCTGCGCGGCCTCGGCGTCCGCTTCACCCAGGAGCCCCTGGAGGCGGGCCCCGTCACCACCGCCGTCTTCGACGACACCTGCGGCAACCTGATCCAGATCGCGACACAGCCTCAGTAGGCGGGCGGACTCCCTCGCAGCCGCGACGTCAGCCCTGGGGGACGCCCAGCGACTTGCCGGGGCCGACCAGTCGGTGCGGTCGCCGGGGGTGCTCTGCCGGGCGTACCGCAGGGTGTGGTCCCCGAAGAGAGCGAAGACCTGGAGACGGCCCTCGGGAGCGGCGTGGGTCTGCCACATGTGCTGGAGGGAGTCGTTCCGGCCGAGGGCGAAGACCTCCGGTCGGCCGGAGACGTTGCGGACGACTGCCGGGTCGCCTGCCGGGCCGTAGTCGCCGCGGCAGAACGCCTTGAGCCGCCCGTCGCAGTCCATGAGGACCACGGGCGGCCCCGCCACGTCGAACAGGTGGTGGCCCGGCCGGGCCGGACAGCGGCTCAGGCGGACTCCCGCACCACCAGCTCCGTCGGCAGGATCACCGCCGCCGGGTCCTCGCCGCCGACCTGGGCGAGCAGCACCCGTACCATCTCCGAACTGATCCGGTCCCACGGCTGCCGGATGGTCGTCAGCGCCGGGCTCGCCGCCGGCGCGGCGGGGGAGTCGTCGAAGCCGCCGACGGACACGTCCTGCGGCACGCGCCGCCCGGCCCGCCGCAGCGCCGCGAGCACGCCCTGCGCCATGAGGTCCGAGGCGACGAACACGGCGTCCAGGTCGGGCGCCCGCGCGAGCAGCAGCTCGGCGCCCGCCTCGCCGCTGGCCCGGCTGTAGTCGCCGGAGGCGATGAGCCGGTCGTCGACCGGAAGACCCGCCCCGGTCAGCTCCTCCTGGTAGCCGGCGAGCCGTTCGACACCACCGGGCGTGTCCAGCGGACCGGTGACCATGCCGATCCGGCGGCGGCCGAGCGCGAGCAGATGCCGCACCATGTCCCGCGCACCGTCCCGGTCGTTGGCGGCCACGTAACTCACCTTGGAGCCGAGCCCGATCGGCTTGCCGCAGGCGACCAGCGGCACCCCCGCCTCCAGCAGCTCCTGCGCCACCGGATCGCCGGAGTGGCTGGAGACCAGGAGCACTCCGTCGACGTGCCCCGCGGTGATGTACCGCGTGATGCGCCGTCGTTCGTCGTCCGTTCCCGCCAGCATCAGCAGCAGCGGGATGTCGTGCGCGGCCAGCGCCTGGGTGCAGCCGCGCAGCAGGACGTTGAAGTTGGGGTCCTCGAAGAAGCGTTCCTGGGGTTCCGTCAACAGGAAGCCCACCGAGTCCGACCGGCCGGTGATCAGCGAGCGCGCGTGCCGGTTCACCACGTACCCGGTCCTGCGGATCGCGGCGTTGACCGCATCCTGCGCCGCCGGGCTCACGTAGTGCCCGCCGTTGAGGACGCGCGAGACGGTGCCGCGCGAGACACCCGCCTCGCGCGCCACGTCGTGGATGGTCGGTGGTCTGGGCCGGCCCCCTGCCTTGCTCATGGTCATGACTTTACGGCCCCGGACAGCAGGTCCAGACTCCAGAACCGCTGGACGACCAGGAACAGCGCCACCAGCGGGAACACCGCGAGGAAGGCGCCGGTGACCACCAGCGTGTACAGGGCGGGCGTGTTCGCCCCCTGCTCCAGCAGCGTGTACAGGCCGAGGGTGATCGGGAACTTCTCGTCGTCGCTGAGCATGATGTACGGCAGCAGGAAGTTGTTCCAGATCGCCACGAACTGGAAGAGGAAGACCGTCACCAGGCCCGGCACCATCATCGGCAGCGCGATCCGGGTGAAGATCCGCCACTCGCTCGCGCCGTCCATCCGCCCGGCCTCGACCACGTCCGCCGGGACGGCCGCGGCGGCGTAGACACGGGCCAGGTAGACGCCGTACGGGGAGAGGATCTGCGGCAGCAGCACGGACAGGTAGGAGTCCGTCAGGTCGGCCTGGGCCAGCAGCAGGTACTGCGGGACGGCGAGGATCACCGGCGGCATCAGCACCCCGGCCAGCAGGACGTTGAACATCGCCTCCCGGCCGCGGAAACGGTAGACCGCCAGCGCGTACCCGGCGCACGCCGACACGGCCGCGGAGAGCAGGGCGCCGGCCACGGCGTACAGGGCGGAGTTGCCCATCCACTGCCAGTACACGCCGTCGCGGTAGGCGCTGAGGTCGGACAGGTTCTCGGTGAATCCGCTGCCCGGCAGGAAGGTGAAGGTGGAGAACAGCTCGCTGCCCGACTTGGTGGAGGCGATCACCACCCAGGCCACGGGCAGCAGACAGTAGACCGCGCCGAGCAGCAGCGTCACGGTCGGGACCAGGGCGATCCGCCGGCGGCGCGGCGGTCCCTGGGCGGCGTCGGGGGTGGTGCCCGCGGCGGGCGCGGACTCGCGCAGGGCGAGGGAACTCATCGGGCCGCCTCCTGCTTCTGACGACGGTTCGCGGCCCGCAGAAAGCCGAAGGACAGCAGCAGCGTGACCAGCGCGATGATGGTGGCCTGGGCCGCGGCGGCGTAGATGTCGCCCTTGCCGAAGGCGTCCTGGTACACCTTCATCAGCGGACTCCAGGTGGTGGACACGGAGTTGGTGAGCGGTTTGAGGGTGGTGGGCTCGTTGAACACCTGGAGCGTGGCGATGATCGAGAAGAAGAAGGTCAGCACCAGCGAGGGGGCCACCATCGGGATCTTGATCCGCAGCGCGATCTGGAGCGGGCCGGCGCCGTCCAGCTTCGCCGCCTCGTACACCTCGGCCGGGATCGACCGCAGCGAGGTGTAGATGACGATCATGTTGAAGCCGGTGCCGCCCCACACCGCGATGTTCGACAGGGCGAGGTAGAGCGGACCGCCGTCCAGCAGGTCCGGCTGTGGCAGCCCCAGTTCGTCGAGCACGAAGTAGAACGGGCTGACGTCCGGCAGGTACAGGAAGCCCCACAGCAGCGCCGCGACCACACCGGGGACGGCGTACGGCAGGAAGATCGCGAGCCGGGTGAGCGGGGCGAGCCGTACCCGCTCGGAGTCGAGCATCAGCGCGAACAGCAGCGCCAGGCCCAGCATCACGGGGACGACGATCGCGCCGTAGCCGAGGACGCGCAGCGCGCCGCTGAGCAGCTCGCTGTCGCTGAGGGCGGCGGTGTAGTTCTCCAGGCCGGCCCAGACCTCGGTGCGGGCGCCCGAGCCCAGGCCGAGACCGGAGACCCGCACCTTGCGGAAGCTGAGCCAGACCGCGTAGCCGATGGGCAGCGCGAAGAACAGGGCGAACAGGAGCGTCGCCGGGAGGAGGAAGGCGTACGGGGCGGTCCTCACCCCGTACGGCCTGCGGCGTGCCGTGCTGGTCACCGGGCGACCTCGAAGCCCTGCTTCTCCAGGTCGGCGACGGTGTCGTCCCGCATGGCGGCCAGGGCGGCGGTGAAGTCGGACTTGTTCTTGGCGGCGGCGCCGAAGGCGTCCTTGAACGCCGTGTAGGCGACGTTGACGTTCGGGCCCCAGGCGGACGGCGCGGTGGTCCCCGCGATCTCGGCGGCCTTGCTCCAGAAGTCCTCCTGGTGGGAGAAGTACTCCGGCGGCTCGGCGAAGGCGCCGCTGGTCTGGGCGGCGGTGGCGGCCGGGTAGATGCCGCTCTCCTCGGCGAGCGCGTTCAGGGCCTCGCCGTCGGTGTTCAGCCAGGTGGCGAACTTCGCGGCGGCCTCCTTGTCGCCGGAGTCCGTGGTGACGCCGGTGGAGGAGCCGCCCCAGCTGCCGGTGACGTCCTCGCCGCCGGACCACTGGGGGAGCGGTGCCATGGCCCACTTGCCGGCGGTGTCGGGCGCGGCGGTGGTCAGGGTGCCCGGCGCCCACACGGCGCTGACCCAGGCGATCTGCTTGCCGGTGTTGAGCGCCTTGTTCCAGGCCGGGGTGTACATCGGCTGGTTGTCGATGGCGCCCTCCTTGACGAGCCCGCCCCAGAACTCGGCGACCTTCCTGGTCGCCGCGTCGTCGATGCCGACCTTCCACTTCTCGCCCTCGGTGGTCCACCACCGGGCGCCGGCCTGCTGGGCGAGACCGGCGAAGAGCCCGGAGTCGTTGGCGGAGAAGGTGGTGAGGTCCGCCTCCGGCGCCCTCTTCTTCAGCGCCCGGGCGGTCTCGGCGAACTCGTCCCAGGTGGCGGGGACTTCGAGGCCGTACTTCTCGAACAGGTCCGCGCGGTAGTAGAACATCATCGGCCCGATGTCCTGCGGCACCGCGTAGACCGCGTCGGTGCCCAGCGTGGTCTGCTGCCAGACGCCCTCGGCGAACGCGGCCTTCGCGTCACCGACCTCGCCGGATATGTCGGCCAGCGCGTCATTGCTGACCAGCGTGGGCAGCGCCTGGTACTCGGCCTGGACCAGGTCGGGGGCCTCGCCGGCCTTGTGCGCGGTGAGGATCTTGGTGACCAGCGTGTCGCCGGACGCCTGCTTCTTCACCGTGACGCTGATCTGCTCCTTCTTGCCCGGCCCCTTGTTCCACAGGTCGACGACCTTGTCCATGCCGGGCGTCCAGGTCCAGTACGTGAGCGAAACGGGACCCGATCCGGCCCCGTCGTCCTCCGATCCGCAGGCGGCGAGCGCGGTGGCGCCGAGCGCGACGGCGACGGCGGTGGCCACGAGGCGACGGTGCTTCGTGTGCGGCATGGATATCTCCCCTGAAAACAGGGTCCTCGCACATCACGAGGACCTGCCATGCGTCTGTGAGCGTTCACAGTAGAGAAACGTCCCGGACACTTGTCAATGGTTGTTGCTGTGCGGTTATGTTGGGCTCGCACCGTCCATCATGTGTGTGCACGTTCCCAAATGATCGATCGACCGGGAGACTTACATGCCGGAGACCACCCCCAAGGGCCTCACCGGGCTCGCCTTCGGCGGGGACTACAACCCCGAGCAGTGGCCGGAAAGCGTCTGGACCGAGGACGTCCGGCTGATGCGGGAGGCCGGCGTCTCCATGGTGAGCGTGGGGATCTTCTCCTGGGCGCTGCTGGAGCCCGCGCCGGGGACGTACGACTTCGGCTGGCTCGACCGGGTGCTGGACCTGCTGCACGCGGGCGGCATCCGCGTCGATCTCGGCACCCCCACCGTGGTCCCCCCGGTCTGGTTCTTCCGGGCCCACCCCGAGGCGCTGCCCGTCACCGCCGACGGCAGGCGCTACGAGTTCGGCTCCCGCGGCGCCATCTGCCACAGCAACGCGGACTACCGGGCCGCCGCCGCGAACATCACCACCAAGCTCGCCGAGCGCTACGCCGACCACCCCGCGCTCGCCCTGTGGCACGTCCACAACGAGTACGGCGTCCCCGTCTCCGCCTGCTACTGCGACTCCTGCGCCGCGCACTTCCGCCGCTGGCTGGCGGCGGAGTACGGCACGGTCGACGCGGTCAACGAGGCGTGGGGCACCGCGTTCTGGGGCCAGCGCTACGGCGGCTTCGACGAGATCAACCCGCCGCGGCTGACCCCCACGGCCGGCAACCCGGCCCAGGCGCTGGACTACAAGCGGTTCGCCGACGCCACCATCCGCGAGAACTTCCGCGCCGAACGCGACATCCTGCACCGCCTGGCACCCGGCGTCCCGGTCACCACCAACTTCATGACCGCCCTCAGCCAGTGCGACTCGATCGACTACTGGGCCTGGGGCCGCGAGGTCGACCTGGTCACCAACGACCACTACCTGATCACGGACGGCCGCCGCACCCACGTCAACCTCGCCATGGCCGCCGACCTGACCCGCTCGGTGGCGGGCGGCGCCCCCTGGCTGCTGCTCGAACACTCCACCTCGGGCGTCAACTGGCAGCCGCGCAACCCGGCCAAGACCCCCGGCCAGATGGCCCGCAACTCCCTCGCCCACGTGGCCCGCGGCTCCGAGGGCGCGATGTTCTTCCAGTGGCGGCAGTCCCGGCGCGGCGCCGAGAAGTTCCACTCGGCGATGCTGCCGCACGGCGGCACCGACACCCGCGTCTGGCGCGAGGTCGTCGGGCTCGGCGCGTCACTCGACGCACTGCGCGAGATCCGCTCCACCCGCACCGTCGCCGACGTGGCGGTCCTGTGGGACTGGCACTCCTGGTGGGCGCAGAACCTGGAGTGGCGGCCCAGCGAGGACCACGACGCCCGCGAACGCGCCGACGCCTTCTACGAGGCGCTCTACGACCGCCACCTCACGGTCGACTTCGCCCATCCGGAGGCCGACCTGTCGGCCTACCCCCTGGTCGTGGTGCCCGCGCTGTACCTGATGACCGAGGCGGCCGGCCGCAACCTCACCCGGTACGTGGAGGGCGGCGGCACGCTGGTGGTGTCGTACTTCTCCGGCGTCGTCGACGAGCACGACGCCGTCCACGAGGGCGCCTGCCCCGGCGCGCTGCGGGACGTGCTCGGCCTGACCGTCGAGGAGGTCTCACCGCTGCTGGCGGGCGACACCGTCCGGGTCACCGGCCCCGACGGCACCGGCCTGGCCGCCGACGTCTGGACCGAGTTCGTGGTCCCGCGCGGCGCCGAGACGGTGTGGACGTACGCGGACGGCCCGGCCGCCGGCCACCCCGCCGTCACCCGGCACCGCCTCGGCGAGGGCACCGCCTGGTACGTCTCCACCCGCCTGGACGCCGACGGCCTGGACGCGGTGCTGGCCCGGGCCGCCGAGGACGCGCGCGTCCCGGCCCGTCCCGACCTGCCCCGGGACGTCGAGGTGGTGCGGCGCGCCGGCGAGTCGGGCAGCTACCTCTTCGCGATCAACCACACCGGCACCGACGCCAAGGTGCCCCTGGACACGCCCGGCACCGAACTGCTGACGGGCGAGAGCGCCGCGGGCCGCATCGAGGTTCCCGCGGGGGCCGTACGGGTCGTCCGGCTCGACGGCTGAACCAACGGCCCCCGGCACGTTCGCGGGCCTGGGGGCCGCCCGCACCACCCACGGGCGGAGGGCCACTCGGTCCCTCCGCCCGGTACCTTCCCCCACGTCGAAGGGACGACGGACGATGATGTTCCATCCCAGACGCACGCTCAGGGCCCTGCTGCTGCCGCTGGCCGCGGGGCTCGCCCTCACCCTGCCGCCCGCGCCCGCGGCGCAGGCGGCGAGCACCCTCACCAACGGCGGTTTCGAAGCCGACGGCACCGGCGCGGCCACCCCCGCCGGCTGGTCGGAGTACGGCTCGGCCGGCGCCTCCTACGTCGAGGCGGGCGGTCACGGCGGCGGCCACCGGCTGAGCCACTGGGCGTCCACCGCCTACCGGACGGAGACCTACCAGTACCTCTCCGGCCTCGCCAACGGCAGCTACCGGCTCACCGCCTGGGTCCGCTCCGGCGGCGGCCAGAACTCCGCGTACATAGCGCTCAAGAACTGCGGCGGCGCCGAACAGCGCACCGGCCTCCCGGTCTCCGCGAGCGGCTGGATCCGGATCGTAGTGCCGGTCACCGTCACCACCAACCAGTGCACCGTCAGCATCAGCAGTGACGCCAACGCGGGCAACTGGATCAACGTCGACGACCTGACCTTCGCCCCCGGCACCGGCGGCACCACCGTGCACGGCGCCGACATCTCCTCCCTCGCCAAGAGCGAGGCACGGGGCGGCACCTACCGCACCGGCTCCGGCTCCACCGCCGACCCGCTCACCGTCCTGCGGTCCGCCGGCATGGACCACGCCCGTCTGAAGGTCTGGGTGAACCCGGCCGACGGCTACAACGACAAGGCCCACGTCCTCGCCCTGGCCAAGCGGATCAAGGCGCAGGGCATGAAGCTGCTGGTCGACTTCCACTACTCGGACTCCTGGGCCGACCCGGGCAAGCAGACCAAGCCGGCCGCCTGGGCCTCGCACTCCTACGCCCAGCTGAAGACGGACGTGTACAGCCACACGTACGACGTGCTGAACGCGCTGAAGGCCCAGGGCACCACCGCCGACATGGTCCAGATCGGCAACGAGATCAACGGCGGCATGCTGTGGGACGAGGGCGCCACCGGCAACTGGTCCCAGCTCGCCGGACTGCTCAACTCCGGCTACGACGCGGCCAAGGCGGTCAGCCCCGCCACGACCGTGGCACTGCACCTGGCCGAGGGCGGTGACCTGGAGGGCACCCGCTGGTGGTTCGACTCGGCCGTCGCGAACGGTGTGCGGTTCGACGCCGTCGGCCTGTCGTACTACGGGTACTGGCACGGGGCGCTGTCCGACTTCCAGACCACCCTGGACGACGCCGCCGCCCGCTACGGCAAGCCGGTCTTCGTCGCCGAGACGGCCTACCCCTTCCGCCTCGACAGCGAGGACGCGCAGGAGAACATCATCGACCTCGACGGGGAACTCGTCCCCGGCTACCCGGCCACCACCGCCGGGCAGACGAGGTGGATGAACGACGTCGCGAGCATCGTGGAGGCCGTACCGAACGGCCGCGGCCTGGGCGTCTTCTACTGGGAGGCCACCTGGACCGCCGTCACCGGCAACGGCTGGGACCCCACCGACCCCGCCTCCGGCAACGGCTGGGAGAACCAGGCCCTCTTCGGCTACGACGACCGGGCCCTGCCGGCGATGAGCTGGTTCGGCCACCGCTGACCCGTCCCGCCCGCCGCGCCCCCGGCAGATCTTGCCGCACCGGATGCGGAACACCGTGTTCGGGGTACTCGCCGCCCATGGCACTCACACACGGCGCATCCCGCCCGCACGGCTCCGGCCCAGGGCCCGCCGCGAGCATCGGCATCGGTGTCGCGGCGGGTGTGACGGCCGCGGCCGGTCTGCTGTTCGGCCGCAAGGCCGCCACGATCAGCAAGGTCGGCAAGGGCCACCCGCTCAAGCACCGCGCGCTGGACCTCGCGGCCGGCGCCGTGCAGCCGAAATACCCACTGGACGCGATGAGCACCTACCTCAACGGCTTCCACATGTACGCCGACGACATGGGCCGCCAGGTCGAGGCCACCCACTTCTGCATCCATCTCCAGCACGACCTGCACCAGTGCGTGATCTTCGACCGCAACGCGCCCGACGCCCGTCTGATCGGCATCGAGTACATCATCAGCGAGGAGCGGTTCCGCGGGCTGCCCGAGGACGAGAAGCGGCTGTGGCACAGCCACCACTACGAGGTCTCCTCGGGCAGCCTCACCGCCCCCGGCATCCCCGACATGGCCGAGCACGCCTACTTCGAGGACCTCGTGACGACCTACGGCAAGACGTTCCACACCTGGCAGTACGACCGTGACGACTTCCCCTACGGCATCCCGCAGCTGATGATGGGCTTCACCGGGGACGGACAGCTCGCGCCGGACCTGGTCCGGGCCCGGGACGAGAGGCTCGGCGTCTCGACGTCCCGCAAGCGGCGCGGCCGGGCGGACATCCCGGTGCCGGACGTGGCACCGGGCGCCAACGCGTGGGAGAGCGGCCGGACCGTGCGGACCCGCCTCGAAGAGGTGGACTTCAAGCGGTAACCGCCGCGCCGGTCCGGCCGGTCCCGCGCGCGGCCCGACGCCTCACAGGTGGTCGGCGTAGAAGCGCGTGAGCCGTTCGACGGCGGCGTCGACGTACGCGGGCTCGTCGTACATCTCGTAGTGTCCGGCGCCGTCGATCACCATGAGGTCGACGGGGTTGGGGGCGGTCCTCCACAGCCGCATGCCGGCGTCGTAGGAGCCGGTGGTGCCGACGCGTCCGGCGAGAACGACTTGCAGTGGCTGGGTCATGAGCGGGTCGACCAGGTGGAACGCGTCGTAGCCCAGCAGGAGGGAGTCGCCGCGCGCCAGGCGGCGGTTGGTGGAGTGTTCGGCGCTGCCCCGATCGGTGCGGTAGTACGTGATCGCCTGGGTGGTGTCGAGGTCGGTCAGCCCGGCCGCCGCGGCGTCCTCCAGGGTGTCGGGCAGCCAGTTCACCCGGGTCGGCTCACCGGAGCGGATCTCCTGCGTGCGCGCGTCGGCGAGGGCGTCGAGCGCGGCGGCCGCGCCGTCGGGCTGGAAGCCGCGGAACGCGGTGCCGATGTCGGCGGGGACGACCGTGCCGACGGCCTTGATGCGGTGGTCGGTGCGGGCGGTGTGCACGGCGTAGCCGCCGCCGGCGCAGATGCCGAGGACGCCGACGCGACGCGGGTCGACGCCGGGGATCGTGGTGAGCGCGTCCAGGGCGTAGGAGATGTCCTCGCCCCGGCGGTAGGGGTCCTCCAGGTCACGGGGTTCGCCTCCGCTCTGCCCCTGGTGGGCGGGGTCGAAGACGAGCGCCGCGATGCCGCGGGCGGCGAGGCGCGAGGCGTAGTTCGCGCCGATCTGCTCCTTCACGCTGCTGCCGGGCGTGGAGAGCACCACGGCGCGCAGTGGCGTGGAGCTGTCGGCGTCGTCGGGCAGATGGAGGTCGGCCGCGAGGTGGATCGGCCCTCGCGGGATGGTGAGGTGCTGGAGCATGGCGGGCACCCTTCGTGAGACGTCGTTCCGTCGTCATCCAGTACAGAACCTATACTGATACAGTTCGGAACTAATACAGGACCGTACCACTTCGATTCTTGACAGGAGACCGCATGCCGGTCGACGGGGCACAGCTGTGGACGCTGAACCAGCGGCTGCTGAGCGTCGTGATGGACGCCTGCACGCCGGAACTGGCCGAGCTGGGGCTGGAGACGAAGGAGTTCTTCGTGCTGGCCGAGGTGGAAGCGGCGCGGTATCCGGCCGAGATCGCCACGGCGCTGCTGCTGCCCAAGGCGAGCGTCACGGTCTACGTCCGCAACCTCGTCGCCAAGGGGTTCGTCCGGCGCGAGATCGACGACGAGGACCTGCGGCGTCACCGGCTCGTCCTGACCGGTGAGGGCGTCGAGGCACGGGACCGGGCACTGGCCGCCCTCGCGGCGGAGTACGACCGCAGGCTGGCGAGGATCACTCCACAGGACCGCGCCGAGCTGCGGCGCATCCTCCAGGACCTGCTCGCCCCGCCCGCCTGAGACTGACACTCCGGAGGAGACGTCCGCCTTCTCGCTGTCTCCTGGTTCCGCCGCCTCGGCGGGCCGCTCGTCGCGGCGTACGGAGGACCGGAAGGAGGTGCCGATCAGGACCGCGCCGATGAGGCGGGTGATCAGCTCGCCGAGCTGCGTCACGGCCCGGGGTGGCGGCACCGAGTACGGCGAGGCCGTCGTCGGCCGGGACGTCGGCGACGACGTGCCGGACACCGGCCTGCCGGTGCGCCACGATCGCGTCGCGGGCGGCCTCGGCCCGCGCGCCGCGCCGGCGGCGATCGCGCAGGCCGGCTCGGCAGTCGGAGCGGGGCTGCCGGCGTACGTCGGGAGCGCCTTTGCGACCGTCGCCGCCGGCCGTACCGACGAAGCGGATCCGGGGATTCGACAGCTCCGACCCGTCGGGAGCGGGCGCCCCGCCCGCCTGGAGCCCGCGACCGGCCCCGTGGCCCGCACCGTCGTCGAGACCGGCGCCACCACGCGCGGCCGGTCCGGCGTCAGCCGCGCGCGCCGACGCGCAGGCCGTCGAGGATGAGGGTGAGCACGCGTCGGCGGCGTTCCCGCGACGCGGGCCCGTCACCGGTCTGCCACAGGCAGGCTCCCAGCAGCAGGACCTCGTCCGCCTCGGCGTCCGGCCGCACCTGTCGTGCCTCCTTGCCGGCGCGGAGCAGCAGGTCCAGTGCGGCGGTGACCGGCGGACGGTCCCGGCTGCCCTGGCCGGCGCGCGTGGCGGCCTCGACGGCCAGGGCCGCCCCGTGCCCGCTCCGGCCGTAGGCCATGAGGTGCTCGAACCACAGGCGGAGCGCCCCCAGCGGCTCGTGCCCGGCCAGCAGGGCCGAGGCGGCGGCGACGAGCGCCTCGACCTCCTCCCGGTAGACGGCCAGCAACAGGGCCTCGCGGCTGGGGAAGTGGCGGTACATCGTTCCCTGGCCGACGCCGGACGCCCTGGCGATCGACTGAAGGCTCACGGAAGGGTCGTCGGCGAAGGCCGCGCGTGCGGTCCGCACGATGCGCGCGCGATTCTCCCGCGCGTCCGACCGCGGTGCGCGTCGAGAGGGCTGCGTCATCCGTGCCTTCCGATCCGGTCTGTGGCGTGCTCACGGGCCGTCCGGACGCCTTGCCGGCCCGCGCGGGAGTGGGCGTCTGCGATCGCGCCCCGGGCGCCGCCATCTTCTTACACTTGCTGGCTGTATGACAAGTATGTTGTACGATCCGGATCATGACCACCACCCGCCGCACGCAGAAACAGCGTCGCGAGGAGGCCGAAGCCGCCTTGCTCATGGCCGCCGCCGAGTTGGTCGACGAACAGGGGGTGCGCTCGCTGACACTGGCACGCGTGGGTGAGAGAGCCGGTTACAGCCGGGGACTCGTCACCCACCACTTCGGGTCCAAGAAGGCGCTCGTCGAACGCCTGGCGCACGCGGCCCAGGCAGGGTTCGTACCTGGACTCGACGGCCTGCCGCCCGGACTGGACCGTCTCCTGCGGCTGATCGACGGCTACATCGGCGAGCTCGGCCGCATGGGCGTGCTGAACCGGGTCTTCCTCATGCTGTGGGCCGAAGCCGCCACGTCGGCGGACCTGGCCCCCGTCTTCCGCGAGCGCGACGAGGCGTTCCGCAGGGATCTGGCCGAAGACCTCACCGCCGGGATCACCAGCGGTGAGATCCGTCCCGACGCCGCACCCGACGAGACCGCGATCGCCATCGTCGCGCAGCTGCGCGGCATCGGCATGCAACGGCTCGTCGACCCGCGGCACATCGACACGGAACGGCTGCGGACACAGGTCACCGAACACTGGCGCAGGGCGTTGATCCGGCCCTGAGCCCGGTGATCCCGCCGCCGTACGGCCCCCTCGCCACGCCCGGCACCCCGCCGGGGCCGACGCGGACACCGGCCGTCCACCGGGTGGCGTACGGCGCCAGTCCCACGACGCGCCGCGGACCTGTGCCGTCATCGGCGCTACGGGCGTGCCGGCGGCCGCGCGAGCGCCCCGGCCGCCGGCCGTCCGGTGCGCGTCGGCGGGGCGGCCCCGCGGCGGTCCGGTCCGGTTCGGGCGCTGATGGGCGCCGGGTCCGCCGACCCCCGTGCGGCGGACCCGGCGCGGCGCGGCCGGACGGCGTTTCCCTCCCCCGAAGGCAACGCGATCCGGCCGCTTCCCCGGCGCCGGTCAGTGGCGCTCCCCTTCCGGTGTGGCGGCCCGTGCTGTCACCAGCACATGACCGCCGTCTCACCCGGACCCCACGAGGAGTACAGGCGGACCCGGACGACGTAGCGGCGGCCCTTGACGAGCCGTGCTCTCAGCCTGGCGTTGTGCGGCGTCCCACCGTCGTCCTCGCCGACGAGGAAGCGTGGCTCGCCCTCCCGCTCCTCGAAGACCACGACGACGGTGTCGCCCTCCCCGAAGACCCCCACGGTGTAGTCGCGGGTCTCCGGCGGCTCGATGACGAGGTCGGCCTGCTCGCCCGCGCCCAGACCGAGCGGCACCGAGCGGAACGGCACCAGCGCGGTCGGCCCGGAGGGGTCGGCCGGCGGGTACCAGCGCAGGACGAACTCCTTGTCGGCGGCCGAGAGCGTGCCGGGCGGGTGCAGCCCGCCGCGGTACTGCTCCGGCTCCAGGACCAGCCCGGACGGGAACGGGTACTCCATGATCGACTGCGGGTCCCAGACGGCCCCGTTGACCTCGTCCGCGTCGAGCTTGCGCAGTATGTTGAAGTACGTCCGGTCCCGGCTCCAGTGGTTCGGCGGGCCGGACAGCTCCGCGTAGACGGCCTCGTCGTCCCAGTGGATCCCGGCGAACGGGCTCTGGTGCTCGTGCAGCATCCCCAGCGCGTGCCCGATCTCGTGCAGGGCCGTGCAGCGGTCCCCCGACGCGGCCAGGTCCCAGCCGAAGTTCATGGTGCGCTCGTTCAGGCCGACCTTGAGGGCGTCCTTCCCCACCGCCGACCACGAGCCGTCGCCCGCCTGGAAACCGATCCGCAGCTCCGCCTCGGAGCGGTCGCCGACCTCGGTGAAGACGAGTCCGATACCGAGGTCCCGCCACTCACGGAGGCAGGAGCGCACCAGCTCCCGCTGCTCCTCGCTCCCGACCCACGACACCCGGCGCGTACGGCCCGTACCCGGGACCGTGATGACCGAGGCGTCGGCGTCACCGTCGAAGAAGTAGTAATGCAGCACAGTGCCGTTGACCCACATCCGCCGCCCGCCGACGAGCGCGCCGAGCCGCTCGGCGGCCAGCCCCGGCGGCAACGCGGGGGCGGGCTGCTGCGGCAGCGAGCAGTAGCGGGCGGTCATGTGACCAGCGTGCCGTCCGGACGGCCCCGGCGCCTGAGTCGCGGTCTACTCAACTGCCCCTGTATCAGATCTGAGCAACCGGACTCTCCTTGTCGTGACGACTTTCGACGTGACGCCCCTGCAGCGGGGTACGAGGACACCGGCGGCCGGAACCTGGCCGTTCACCGGACGCGCGGACGAACTGGAGCTGGTACGCCGGTCGGTGACCGCGGGCCGGCCCGGAACCGTGATCACCGGCCCGGCGGGCCGCGGCAAGACCCGGCTGGTCACCGAGGCCCTCCGCGGCACCGACCACGTCCGCGCGGCCGGCACACCCGAGACCCGCCACCTGCCGTTCGCCGCCTTCGCCCACCTGCTGCCCGAATCCGTCACGCTGCACCGCGCGGTCCAACTGCTGTCAGCCGTACGGCTGCTGGTGGTGGACGACGCCCATCTGCTGGACGACTCCTCGGCCGCCCTGGTCCACCAGCTCGCCGTGCACGGCCGCACCCGGCTGCTGGTCGTCGTCACGGACACCGCCGCCGCGCCCGAGGCGGTCTCCCGGCTGTGGACCGGCGAACTGCTGCCCCGCCTCATCCTCGACCCGCTGCCCCGCGAGGAGACCGCCGACCTGCTCACGGCGGCCGTCGGCACCGCCCCCGAGCCGCTCACCGCCGGCCGGCTGCACCGCCTGTGCCGCGGTGACCTGCGGCTGCTGCGCGAACTGCTCGGCGCGGTACGGGAACGGGGCCCGTTCGGCACGGTCCCGGAGACGGGGGAGTGGAGCTGGCGCGGCCCCGTGCCGGTCACCGCGACCCTGCGGGAACGCACCGCCCCCGCCCTCGGCCGCCGCACGCCCGAGGAGCGGGAGACCCTGGAGCGGCTGGCCTTCGCCGAACCCCTGGCGCCGGCCCTGGACGATCTCGACCTGGCCGTGCTGGAACGGCTGGAGACCGAGGGCCTGATCGAGGTCGACGACGAGCACGGCACCGTACGCCTCGCCCACCCCCTGCACGGCCCGGTGCTGCGCGCCGCCGCCGGCCGGCTGCGGGCCCGGCGGCTGACCCGCGCCCCCGGCGCTTGCGGACGCGCCCTGGAGGCGGAGACGGCCGCCCTCGCCCGGCGGGTCGAGCGGGCCGACGTACGCGACGCCGAGGCACCGGTGGGGGAGTGGCTGGTCGCCGAGGGGGCCCGGGTTCCGGCCGGCGACGCGGCCGTACGGGCCCGGTTCGCGCGGCTGCGCGGCCGGCTGCGGGAAGCCGCGGCATGGGCCCGCGAGGGGCTGCGCTCGTCCCCCGGCGACCCCGTCTGCCGTACCGAACTCGCCCTCGCCGACGCCCAGTCGGGCCGGGCCGTGCCTGACGGCGGGGCGGCCGGCGGCGGGTCCGCCGTCTGGTCCGCCGCCGCGCGCGGCGACCTCGACGCGGCCCTGGCCGCCGTGGCCGACGACGCCTACGACGCCGTACGGCTCGGCGTGCCGCAGCGGGCCGCCGGACGGCTGACCGGGGTGTTCGCCGCCCACGCGGACGCCCTCGCGCGCCGCGACGGACCGGCCCTGGACCGGGCCGCCGGGGAACTGGAGCGCCGGGGCTTCCTGCTGTTCGCGGCGGAGGCGCACGCCCAGGCGGTACGGGTGCACCGCGACCCGAGCGCCGCGCGTACCGCCCGTACCCGGGCCGTCGCCCTGGCCCGCCGTTGCCAGGGTGCCCGGACCCCGGCCCTGTCCGGACTGGTCCTCGGTGAACTCACCGCCCGGCAGCGGCAGATCGTCACTCTCGCCGCCGCCGGACTGAGCAACCGGCAGATCGCGGAGAGACTCACCCTCTCCGTCCGGACCGTCGGCAACCACCTCTACAGCGCCTACGCCCGCCTCGGCGGCGGCGACCGGGGCGCGCTGCCGTGGCTGGTGGAGCTGCCCGGGGCACGCGTGGCGGCCTGAGGGCAGGCCCGCGCCGGGCACGGGCACGGGGCACGAGGGGCGGCCGGTTCAGGCCGCCCCGAACGCCGAGAACGCCCACCCGGTGACCTGGTGCACCGCGTCGCCCGGCAGCGCGGCCCGCGCGTCGCGCAGCGCCTCCGCCAGCGACAGCCCGGCGTCCAGGCCCTTGTGCAGGGCGAGCATCAACGGCACCACCGCCGCGTCGTTGACCGGCGCCGTGCACGCCACCACCCCGGCCGTGCCCAACGGCAGCAGCGCGGTGACCAGGCCGAGCAGCTCGTCGGCGCCCACCGACGCGAACCGGGCGGTGTCGCAGCAGGACAGGATGATCCGGTACGGGCTGCGGTCCAGCCGCTCGAAGTCGTGCACGATGAGCGGCCCGTCGGCCATCCGCAACGACGAGAACAACGGGCTGTCCGCCCGGAACGTGCCGTGCGCCGCGATGTGCGCCAGCGCCGCCCCGTCCAGCTCCCGCAGCACCCGGGGCACGCGGGCCCCGTCGCCCTCCAGCACGACCGGCGCCCCGCGCGCGAGCGCGAGCCCCGGCGCCGGGTACCCCGGCTCCCCGTTCCCGAGGGTCGCGGCTCCGTCCACCGAAGCCCCTTCGGCAGCGGCCCCGTCGGCCCCGTCGACGCGTGTCGCCGACGCCTGGTGACGGAGGCGGTCGGGCCCGGGGCGCGGGGCACGGGGCCCGTGGCTCCCGGTCGTGTGGTTTCCGGGAGGCATCGCCTGCGTCCCGTACCCCCCGGAGGGCATCGCCGGTGCTCCGTACCCCTCGGCCAGCAGCGGGACCTCCGCGCCGCCGCTGGTCAGTCCCGGACCGCGGACCAGGATGTGCCGGCCGCCGGAGGGGGGCGCCGTCTCCCGGGCGCGCAGCCAGCTGGTCGCGGACGGCGAGACGCTCAGCACCCGGTCGCGCAGCGCCGGCAGCAGCGCCCACGGCACCCGGTGCAGCCGCCCCGGCGGCACCACCACGACCGGGCCGGCACCGAGATGCGCCGCCGCCGGACCGAGCAGCAGCTCCTCCAGACGCCGTCCGGCCGCCTCCACCAGCGGCAGCCGGGCCTCCGCGCCGGGATGGGCCAGCCGCCGCAGCCCGGCCTGGACGTGCTCGGCCTCCCGCTCCGCCTCCGCCAGCAGCCCCGCCTCGAACCGCCGCACCCGCCCCTGCCCGCACAGCAGCACCTGCACCCGGCCGTCGAGCACCGCCAGCTCCACCAGCCGTACGTCGTCCCCCAGCGCCGCCAGCAGCCGGCCGACGTCGAACCGGTCACCGCCGCCCGGCGCCTCCCCGCGCATGTGCAGGGTCCGCGCGCGGATCTCCCGCTCCAGGCGCCGCTGTTCACGCTCCAGCGCCGCCACCGGACGGCCCTTCATCCGGGCCTCCTCCGCCCGCGCCGCGATCTCCCGGAACGCCGTCAGGTCGCTGAGCAGCACGGGGTCGGCCGGCGGCCGGGCCGGCGGCGCCGTCAGCACCGTCGCCCGCCACCGCTCGCTCCACACCAGCAGCCGCCGCGGCCCGCCCGAGGCCAGCGACGCCTCCTGCGCCAGCGCCGCCAGCTCCGCCCCCTGCGCGGTCGCCCGGGCCCGCAGCTCCGAGGCCCCCAGCGTCATCCGGTGGTCGTCCAGCACGTCCAGACCACGCCGGCACGCCTCCAGCACCCCGCGCGTGGAACCGGCCGCCCGCGCCCGCAGCGCCTGCGCCGCCCAGCCCGTCATCCGGGCCAGCGGCGGACCGCTGCGCCGGCTGCGCGCGGCGACCGCCAGATGCCGTTCCGCGTCCGCCGTCCAGCCCAGGTCCAGCGCGATCCGCCCGGCCAGCAGCGACGCCTCCGGCGCGGCCGGCGCCCCGAACGAGGCCAGCTTCTCCGCCACCGCCGCCGCGTCCGCGACCAGCCGCCCCGCACCCCGCCCGGCCGCCACCCGCGCCTCGATCAGCACCAGCCGGGCGTGCGTCTCGTACCAGGTGCGCCGCTGCGCCGCGAACAGCCGCACCGCGACCGCCGCCCGCGCCACCGCGGTCTGCGCGTCGCCCGCCAGCCGCGCCGCCCGCGCCGCGACCAGCAGCAGCTCCGCCTTGCGGGTGGACTGCCCGCCGATGCCGTCCAGGACGGCGATCGCCTGATCGACCTCGGCCAGGGCCTCCGGGGCCAGCCCGGCGGCCATCATGACCTCGCTGCGCCGGATGTTCAGCATGAACATCGGCGTGCCCAGCGCCGCGTACCGCTCGCTCGCCTCGTCGAGCAGCCGCAGCGCGGCCGGCACGTCCCCGGACCGGAACGCGGCCAGCCCCCGGCTCTCCACCGCGTCCGCCTTGTCGTGCTCCTGGTCCGTGGTGCCCCACAGCTCCTCCGCCGCCGCGAAGTCGGCCTCCGCCCGCTCCACCGCGCCCAGCGCCAGATGCACCGTCGCCCGCAGCGTCAGCGCCCGCGCCGTCCAGATGACGTCATCGGCCTGCCGCAGCACGACTATCGCCCGCCGTACGTCCTCCAGCGCCTCCCCGTGCCGGCCCAGCACCCACCACACGTACGCCCGCCGGTACAGCACCCGCGCCCGGGTGTGCCCGGTGCCGCGGGCCACGCCTCGCTCGAAGGCGGCCAGCCCCTGCCGGGTACGGCCCGTGTGCACCAGGGCCACCCCCAGAGTGGCCAGGACGTCGGCCTCTCTTTCGGGTGAATCCGCCCGGGCGGCCAGATCGCGGGCCCGCCGCAGATGGGCCAGTGCCAGCCGGGTGTCGCCGAAGTCCCGCTGCCAGATGCCGATCACCTGATGGGCGATCGAGGCGTGCAGCGGGGGCGGAGCGGCGTCCAGGAGCCCTTCCGCCCTCGCCAGCGCCTCGTTCGGGGCCGCGAACACCATCGGCAGCAGTTCGAAAACCGAGTCGCTTCCCGCTGTCACCTCAAGGATGGTAGTGGCAGCGCACCACGTCACACAGGTGCGGGTCTGTATCAATCATCTGTCTCCGGACTCTCATTGACGAACGCAGCCTCAGGGGGAGAGGACCCGCCATGGCACCACAGCGATTCCGCGAGCAGTTCGACCACATCCAGCGCTCGATGCCCGACGTCCCGCTGGCGATGGGCCCCGACGACTCCGCCGAGTTCCTCTACGAGAGGGGTGTCGTCCTCGCCCGCGACGGCGAGGAGGCACGCGTCGTCGAGGACACCGTCCGCGAGCACTTCACCGCCGTCGCCGGGCTCGACGCCGACCACGTGCGCCGCGCGAGCCGTGAGACCAACCGCTGTGGCATCACCCGTATCCAGGTCGGCGACCCCGGTCGGGGCACCGGCGCCGGCGACCCGGCCGTCGCGAACGCCCTGCGGTCCCTGCGCGCCGCCGAGGGCCGCGCCCAGCGCCGCCTGGTCAGCCGCAACCACGTCGTGCACATCGCCGTCAACGCCTGCCCCGGCGACGAGCCCGTTCCGGTGCCCCGCGCCGAACCGCCCAACCCGGCGGCGGCCACCACGCCGTACGACCCCGGCTCGGCCGTCGGCGTCCTCGTCATCGACACCGGCCTCACGCGCGACCACCGGTCCAGCCCGCTGCTCGCCCACACCCGGGGCGACCTCCAGATCAAAGAGCGCGACGACGCCGGCGTCCTGATGCAGTACGTCGGCCACGGCACCTTCATCGCCGGGCTCCTCGCGGCCGTGGCGCCCAACACCGACATCACCGTGCGCAACACCCTCAACGACGCCGGGGCGATCCTGGAGTCCGAGTTCGGCGAGAAGCTGTTCGAGGCCGTCGACCAGGACGGCTGGCCCGACGTCATCAGCCTCTCCGCCGGCACCCCCAACGGCCGCACCGACGGCCTGCTCGGCGTGCACGCCTTCATGGAGGAACTGCGCACGCGCGGCACCCTCCTGGTCGCCGCCGCCGGCAACAACGGCAGCGCCACGCCGTTCTGGCCCGCCGCCTACGCCGACGTGCCCGGCTGGGAGGACTCCGTGCTGTCGGTCGGCGCGCTGCGCTCCGACGGCGAGGGCGGCGCCTGCTTCTCCAACCACGGCCCCTGGGTCAAGGCGTACGCCCCCGGCGAGCGCCTCACCAGCGCCCTCACCGGCTTCGACACCCCCGTCCCGTACGTCTACCAGCACTCCACCTACGACGCCTGCCGGTACGGCTCCGCCTACGCCTGCACCTGCCAGGCGCCCCGGCACACCGGCCTGCTGAGCGAGCCGGGCGAGGCGCCCGCCAAGGCCGACCAGGTGATGTTCGAAGGGAACGCGCAGTGGAGCGGCACCTCGTTCGCCACCCCCGTCGTCGCCGGCCTGATCGCCGCGCACATGACGGCGCACCAGGAGACCGACGCGCGCACGGCCCGGGGACAGCTCCTCGCGTCGGACATCGCGTACACCGAGGTGCGCGGCGCGCACGTGCCGGCGCTGCTGCCGCCCACCTGGCGACCGGTCCCCGTCGAACCCCCGGCCGACGGGGCATGAGGGGCGGAACGGCCCCCTCCACGGCGTACGATGGCGTGTCGTACACGAGGGGTGGGGCCGTGGACCGTACAGATGTCGGGGCGCTCGTCCAGTCCGCCGCCGACGGCGACGCGGCGGCCTGGAAGGCGCTGGTGGAAGGGCTGGGCCCACTGGTGTGGTCCGTGGCGCGGGCGCACCGGCTGTCCGACGCCGACGCGCACGAGGTGTACCAGACCGCCTGGTTCCGCTTCGCCCAGCACCTGGGGCGCATCCGGGAACCGGATAAGGCGGGCTCCTGGCTGGCCAGCACCGCGCGCAACGAGTGCCTGAAGGTGCTCAAGGCGGCCCGTCGGTGGACGCCGACGGACGATCCGCAGCTGCTCGACCGGGTGAGCGAGGACCCCACGCCGGAGGAGTCGGTGCTCGACTCCGAGGAGGCCGCCGCGCAGAGCGAGCGGGTCCGGTGGCTGTGGCAGGAGTTCGAGGAACTGGGCGAGCGGTGCAGGCAGGTGCTGCGTGTGCTGATGGCGTCGCCGCCGCCCAGCTATCAGGAGGTGTCGGCGGCGCTCGGTATCGCCGTCGGCAGCATCGGTCCGATGCGTCAGCGCTGTCTGAGGCGCCTGCGGGCGCGACTGGAAGCCCGGGGGGCGGCATGAGCGAGATGCGTGACGAGAGTGTGGACGACGGGTTCGACGACTCGTTGCTGGAGGAGGAACTGCGGCAGGCGGCCGCCATCCTGGACCCGATACCGGCCGAGCTGAGCCGGATCGCCGTGGAGGCGTTCGCGCTGCGCGACCTGGACGCCGGACTCGCCGAGCTGACGTTCGACTCGCTCGTCGACGCGCTGCCCGTACGGGGGGAGACGGACCCGCCGCGGATGCTGACCTTCCGCGCCGGGGAGGTGAGCCTGGACATCGAGGTGAGCACCGAGGGCCTGTTCGGACAGGTGATGCCGCCGCAGCCGGCCCGGATCGAGGTGCTGAGCGGCCTGCGGACGGCCCGGTCGCTCGCGGCCGACGACATGGGACGGTTCACCGGCGAGGCACCGCCGTCCGGCCCGTTCGCGCTGCGGCTGCGGGCCGGCGGGGAGGTCGTCGTCACCGAGTGGCTCCGCGCCTGAGCCTCGCGTCATCAGGCGCGGAGCAGGGCGCGTGAGTCCGCGTCATCAGGCGCGGGGCGGGGGCGCGTGAGTCCGCGTCACCAGGCGCAGGGCAGGGTGCGTGGGCCGCGGATCATGGTCCGGCGCCGCCAGGCGACCTGCTCGGGGCCGCCCGCCAGCCGCAGGCCGGGCAGCCGGTCCAGCAGCGTGCCGACGAGGAGGTCCAGCTGCAGCCGGGCGAGCACGGCGCCGGTGCAGTAGTGCGGTCCGTTGCCGAAGGCCAGGTGCGGGCTCGCGTCCCGGCCGGGGTCGATCCGGTCCGGGTCGGGGAAGACGTCCGGGTCGCGGTTGGCGGCCAGGTAGGAGACGTAGACGGGGTCGCCCGCGCGGATGCGGTGGCCGCGCAGCACGACGTCCGCACGGGCGATCCGGGCCAGGCCCACCGAGGAACGGTGCGGGATCCAGCGCAGCAGCTCGTCCAGGACGGCGCCCCGCTCCTCGGGCCGCTCCCGTGTCCGGACCATCAGCTCGGGGCGGGTGAGCAGCAGGTACAGCATCTGGCCGCAGTTGTGGGTGACGGCCTCGCCGCCGATCTGCAGCGGCCCGGCCAGCCCGATCGCCTCCTGTTCGGCGACCTCGCCGCGCGCGACGGCGGCACCGAGCAGGGAGTAGACGTCCTCGCCGGGCTCGTGCGCGCGAGCCCGGACGGTGTCGGTGATCCAGCCGTACAGACTGTTCTTGGCCCGTTCGGCGCCCTCGACCCCGCCGGAGGTGGAGATGATCTCCCGGGTCCAGGAGTGCACCCGCTCCCGGTCGGCGGCCGGCACCCCCATCACCTCGCTGACGACGGCGATCGGGAAGGGTTCGAGGACCCGCTCGACCAGGTCCGCCGGCGGCCCGTCCCGCACCACCCCGTCCACCAGGGCGTCCAGCATCCGCTGCGCCCGGGGCCGCAGCCGCTTCATCGCGCCCACGGTGAACGCCCCGGCCACCGCCCGCCGCAGCCGGTTGTGGTCGGGCTGGTCGGCGAAGGCGAGCGAGCCGGGGCGGGGCTTGAAGTGCGGTGCCATCCGCGTCACCTGGCGGCGGGTCACCTCCGACCGCTCGAACCGCGGATCGTTGGTGATCAGCTTCACGTCCTCGTGCCGGGTGGCCAGCCACGCCCAGCCCTCGCCGTGCGGCAGCCGGATGCGGGTCAGCGGGCCCTCGCGCATCAGCTCGGCGAGGACCGGGTCGAACTCCGTACCGTCCAGGTCGAGCGCGGGCCAGTCCCGCACCGGGGGCGGGTTCCGTTCGGTGAGCGTGCTGGTCTCCTGCGTCATTCCCCCACCTTCACCGGGCGGGGGACCGGTGTCGCGCGGGAGTGCTCCAGGCGGTGCTCGGCCGGGGCGGGGCGAGGCCGGCCGGTCAGCCGGAGACCGCGTCGACGAGGGCGGCCAGGGACGCGGCCAGCCGGGACAGCCCCGGGCCGGCCGGACCGCCGGGCTCGGTCATGTACGTGTCCCGGCGGATCTCCACCATCAGCGCGCCGACCTCGGCCCGCTTCCCGTAGAAGTCCAGCGGTACGTACGTCCCGCTGAACGGGCTGTCCAGCCCCGTCTCCCCGCACGGCGCGAACGCCTCCCGGGCCGCGGCGAGCAGCTCGGGCGAGGTGTGGAAGGCGTCCGTGCCCAGGCAGACCGGCGGGCGTGGACCCGCACCGTGCAGCTCGTAGGGGAGCGGCTCGGCGGGGTACGAGTGCACGTCGATGACCACCGCCCGGCCGGTGGCGGCGAGCCGGTCCGCGACCGCCTCGGTCATCGCCCGCGCGTACGGCCGGAAGTACCGCTCGATCAGCGGCTCAGGGTCGCCGCCGTCGGCCCGCAGCACCTCGCGGTGCGAGGTCCGCGTGTACACGGCGCCCATCCCGACGGCCGTCATCTCCTCTCGTTCGTCCGGGAACCGCTCGGGGTCGACGACCAGCCGGGAGAGCCGGTTGACGAACCGCCACGGTGGGACGGCGGCCAGCCCGGCCGCCGCTTCGGCGAGCGCGTCCGTGTGCGCGTCCGTGATGTGGTCCAACTCCCGCGCCAGCCGCTCGTCGTCCGGGACGAGGCCGGCGCGGACGTGCGGCGGGATGCGCCGGGCGGCGTGCGGCACATGCAGGACGACCGGGGAGGCGCCGGCGCCGGGCAGCAGGTCGAAGGCGGGCGGGGCGTCGGTCACGGGCTGCTCCGGGGGCGTTGTCAGTGGGGTGCGGCAAGATCGGGTGTGCGGGACCGGAAGACCGGGACGACCGAGGGGGCATCATGCCGATCACCGAGCAGCGGGTGGCCGCACACCCGTTCCTGGAGGGGATGTACGAGGACGGGTACTACCCGGACCACGTGGTGGACCGGGGCAGGGACGTCCTGCGCCGGCTGTGCGAGCGCATCGAGGCCGAGCGCCCCGTCGACGTCACCGCGCTGTACGCGCTGACCCACGCGGCCACCGAGGAGTTCAACGTGCTGGAGGAGGCGTTCGCCGAGGCCGGCAGCGAGATCGAGACCGTCGCCCGGGAGTCGATAGCCGAGGACTTCTGGTTCGTCGCCCAGGCGTACGGCTTCCCGGACGCCGATGCCGAGGAGCTGATCGCGCCGCGCGCGTGGTGAGAGACGGGCACCCCGCCTCCGCCGCTGCGGAGACGGGGTGCCCGCGGGGCTCACCCGGGTGACGGGATCAGGCGAGGGACGCCAGCGCCTCGTTCCAGGTCGCCGACGGGCGCATGACCTCGGCGGCCTTGGCCGGGTCGGGCTGGTAGTAGCCGCCGATCTCCGCGGGCTCGCCCTGCACGGCGTTCAGCTCCTCGACGATCTTCGCCTCGTTGGCGGTGAGCGTCTCGGCGAGCGGGGCGAAGGCCTTGGCCAGCTCCGCGTCGTCGGTCTGCGCGGCCAGCTCCTGGGCCCAGTACAGGGACAGGTAGAAGTGGCTGCCGCGGTTGTCGATGCCGCCGACGCGACGGGTCGGGGACTTGTCCTCGTTGAGGAAGGTCGCCGTCGCGCGGTCCAGGGTGTCCGCGAGGACCTTGGCGCGGGTGTTGCCCGTGGCCTCGGCGAACTGCTCCAGGGACGGCACCAGCGCGAAGAACTCGCCCAGCGAGTCCCAGCGCAGGTAGTTCTCCTTGACCAGCTGCTGGACGTGCTTCGGCGCGCTGCCGCCGGCGCCCGTCTCGAACAGGCCGCCGCCCGCCATCAGCGGGACCACCGACAGCATCTTGGCGCTGGTGCCCAGCTCCAGGATGGGGAACAGGTCGGTGAGGTAGTCGCGCAGCACGTTTCCGGTGACCGAGATGGTGTTCTCGCCGCGGCGGATGCGCTCCACCGACAGCTTGGTGGCCTCGACCGGGTCGAGGATCCGGATGTCCAGGCCCTCGGTGTCGTGCTCCGGCAGGTACTCCTTGACCTTCGCGATCAGGTTGGCGTCGTGGGCGCGGCCCTCGTCCAGCCAGAAGACGGCCGGGTCGCCGGTGGCGCGGGCGCGGGTGACGGCGAGCTTCACCCAGTCGCGGATCGGGGCGTCCTTGGTCTGGCAGGCGCGGAAGACGTCCCCGGCGGAGACCGTCTGCTCCAGGACGGCGTTGCCGTCGGCGTCGACCAGGCGGACCGTGCCCGTGGTGGGGATCTCGAAGGTCTTGTCGTGGCTGCCGTACTCCTCGGCCTTCTGCGCCATCAGGCCGACGTTCGGGACCGAGCCCATGGTGGACGGGTCGTAGGCGCCGTTGGCGCGGCAGTCGTCGATGACGGCCTGGTACACGCCGGCGTAGGAGGAGTCCGGGATGACGGCGAGGGCGTCGTGCTCCTGGCCGTCGGGGCCCCACATGTGGCCGGAGGTGCGGATCATGGCCGGCATGGAGGCGTCGATGATGACGTCGGAGGGCACGTGCAGGTTGGTGATGCCCTTGTCGGAGTCGACCATCGCCAGCTCGGGGCCCTCGGCCAGCTCCGCGTCGAAGGACGCCTTGATCTCGGCGCCCTCGGGCAGGGACTCCAGGCCCTTGTAGATGCCGCCCAGACCGTCGTTCGGGGTCAGGCCGGCCGCGGCGAGCGTCTCGCCGTACCGCGCGAAGGTCTTCGGGAAGAAGGCGCGCACCACGTGGCCGAAGATGATCGGGTCGGAGACCTTCATCATCGTGGCCTTCAGGTGCACCGAGTACAGGATGCCCTCGGCCTTGGCGCGGGCGACCTGCGCGGTGAGGAACTCGCGCAGCGCGGCGACGCGCAGCACGGAGGCGTCGACGACCTCGCCCTTCTTCACCGGGACGGACTCGCGCAGCACGGTGGTGGTGCCGTCGTCGCCGGCCAGCTCGATGCGCAGCGCGCCGTCCTCGGCGATCACCACGGACTTCTCGGTGGAGCGGAAGTCGTTCTCGCCCATGGTCGCCACGTTGGTCTTGGACTCGGCGGTCCAGGCGCCCATGCGGTGCGGGTGGGTCTTGGCGTAGTTCTTGACCGAGGCGGGGGCGCGGCGGTCGGAGTTGCCCTCGCGCAGGACCGGGTTGACCGCGGAGCCCTTGACCTTGTCGTAGCGGGCGCGGATGTCGCGCTCCTCGTCGGTCTTCGGGTCGTCCGGGTAGTCGGGCAGCGCGTAGCCCTGGGCCTGCAGCTCGGCGACGGCGGCCTTGAGCTGCGGGATCGACGCCGAGATGTTCGGCAGCTTGATGATGTTGGCCGCGGGGGTCTTGGCCAGCTCGCCCAGCTCGGCGAGGGCGTCCGGGATGCGCTGGTCCTCGGTGAGGTACTCCGGGAACACGGCGATGATGCGTCCGGCCAGCGAGATGTCCCGGGTCTCCACGGGGACACCCGCCTGCGAGGCGTACGCCCGGACCACCGGCAGGAAGGAATACGTTGCCAGGGCCGGGGCCTCGTCAGTGTGCGTATAGATGATGGTCGAGTCAGTCACCGGGTGCTCCGCTCCACGTCTGCAACATTGCTCGACATCAAGATATCTCGTGACGGGCCTGGTCTCGACAGGGGTCCGCCGCGGAGTTTCCGGGCGGGCTTCCGGGCCGGGCTGCGGGCCGCCGGGCTTGCGGGCCGGAGCGGACGGGCGCCCGCCCGCTCCGGCCGCGGGCGTCAGTCGGGCAGCGGCAGCGCGGCGTCCTCGCCCGTGCGCTGCTGGGGGAAGACCACCGCTCCCTGCTGGAGGGCGACCGTCCGGGCGGGGGAGGGGATGCGGATGCCCTCCTCGCGGTAGCGCCGGTGCAGGCGCTTGATGAACTCGTGCTTGATCCGGTACTGGTCGCTGAACTCGCCGACGCCCAGGATGACGGTGAAGCCGATCCGGGAGTCGCCGAAGGTGTGGAAGCGGATCGCCGGCTCGTGCTCCGGCACGGCGCCGGTGATCTCCGTCATGACCTCGGTGACGATCTCGGCCGTCACCCGTTCCACCTGCTCCAGATCGCTGTCGTAGGCGACGCCGACCTGGACGGTGATGGTCAGCTGCTGCTCGGGCCGCATGAAGTTGGTCATGTTCGTCTTGGCGAGCTGCCCGTTGGGGATCACCACCAGGTTGTTGGACAGGTCGCGGACGGTGGTCTGGCGCCAGTTGATGTCCTCGACGTACCCCTCCTCACCGCTGCTGAGCCGGATGTAGTCGCCGGGCTGCACGGTCTTCGAGGCGAGGATGTGGATGCCCGCGAAGAGGTTCGCGAGGGTGTCCTGCAGGGCCAGGGCGACCGCCAGACCGCCCACGCCCAGGGCGGTGAGCAGCGGGGCGATGGAGATGCCCAGGGTCTGCAGTACCACCAGGAAGCCGATGGCCAGCACCAGTACCCGGGTGATGTTGACGAAGATCGTGGCCGACCCGGCGACCCCGGAGCGGGAGGTCGTGACCGTGCGCACCAGTCCGGCGATCACCCGGGCCGCGGACACGGTCACGACGAAGATGAGGAGGACCGTCAGCGTCTGGTTGACGGTGTGCTGGATCGTGCGGTTCAGCGGCAGTGCCGCCGCGGCTCCCGCGACCCCGCCCGAGACCGCCGCCCACGGGGCCACCGTGCGCAGCGCGGCCACGATCACGTCGTCCCCGCTCCAGCGGGTGCGGCCGGCGTGCCCGGCCAGCCAGCGCAGCAGCGCGCGCAGCAGGAAGGCGACCAGCAGCCCGGCGGCCAGGGCGATGCCGGCCACCACCAGGTCGTCCACGGTGAGGTCGCGGGTCACCGGTCACCTCCGGGGAGGGAAGCGGCGGCGAGGGGGCTCGCCGACGGCCGGATGTGAAGTCTCGTCACGTCGTCACCTGCTCGATTCCGGAAGGGCGATCACACCGCTCGGTGATCTGTTCGAGCGGCGCGACCGCTCATCCTGCCGCATCCCGGCCGGTGGACCGTACCGCGTCCGCCGGCCGGGGGCGGGGCTTCGGCCACCGGGCCGTACGGACGACGGGTGCCGCACCACCGCACCGGGCCCGGCCCGGGTACGACGGCGGCGGTCGAGGTCCGGACCGTCCGCGTTATCTTGCTCGGGCGCGAAGCGAGGGTTCAGGCGTCGTTCATTTCGAGGAGTCGTACGTGGGGGCACAGGACGCGCGGGACACGGGCGTGCGGGGCACGGACGGACCGCGCGACACGACCGGGCGGGGGGCCGGCGCCGCAAGGGACGCGTGCGCCGTACGGGACGGGAGCGCCGTAGAGGAGGGGACCGCCGTACAGGAGGCGAGCGCCGTACCGGAGGCGCCCGCGCCGGACACGGCCGCGCGGCTGCGGGCGGTCTGCGGTGAGCTGTCGGACCGCTTCCTGGAGCGGGACGACGTGGTGCGGACGCTGGTGGTGACGCTGCTGGCCGGACAGCACTCGCTGCTGCTCGGCCCGCCCGGCACGGCCAAGTCCGAGCTGGCGCGGGAACTCACGGGCCGCATCGAGGGGGCCTCCTACTGGGAGATCCTGCTGTCCAAGTTCACCGCGCCGACCAGGATGTTCGGCCCCATCGACGTGGCCGCGCTCGCCCGCGGCGAGTACCGGCAGGTCTACGAGGGCCGCGCCACCACCGCGCACGTGGCGTTCATCGACGAGATCTTCAAGTGCTCCACGGCCGCGCTCAACGAGACGCTGGGCTATCTCAACGAGCGGATCTACCACCCCGAGAACGGCGGCGAGCCGGTCCGCTGCCCCCTGATCGGCGCCATCACGGCGAGCAACGAACTGCCCACCGGCGAGGACTCGGCCGCGATCTACGACCGGCTGCTGGTCCGGATCGAGGTCGGCTACCTGGCCGACCCCTCGAACTTCGCCGCGCTGGTCCGCTCCGCCGTCAGCCGCCCGAAGGCACCGGTCAGGACCACCGTTTCGCTGGCGGCGCTGGAGCGGGCCGTGACCGGGGCCGTGCCGGAGGTGGCCGTCCCCGACACGATCGTGGACGCGGTGTGCGCGCTGCGGGCCGCCCTGCGCCGCAAGGAACTCGTCACCTCCGACCGCCGCTGGCGGCAGGCGGTGCGGCTGCTCCAGGCGTCCGCGTACCTCGACGGCCGCCCGGCGGTCGCCGAGACCGACCTGTCGGTGCTGACGCATGTGCTGTGGGACTCGCCCGCCCAGCGTCCGACCGTCGAGCGCGAGGTGCTGCACCTGGTCAACCCGGACGCCAAGGAGGCGCTCGACCTGGCCGACGCCCTCGACGAACTGGAGGCCCAGCTCGACGCCATGGCCGGGCAGTCCCGCGAGGCCCTGAGCGAGTGGGTCATCAAGCACGCCCACAACAAGCTCGCCACGGCGGGCAAACGGCTGGAGAAACTGCGCGCGGAGGCGGCGGGCGCCGGCCGTTCCACCGCCGCCATCGACCGGGTCACCGGCCGGCAGCGCGCGGTCCGCGCCCGGGTCCTCACCGAAGCCCTCGGCGTGGACGCGAGCATGGTGCAGGCCCAGTTCTGAACGGCGGCGAGGACGAACAGGACATGGACGCGACACCCGGCAGGCTCGACGCGCTGGCGGCCCGGGCCGCGACCTGGCTGGGCCGCTCGGCCCACGCCCCCGGGCGGCACACCGCGGCCGTGGTCGCGGACGCCTTCGAACGGTTCGCCTGGCGCGACACCTACCACCAGTCGGCGGGCCTGCGCGAGCTGGCCGACGAGCTGAACGAGCACCACGAGCACGCCACCGACCTGCTGGCCGATGTGTTCCTGGCCGCCTACCAGCCCGTCCCGCTGCTGCGCGAGCGCGCGGAGATGGCCCCCTCCCGGCTGGTGAACCACCAGGTCGTCACCGCGCTGACCGAGTCGGCGGACTTCGCCGAGCTGCGCCGGGAGACGGCCGGCGACCCCTACGCCGCCGCCATGGCCGTACTCGCCCAGGCCGCCGAAGTGCGCCGGATGCTGGCCGGTTCGCGGGCGGCCCAGGAACAGGCCGAGCGGGTGAGCGGGGCCCGGCGGGCCGCCGACGGCGCGGCGGGCGCCGTCGGCGAGGCGCTCCGGCAGGCCGCCGAGGAGGCCGGGGCGGACGGCACCGTGCCGGACCGGGCCGCGGACGCCGTCCAGCGGGCGATCCGGGCCGCCGAGACCGCCGACGCCGCCGCCCGGCAGGCTGACCGGGCCGCCGCAGAGGCGCTCGCGGCGGTGGCCGGCGAGGTCCGTGCCGTCGCGGGCACCGCGGTGGCACGGGCGGCCCGGACCGTCCGGGAGGAGGCCGCGCTGACGCGCGCGTGGGGCGTCGGCCCCGGCGAGCTGGAGCGGCTGCCGTTCGACCAGCGGGCCCGGCTCGCCGAACGGCTGCGCACCGGCCGGCTCGCCCGGTGGGCCGAACTGATCGGCCGCTTCCGGCAGATGGCCGGCGGCGAACGCGCCCGCAAGGTGGAGAACACCACCGGGGAACTGGTCGGCGTCACCCTCGGCGACGACCTCTCCCGTGTCATCCCCTCCGAACTGGCCCACCTCGGCCTGCCCGGCCTGCGCGCGGTCTTCGCCGCCCGCTACGCCGCCGGCGAACTGATGCTCTACGACAGCCAGGGCGAGCAGGACACCGGCCGGGGCGCCGTCATCGCGTGCGTCGACACCTCGCACTCCATGTACGCGGAAGGGCCCGGCGGCATCACCCGGGAAGCGTGGTCCAAGGCCTGCGCGCTGGCGCTCCTCGACCAGGCCCGCGCGGCGCGGCGCGACTTCGTCGGCATCCTGTTCTCCGCCGCCGGCAAACTCCGCGTCTTCCGCTTCCCCGCCGACCGGCCCGCCCCGGCCGCCGAGGTCGTCGAGTTCGCGGAGACCTTCCTCGGCGGCGGCACCGACTTCCAGCGTCCGCTGTCGGCCGCCGTCGACATCCTGACTGCGGAGTTCGACGACGCGGCCCGCGGGCGCGGTGACATCGTGCTGATCACCGACGACGCGTGCGAGGTCACCGAGGCGTGGACCCGCGGCTGGAACGAGGCCAGACGCCGGCTGGGCTTCCGCCTCTTCGGCGTGGCCATCGGCGTCCCGGACGCGGCCGGGACCGGCTCGGTCCTGGAGGCCCTGTGCGACAACCTGCGTACCGTCGACGACCTCACGGACGTGCACGCCGCCGCCGACCTCTTCCGGGTGATCTGACCGCGCGGTCCGGTCCGGGGCCGGCCGCCCGCTCAGATGACCTTCAGCCGTACCAGCGCCCCCAGCGTCAGCGCCCCCGGCAGCAACGGCAGCCAGACGGTGATGATCCGGTAGGCCAGCACCACCGCCGTCGCCACGGCCGCCGGGCCGCCCGCCGCCACCAGCGCCACGACCAGCGCGGCCTCGACCGACCCCAGGCCGCCCGGCGTGGGCACCAGTGCCACCGCGACCGTCGCCGCCAGGTACGCCAGCGCCATGTGCGCGGCCGGGACCGGCAGCCCGAGGGCCCGTCCCGTCAGCACCAGGGCGGTCGCCTGCAGCGCGGGGAAGGCCAGCGAACCGCCCCACAGCGCCAGCGCCCGCGCCGGACGCGTGTGCACCGAACGGGCCTCGCCGAGCGCGGTGCGCACGAAGCCGGTCACGACCGCGCGCACCCGCCGCACCAGCGCCAGCACGCCCGCCGCCACCACCAGCACCGCCACCGTCCCGAGCAGCAGCGGGCCGGCGAACCCCTCGGGCAGCAGCGCCCCGAGCCGCAGCGCGCCGGGGAAGGCGAGCAGCAGCGCCCCGAGCAGCGCCACCCGGCCGACGCTCTCGGCCAGGAGGTACAGGGCGAGCGCGGCCGAGGAGCGGGCGAGCGGCAGCCCGCACACCGTCATGAACCGCAGGTTGACCGCGCCCGCGCCCAGGCCGCTGGGCAGCAGGTGGTTGGCGGCGCCGGCCGCGAACTGGGTGGCCAGCAGCCGCCCGCCGGGCAGCCGCTGCACCACCGCGCCCTGCCGGGTGCAGGCGGCGGCGACCCAGGTCAGACAGGTGGCGGCGCCGGCGGCCAGCAGCCAGGGCCAGCTGGCCGTGGCGAGGTGCCTGACGCCCTCGGCGAGCACCGACCGCTGCCGCACGGCGACCACCGCGACGAGGACGAGCGGAAGCAGGCACAGGACCTGGCGGATCCGGTGGGCCGGGACGCGGCGCGGACGCCGGGGGGTCCGTCCCGGGGGAGCTTCGGGGAGGTGTACGGCTGTCACACCGGCAGAGCGTTCCCGCATCGCGCCAACTCCCGGTGGCAGCAGCGGGGACGGCGGCTTACGGGCGGGCAGCGGCCCGCCGTTGACCTCAACATTGCTTGAGGTCCTAGTGTCCGCGGCATGAGCATGGAGACCACCGCCTGGACCCAGCTGCACAGCGTCCTCGGCGCCGAGGACGCTGTGCGGGACCGCCGCCCCTTCACCCGCGCCACCCTGCGCCGCATCGGCGCCTTCGCCCGCCCGCACCGCCGCCGCATCACCTGGTTCGTGCTGCTCGGCGTGGCCACCGCGCTGCTCGCGGTCGCCACCCCCGTCCTGGCCGGCCGCGTCGTCGACGCGCTCGTGTCCGGCGGCGACGAGCACACCGTCGTACGCCTCGCCCTGCTGATCGCCGCGATCGCCGTCGTGGAGGCGGCGCTCGGCATCCTCTCCCGGAGACTGTCGGCGCTGCTCGGCGAGGGGCTCATCCTCGATCTGCGGACGGCCGTCTTCGACCACGTGCAGCGCATGCCGGTCGCGTTCTTCACCCGGACCCGTACGGGAGCGCTGGTCTCCCGTCTCAACAACGACGTCATCGGCGCCCAGCGGGCGTTCAGCAACACCCTCTCCGGAGTCGTCAGCAACCTGGTGACGCTGCTGCTCACCCTCGCCGTCATGCTCACCCTGTCCTGGCAGATCACCCTGCTCGCGCTGGTGCTGCTGCCCGTCTTCGTGGTCCCGGCCCGCCGCATGGGCCGCCGGATGGCCCGGATGCAGCGCGAGGCCGCCGCCCTGAACGCCGCGATGGGCACCCGGATGACCGAGCGGTTCTCCGCGCCCGGCGCCACCCTGGTCAAACTGTTCGGCCGGCCCGAGGAGGAGTCCGCGCAGTTCGCCGAGCGGGCCCGCCGGGTCGCGGACATCGGGGTGCGCACCGCGACCGCGCAGGCCGCGTTCATCACCGCCCTCACCCTGGTCTCCGCGCTCGCCCTCGCCCTGGTCTACGGCCTCGGTGGCCGGCTCGCCCTGCGCGGCACCCTGGAGCCGGGCGCCGTCGTCGCCCTGGCACTGCTGCTGACCCGCATGTACGCGCCGCTCACCGCGCTCGCCGGGGCCCGGGTGGAGGTGATGAGCGCCCTGGTCAGTTTCGAGCGGGTCTTCGAGGTGCTCGACCTCAGGCCGCTGATCGAGGAGCGGCCGGACGCCCGCCCGGTCCCCGACGGCCCCGTCGCCGTCGAGTTCGACGACGTCCGCTTCGCCTACCCCTCGGCCGGCAAGGTCTCCCTCGCCTCCCTGGAGGAGGTCGCCGGCCTGGACGACCGGGGCGGAGCCGAGGTCCTGCACGGCATCTCCTTCCGCGCCGAGCCCGGACAGACCGTCGCCCTCGTCGGCTCCTCCGGCGCCGGCAAGTCCACCGTCGCCCAGTTGCTGCCGCGCCTGTACGACGCCGACTCGGGCACCGTACGCGTCGGCGGCACCGACGTCCGGCAACTGACCGCCGCGTCGCTGCGCGCCACCGTCGGCATGGTCACCCAGGACGGCCACCTCTTCCACGACACGATCCGCGCCAACCTCCTGCTCGCCCGCCCCGACGCCGCCGAGGCCGACCTGTGGGACGCGCTCGGCCGCGCCCGCCTCGACGGCCTCGTACGGTCCCTGCCCGACGGCCTGGACACGGTGGTCGGCGAACGCGGCTACCGGCTCTCCGGCGGGGAGCGGCAGCGCATGACGATCGCCCGGCTGCTGCTCGCCCGCCAGCGCGTCGTCATCCTCGACGAGGCCACCGCCCACCTCGACAACACCTCGGAGGCGGCCGTCCAGGAGGCGCTCACCGAGGCCCTGGCCGACCGGACCGCCGTCGTCATCGCCCACCGTCTGTCCACGGTCCGCGCCGCGGACCAGATCCTGGTGATCGAGGCCGGCCGCGTCGTGGAACGCGGCACCCACGACGGCCTCCTGGTCGCAGGCGGCCGGTACGCCGAGCTGTACCGAAGCCAGTTCGGGAACCGGCGGGACGACACCGCCCTCAGGGCTTCGTGAGGGTCCGGAACTCGGTGGGCGTCATCCCGGTGCGCTGCCGGAAGAACGCGCTGAAGGCGGTCGGATAGCCGAACCCGATCCGCTCCCCGATGGTGGCCGGTGCCAGCGAGGTGTGGATCAGCAGGCGTTTGGCCTCCAGCAGCACCCGGTCGTCGATGAAGCGTTTGGCGCCGACACCGAGCGCCGCCCGGGTCGCCCGGGTGAGCGTGCGCGGGCTGTAGCCCAGCCGGGCGGCGTAGTCCTCCACCCGGTGGGTCCGCCCGAAGTCCTCCTCGACCGCCCGCCGGAACCGGTGGAACGGCTCGCTGCCACCGGTACGCGTCCGGCGGCGCGGGTCGGCGAGGTGGACCAGCCGCACGAGGATCACCGAGAGCAGATCGCGCAGCGTCTCGACGTACGCCTCCAGCGTCAGGTCGCCGAGCCCGGCGTGCTCCTCGACGAGGGCGTCGAGCAGCCGCAGCAGGGCCGCCTGCCGCGCCGGGTCCGGGGTGATCAGCCGGTACGGGACGTGCTCGCCGTCCCGGATCAGGGCGTCCGTCGCGGCGCTCGGGAAACCGGAGGGGAACACCAGTACGGTGGCCTCGGCGTCCCCGGGCCCGGACGGGAACTGGAGCACCTGCCCCGGCCACACCCACAGCCAGTCGCCCGCGCCCAGCGTGTACGAGGTGAAGTCCACCGCGCACGCCAGCCGCCCGCCCCGTACCGCGACGACCAGGTGGAAGGCCGGGCGCACGGCCCCGGTGAGCGGGCGTTCCCGCTGGGCGGCGCGGGCGGCGAGGCCCGGCAGGCCGAGCACTTCCAGCCCCGGTGGCCGGCCCGGTGTCGGGTGGTAGGACACCGTCGGAACACCGCCCGTCGGACGGCCGCCCGCGAACTGTCCGTTTTTCTTCATCGCGTGCCCGAGTGTATGCCGACCACCCGCCGGGGCCGGTTCTAGGTTGGCGGGAGCCGTCCGAGCCGCAGAGAGGACCGACCCCCCCATGACCATCGAGTTCGCCACCCGCTACCGCCGGCGCTCCCACATCCCGCCGGAGCCGGGCAAGCCGTACTTCATCGAGAAGGGCATGGGGGACCGCGCCCACCTCTTCACCGACATGTTCACGATCTACGCCGGCGGCGAGCAGACCGAGAACACGTTCAACTTCTTCACCTGCGAGGGCCCCAAGGGCGACATCATCCCCGCCCACTCCCACCCCGACACCTACGAGGTCTTCTACATCACCGACGGCGCCGTGCGGCTGTTCGTGGAGGACCTGGAGGGTGAGCAGTACGAGAAGCTGCTGACCGTGGGCGACTTCGGCTTCGTACCGAAGAACTGCCCGCACGCCTACCGCATCGAGCGCCACCACAGCCGCATCGTCGGCGTCGCGGCCGGACCGGGCGGCACCTTCGAGCGGTTCTTCGAGAACCTCGGCACGCCCACCGACGAACTCTCCCCGCCGCAGCGGCCGTTCGTGCCCGAGCCGCACAAGTTCGGCACCGTGCCGCAGCAGTACGACGTGAACTTCCTGCCCGACCACCAGTGGCGCACCGGCGAGTGAGGGAGCAGCACATGACCACCCGCACCCCCGGATACCTCGACGTCCACGCCCACTTCGTCACCGACTCCTACGTCCGCCAGGCCCGCGCGGCCGGGCACGAACTGCCCGACGGCGTGCCCGCCTGGCCCACCTGGTCGGCGCAGGCGCACCTGGAGCTGATGGACCGCTGCTCCATCGGGACGTCGATGCTGTCGGTCTCCTCCCCGGGCGTCCACTTCGGCGACGACACCGCCGCCCGCCGGCTGGCCCGCGAGGTCAACGAGGACGGCGCCGAGACCGTACGCGCCCACCCCGGCCGCTTCGGCCTGTTCGCCTCCCTGCCGCTGCCGGACGTCGACGGCTCGCTGGAGGAGATCGCGTACGCCTACGGCACCCTCGGCGCCGACGGCGTGGTCCTGGAGACCAACACCCACGGCACCTACCTCGGCAACCCGGACCTGGAGCCGGTCTGGGCCGAGCTGGACCGGCGCGGCGCGGTCGTCTTCCTGCACCCGACCTCGCCCGTGTGCTGGGAGCAGTCCGCCCTCGGCCGCCCCCGCCCGATGGTCGAGTTCATCTTCGACACCGCCCGCACCGTCACCGACCTGCTGATGTCCGGCACCCTCGACCGGTACCGGAACCTCACGGTGATCGTGCCGCACTGCGGCGGCGCCCTGCCGGTCCTCGCCGACCGCATCAACGGGTTCATGAAGATGTTCATGCCGGCCGGCACCGACGCCCCGGACGCGGTCGCCCAGCTTCAGCGCCTGTACTACGACCTGGCCGGTCCCGCCCTGCCCCGCCAGCTCCCCGCGCTGCTGAACCTGGTCGGCGCCGACCGCCTCCTGTACGGAAGCGACCACTGCTGGACCCCGGCCGCCGGTGTCGAGGCGCACGTCGCGGGCCTGGACGCGGCCCCCGCCCCCGAGGGCCATCCCGACTGGCGCACCCTCACCACGGCCAACGCCCGCCGCATCCTGCCCCGTACCGCCTGACGTAAGGCACCGCCGTGACCTTCCCCTTCCACCTGCTGGCCCCGCCCGACCCGGCCGCCCTGCCGCTGCCGCACCCGGCCCGCCCCGCCGAGGGCGTGACGCTGCTGCGCGGCGCCGTGTACGCCCTCCCCGAGGGGAGCCGCCCGCTCGCCGCCGACCTGTGGCTGCCCGAGGACGCCACCGGCCCGGTGCCGGTCGTCGTCTTCGTGCACGGCGGCGGCTGGCGGGCGGGGCTGCGCGACGACCTCGGCCCCCGCTTCCGCGACTGGACGCCGGGCCCCTTCGCCCGGCTCGCCCGGGCCGGGTTCGCCGTCGTCTGCCCCGACTACCGGCTCAGCGGCGAGGCCCCGCACCCCGCCCAGCAGGGCGACCTGGCCGCCGTACTGGCCTGGCTGCGCGCCCGCGCGGGCGACCTCGGCCTCGACCCCGCGCGCACCGTCCTGTGGGGCGAGTCGGCCGGCGGACACCTCGCCGCGCTGACCGCCCTGACCCAGCCGCCGGGCACCGTCGCCGGGTGCGTCACCTGGTACGCCCCCACCGACCTGCCCGGCCTCGCCGAGGACCGCCCCGAGGGCACGTACGACGCCCACGACCCGTCCTCCTACGAGGCGCTGCTGCTCGGCGGGCCGCCGGCCGACCGGCCCGGGGCGGCCCGTGACGCCAGTCCGGTCAGCCACGCCGGACCCGACGCGCCGCCCTTCCTCCTGCTGCACGGCACCGACGACTCCCTGGTCCCGGCCCGGCAGTCCGTCCGCCTCGCCGAGGCCCTGCGCGCCGCCGGACACCACCCCGACCTGCGCCTGGTCACCGGGGGCGACCATCTCTGGGTGGGCCTGTCCGACGCGGACGTCAAGGACTGCTACGCCCGCGTCCTCACCTTCGCCCGCCGCTGCACGGGCGCCTGAGGGGGTGCCTGAGCGGGCCGTCGGGGCGCGTCAGGGGCGGGACCGGCGGGACTGGCGGGCCTCCAGATCGAGGAGCAGGGTGCGCAGGTCACCGGCCAGCCGGTCGCGCCCCTCGACGTCCAGGGCGCGCAGCAGATCCGACTCGAAGGAGTAGTGGCCCTCCAGGTCCCGGTCCAGGTCCGCCACGCCCTCCGGGGTGAGACTCACGAGGGAGGACCGCCCGTCGTCCGGGGAGGCCGTACGGGCGATCCACCCTTCCTGCTCCAGCCGCTTCAGCCGGCCGCTCAGCCCGGCGCCGGAGACCAGCATGGCCTCCCGCAGCCGCGTCGGGGTCAGGGCGTACGGAGGACCGGCCCGGCGCAGCGCCCGCAGGACGTCGAAGTCCCCGAGGTTGTTGACAACCATGCCCGGACGCCGGCGCAGCCGCCGGCTCTGCGCCTCCTCGATCAACTGGGCGAGGCGCTGGACACGGGCGAGGACCTCGCCCGGCGAGACGTCCAGGCGCGGACAGGCCGCCGCCCACTCCTGGGCCGCGGTGTCGACGGCGTCGGTTCCGGTCATGTTTCGTTCGCGCCCTTCTTTGTACTGGTTTCGAGCTTACCAAGCACGACCATTCCGCCATTTGTTTCGCTCGCGAACTACCTATACGCTCGGTGGCATGCAACGTGAAGTCGTCTCACCGGCCGCCCGCGACGCGCTGGCCCCCCGGCGCCGCTCGCCGGGCACCGTGCTGGCGAGCACCAGCCTGGGCACCCTGCTGGTGATCCTGCTGACCTCCGGCCTCAACATCGCCTCCCCCGAGATCCGCTCCGCCTTCGACGCGGGGGACACGGCCATCGGCTGGGTCCTCTCCGGCTACACCCTGGCCTTCGCCATGCTGTCGCTGACCGGCGGCGCGCTGACCGACCGGTTCGGGGCGCGGCGGATCTTCCTGGTGGGGCTGGGGATCTTCACCGTCTTCAGCCTCGTGGCCGCCGCCGCCCCCACCGTGAGCCTCGTGGTCGTCGGCACCTTCGGCGAGGGGGTGGGGGCGGCGCTCGTCCTGCCGTCCGCGCTGGCCCTGATCCAGTTCGTGTACCAGGACGTCCCCGACCGCCTGTCCTGGGCCATCGGCATCTGGGCCGGCGCCAACGCCCTGGGGGCCGCCCTGGGGCCGGTGCTGTGCGGCGCCCTGGTGTCGGTCTCCTCCTGGCGCGCCATGTTCCTGGCCGTCGCCGTCCTCGCCGTCGTTTTCGCCCTGGTGGGACGGCCCGTACTGCCGCTGCTGCGCGGCGGCGGAGCGCGGCTGGACCTGCCCGGGCTGCTCGTCATGGTGGTGCTGCTCGGCCTCGTGGCCTTCCTCGCGCACGACTGGCGGGCGCTGCCGCCCGCCGTACTGGCCGCCGGTGTCGTCGTCGCGTGCGCGGCGGTCTGGCTCTTCGGCCGGGTCGAGCGGCGTGTGCCGGCGCCCATGCTGCCGCTGAGCCAGTTGCGGGACGTGCCGTTCAGCGCCAACGCCGTCGTCACGGTCGTGGGCACCGCCGCCTTCTTCGGCACCCTGTACATCACCAGCATGGGCTTCCAGGACGAACTGGGCATGACCCCCTTCGTCGCCGGTGTGGCCCTGCTGCCGCTGGCCGGCGGCAACATCGTCGCGGCGCTCGCGGCCGGCCGGGTCATCGGCCGCCTCGGCGTCCGGGGCGCGATGATCCTCGGCTCGGCCCTGCTGATCGCCGCCCTGGCCGTCATCCCGCCGGCCTTCGACCACTACGGCGCGCTGGTCGCCCCACTCGTCCTGATGGGCGCAGGCTGGGGCCTGCTCGTCCCCACCACCTCCGCGGCCGGACTGGCCCGCGCCCAGCGGGGCAAGGAGGGCGTCGCCTCGGGCGTCACCGCGGGCGGCCGGGAACTGGGCGCCGCGCTCGCCGCCGCCGTGCTCCTGCCGCTCGGGGTGCGGGCGGGCGTCTGGAGCGCGGCGGCGGTCGGCGTCGTCTCACTGGCCGTGGTGCTCCTCGGTGTCCGCCTCCACGGCCGCTCCGGCCCCGGCGCCTGAGCGGCCGGGCGGCCGCAGGCGCACCGGCAGCGACTGGTGGCCGTTGCTGATCAGCGATGCTAGCGGGACCAACTCCCCGGCCGGAACGGCGAGTTCGATGTCGGGGAACCGCTCGAAGAGCTGCCGCAGCACGGTGACCAGCTCCAGACGGGCGAGCGGCGCGCCGAGGCAGAAGTGCACGCCGTGGCCGAGCGCCAGGTGGTCCTTGGCCGGCCGGGTGACGTCGAAACGGTCGGCGGTCGGCCCGTGCCAGCCCGGGTGCCGGTTGGCGGCGCCGTACGACGCGAGGATCGCCTCGCCCCGCGCGATCACCTGCCCGTCGGGCAGCGGGATGTCCGCGAGGGCGAACCGGAGGGGGAGGTGTTTGACCGCCGGTTCGTGCCGCAGGGTCTCCTCGACGAGGTCCTCCCAGCTCGCCCGGCCGGCCCGGAGGTGACCGAGCTGCGCGGCGTCGGTCAGCAGGGCGGTGACGGCCTGGTCGATGACGTTGACCGTCGTCTCGTACCCGGCGCTGATCATCAGGATCAGCGTGCCGAGCAGCTCCTCGTCCGTGAACCCGCCGCCGTCGCCCTCGTCGTCCCGGGCGGCGATGAGCAGCGAGGTCATGTCGTCGCCCGGCTCGGTGCGCTTGGCCGCGACCAGCCGTTCCATCGCCGCGTACAGCGAGGCGGTGTTGGCGGCGGCCTCCTCGGCGCTGAGCGTGGTGGCGAAGACCCCGTCGACCAGGGCGCGGAAGCCCGTGCGCTGATCCTCGGGGACGCCCATGAGCCGGCCGATCACCGCGATCGGCAGGGGGAGGGCGAGCCGCTCGCGCAGATCCACGATCTGTCCGGCGGGCCGCGAGCCGAGGTCGTCGAGGAGCGAGGTGACGATGGCCTCCACGGCCGGGCGCATGGCCTGGATCCGCCGGGCGCCGAAGGCCGGCGCGACCATCCGGCGCAGCCTGCGGTGATCACCGCCGTACGCGGTGAACATGTTGTTCACCGCGACCCACAGGGCGAGGGGCCAGGTGGAGACGGTCTCGGCGAAGCCGGGCCAGTGCGCCCGCCCGTCCTTGGAGACCTGAGAACTGGTCAGGAGCTGTTTGAGCAACCGGGGGTCGCTGACCGACCAGGCGGTCACCCCGAGGATGTCCACCCGGGTGGCCGGCCCGCGGGCGCGCAGCGCCCGGTCCTCGGCGTGGTGGTCGGAGGCGGTGGGGTCGAGAACGAACAGGTTCTGCTCGGACACGGCTTCTCCTTCTGCGGGCGCACAGGTCGTGACGTACCCCACCTTTTGTTCACCCACCGGGCGTCCCGCGCACAAGGGCGGTTCCAGCCGATCAGGGACGTCGGGCCCTGACGGCGGCCGCGGCGGGGGACGTTCGGCCCTGTCCGGCCGGGGGGCCGCTCCGCGGCTCATGGGGCGGCGGCCGGGAGGCGCCGCGGTCATCCCCCGTCGCGCGGTGTCTCCCGGTCCGTGTGCGACTCGAACGGATGGGGAGGACGTCGTCCCGTGGACGGAACACAGGTGGACCAGCCGGAGCCGGCGGCGAAGGTGCCGGTACGCCCGGCCGTGCGGAGCGAACGCGGGCCGTCGTGGGCGGAGTGGCTGACGACCACCGACCACAAGAGGATCGGGACGCTGTACCTGGTCTCCGTCTTCGCGTTCTTCGTCGTCGGCGGGGTGATGGCGCTGATGACGCGGGCCGAACCCGCCCGGCCCGGGCTCCAGATCATGTCGGGCGAGCAGTCCGAGCCGGACTCTCCGCCATTCCCGCTCCCTCCGGGAAGGCGCCCCTGACGTCCCCCCCCCCTCGTGCGGGACGGCCTTGCCGGCGCGCGAACAGGCGAACGAGGCACGGCCGTCCCTGGCGCTCAGATCCTGTGGCCCCCGGCTCCCGCTCGATGCCGCCCGGCCATGACGGGGCGCCGGGCTGCTGCGACGGTTCGGCGCCCGTCGCGCGGGGAGAGCCGATGGCCCCGGTGCCCCGGGGCCATCGGTTACGCCGTGACCGGGCGCACCGCGCCGGCCGCGCGGCTCACGCGGTGTGGACCTCCAGGGCGGTCCGTACGGCCGACTCCACGGCCCCCTCGATCCAGGCCGGCTTGACGGACGTGTGGTCCCCGGCGAAGTGCAACGGCCCCTCGGCCACGGGGATGGCGGGCAGCAGCTCCGTGTGCTGCCCGGGCAGCAGCACGGACGCCTCCCCGTAGGCGTAGGGGTCGCGCAGCCAGCTCTGGGTGCGGCCCGCGCCGGTGTAGAAGACCTCGATGCGCTGGCCGTAGACCTGCTGGAGGCCGCACAGGGCGTGCGGGTACCGCGCCTCGTCGTCCAGGGAGTCCCAGCGCAGCGCGTCGTCCGCCCAGCTGTAGGAGGCCAGCACCACACCGCCCGCGCTGCCCGGAACCGGGTGGGAGGGGTGGAACATGAACCGGTTGGCGTTGTCCGACACCGAGCCGCCGCCCACGACGTCGACCGCCTCCGGCTGATCACGGGCGACCGCGCGGTTGGCGGCGTAGTGGGTGCGCTGACCCTCCGTGATGTGCCCGTCGGGCACGGAGGGGTGGGCCCCCAGCAGGCTGCCGTCGGCGGTGGCGCGGCCGGTGCGGTAGGCGTCGTACAGGCCCGGGTCGATCGCGCCCAGCTCCCGCTTCCAGTCGGCCTCGTCGAACTCCCACCAGCGGCGGCTGAACTCCAGCAGCACCTTGGTCGCGCAGTCGTAGTGCAGTTCGCAGACCGCCCGGCGTTTGCGGTACGACAGCGGCGGGGTGATCTGCACGTGGCGCAGCCCGGAGAACGGCACCGTGACCACGGCGACGTCGGCGGTGAACTGCTCCCGCACGACCGGGCCGTCGCGGCCCTCCGACACGGTGTCCACCCACACGTGCGGCCCCTTGTCCCGGACGTGCTCGGTGTCCGTGGAAGGGCGGTCGGGGTGGTGGTACTGGACGCGCGTGACCCGGCGGTCGAACCGCACCTCCTCGCGTACGCGTTCCAGCAGGGCGTCCGGCAGTACGGCGGTGCCGCCCTCCAGTTCGTAGAAGGGCGTGTCGGGGCTGATCAGGGAGGAGCCGATAAAGCTGTGGATGAAGGACAGCGGGAGGCGTGAGGTGAGGTTCTCCAGGGTGCCGATCAGGTCGACGGTCCGTTCGTCGAAGCCGGCGTGCTCGGTGAGGAAGCGGAACATCGACCAGTCGCCGAACCGCTCCACCACCCGGGCCCAGCCCTTCAGCCGCTCCGGGAGGGGCTTGTCGACCCGCTTGCCGGTCCGGTCCACGTAACTGAACTCGTCGCGCACCGGGTCCAGCGCGGAGCGCAGGATGGCGGCGGCGGGTGTGTCCCAGTGGGCCCGGGGCACGCCGAACGACCGGTTCACGCGCCGGGGCGCGCGGGCATAGTCGGCGCGCCGCACACGGATGCCGTTGACGTGGATCCAGGTGCGGTTGGCGGGACGTCCCTCGCCGTCGACGTCGACGTAGTGGAAAGGCCGCTTCTTCAGGCCGAACTGGTCGATCAGCTCCATCACCAGGGGATGGCTGCCCGGGATGCGCATCGCGCCGGCCTCGGCGTACTGGCGGGGGTCGGCGAAGGGCTGCTCGGCGCGCTCGTGGCCGCCGGTGCGGAAGGTCTTGACGCGTCCGCCCGCCCGGTTGCCGTTGGCCTCCAGTACCGTCACCCGGTGCCCCGCCCGCTTCAGCAGCCAGGCGGCCACCAGACCGGCCGGGCCGGCGCCGATGACCAGGACTTTCCTGGGGCGGGCCCGGCGCTGGTCCGGCAGGCCCTTCTGGAGGACGTTCTGGTAGCGCGGTACGAGGGGGCGGTCGTCGGAGTCGAGTACGAGCAGCGCGCGAGCGACGGCGAGGCTCCGGGCGGAGTCGGTGCCGCGGCCGGCGCTCGGGGCGGCCGGCGCCGCGGGGACACCGGGGGTCAGGGCCGTGGCGACACCGGGGGTCAGGGCTGTGGCCACCGTGGCCGTACCGACCGCCGCCGCGAAACCCCTGCGGGAGAAACCACCGTCCGCACGCGTCACCGCGTGATCTTCAGTCATGGCGGACTTTGTACCGACGGCCCTGACCGGGTGCCCGCCTTTCACTCCGGCGCCTACCCGAAGGAGTTAACGCGGGGACCGGTCTTGACGTCCCGGCGGGTGGACCGGCGCCAACGGCTCGGGGACCCGAAGGGATGAACGCCGGGCGAACCCCGTCTGCCGCGGCGGCCGGTCACCCACACTGCGACATGCCTGCCCGTCACAGGTGAGATGCCTGCCTGTCACGGGTGAGGAGCGGGAGAGGGGAGGGGGGAAGAGTGGCGCAGCGGCGTACTCCGTTCGGCGACAGGGCCCGTTACTGGTTCGACAGTACGCTGGCCCGCGGTGCCGCCGTGCTCGTCGGCTGGATGGCGCTGCTGTGCCTGGCCGTCGTCGTCCCGGCCAGCGCGGTGCTGGTGTGGACCGACCCGGACGCGCCGGCGCCCCTGGCGGACCGGCTGGTGAGGGTCTGGCAGCTCACCGGGGAGACACTGCGGCTGGGCGGTGCCACGGGGACGCCGCCGCGGGTACTGGTGTCGGTGCTGCTCGCGCTGGTCACGCTGCTGTACGTCTCGGCGCTCGTCGGCCTGATCACGACGGCGCTCACGGAGCGGCTCACCGCGTTGCGGCGGGGCCGCTCCACCGTGCTCGAACAGGGCCACGCCGTGATCCTGGGGTGGTCGGAGCAGGTCTTCACGGTGGTGGGCGAGCTGGTGGCCGCGGGCGCCAACCAGCGGGGCGCGGCGGTGGCGGTACTGGCCGACCGGGACAAGACCCTCATGGAGGAGGCGCTGGCCACCCGGGTGGGCCCGGGCGGCCGTACGCGGCTGATCTGCCGCAGCGGCCCCACCACCGACCCGTCGGTGCTCCCCCTGGCCAGCCCGGCCACGGCCGGGGTCGTACTCGTCCTGCCCCACGACGAACCCGACGCCGACGCCGAGGTGGTCAGGACACTGCTGGCGCTCAGGGCGGCGCTGGCCGGGGCGGACCACCGTCCTCCCGTCGTCGCCGCCGTCCGGGACGAGGGGTACCGTCTGGCCGCACGGCTCGCCGCCGGACCGGGCGGTGTCGTCCTGGAGAGCGACACCGTCACCGCCCGGCTGATCGTCCAGGCCGCCCGCCGCCCCGGGCTCTCCCTCGTCCACCAGGAACTCCTCGACTTCGCCGGCGACGAGTTCTACCTGGTCACCGAGGTCGCGCTGACCGGCCGCCCGTTCGGCGAGGCGCTGCTGTCCTACCGGACGTCGAGTGTCGTCGGCATGGTCCGGGACGGCACCCCGCTGCTCGGCCCGCCGCCCGAGACGCTCATCGCCGCCGACGACCTGCTGCTCGTCATCTCCCGTGACGACGACACCGTCCGCCTGGAGGACTGCGCGGAGTCGGTCGAGGAGGCGGCGATGGCGTCCGGCCCCGCGACGCCCGCGCGGGCGGAGCGGGTCCTCCTGCTGGGCTGGAACCGCCGGGCTCCGCTCATAGTCGACCAGCTGCGCCGCCGCGCCCGGCCCGGATCAGCCGTCGACGTGGTGGCCGACCAGGGGGAGGCGACGGTCCGCCAGGTCGGCGAGGCCGGCGCACCCAGCGACACCCGTCTCCGCCTGACACTGCACCACGGGGACGTCACCCGTCCGGAGACCCTGCGACGGCTGGACGTCCACTCCTACGACAGCGTGATCGTGCTCGGCCGGGACCCCGTTCCCGGCCGGCCGTCGGCCGACTCCGACACCCGTACGCTCGTCACCCTCCTGCTGCTGCGCCAGCTGGAGGAGGAGACCGGGCGCGAACTGCCGGTCGTCACCGAACTGATCGACGACCGGAACCGGGCGCTGGCCCCCATCGGTCCCGGAGCCGACGTGATCATCAGCGGCAAGCTGATCGGCCTGCTCATGGCCCAGATCTCCCAGAACCGGCACCTGGCGGCGGTGTTCGAGGAACTGTTCTCCGCCGACGGCGCCGGGATCCGCCTGCGGCCGGCCGCCGACTACGTGCGGCCGGGGAGCGAGACGCCCTTCGCCACGGTCGTCGCCGCGGCCCGCCACCGCGGCGAGTGCGCCATCGGCTACCGGAGCCACGACGAGGCGTCGACGAGCCCCGGCTACGGCGTGCGGATCAATCCGCCCAAGGACGAGCGACGCCGCTGGACGGCCGAGGACGAAGTGGTCGTCGTCGGCAGGGACTGAGCCGAAACCAGGACAGCGTGGGGGAGGCGAGCAGGCGCTGGTCTCGTTCACCCGTCGCGCGGAGCCCGGCGGCCCGCCCGCCCCCTGCGGAGCGAGCCGCCGGGCCGGGACGGACCAGGCTGCCGGAGAGGGTGCCGGCAGGTCCGCGGGGACGCCGCCCTTGTCGGGTGACGCCCGTCAAGCGGTGCTGCTGGGCGTGGGGCTGGACTCGCGGGCCTTCCGGCTCGACCGGCCGCCCGGGTGGGTGGTCTTCGAGATCGGCAGGGAAGGAGTGCCGGCGTTCGACCAGCAGGTGCTCGGCGGGCTGTCGGCCACCCCGAAGGCAGCGCGCGTACCCGTTCCGACCGATCTCCGCGAGGACTGGGCCGGAGCACTGGCCGACGCCGGCTTCGACGCGACCGCGCCGAGTGGGTGGCTTTTCACCGGCCGGCACGGACGCGGCCCGCTGCCCGAGCCGGACGACGCCCTTGGCGGGCAACCGGCGGGTGTCCGCGGACAGGCCCCTGCCGTGACAGCGCCGAGACTGGTGGGGCTCGGGTGCCCGGTTCCGTCAGAAGAGGAGGTCGTTCCACCACCACGCGATGGACGGCAGCCGCCTGGGGTCCTGGCGGCCGGGGCGGGGCGCGTCGGTCCAACGGCCGGCGGCTGCCTGGGCCGGGACACGGGCCCGGGCGGCGGGGGTGACGCCGTCCGCAGCGAGGTAGCGCGGTACGCGCAGTGCCCATTCGATGTTGCCGCGGATGCCGAGCCCGAGGCCGGTGAGGTAGTGGCGCAGGGACGTGCCGGCGCGGGGGGCGACCTGGTCGCGCAGGGCGAGGAACCGCTCCAGCACGGCGTCGCGCAGGGCGATGGCCTCGTCGACGGCCTGGTGGAGCGAGTAACGGTGGTGGACCCTGAGGACGTTGACGATGTTCTGCTCGGTCTGGTGGCGCGCGGCCTCCCTGGTGTGGGAGTGGCGGTCGTTGTCGAGGGAGGCGACCAGGATGGCCATCTCGGTCAGGGCGCGGACCGCGGGCGAGTCCATCTCGCGGTCGGGTACGTCGAGGCCGTTGGCGATCTCCAGCATCGCGTAGGTGGGTTCACCGCCGGCCGAGTGCAGACGCATGGCGAGGTACTCGTCGAGGTCGGGCATGCGGCCGGTGGCCCGGTTGCCGATCTGCCACTGGACACCGGTGAGCCAGGCGCGATGGGCGTGCTCGAAACGGCGGTTCTGTACGGGCCCGGCGACCGCGCGGAACAGTTCCCCGATCTCGTGCAGGACGGCGGCGTACGGGTCGGCGCAGTGCAGGCGGCCGGGCAGCTCCAGGGCGCGCTGCACCGAGAAGGCCATGGTGGCGAAGGCGGCGGGGTCGGCGGCGTAGTCGCCTTCGTCGCAGCGGGCGTCGTCGAAGGCGAACCCCCAGTAGACCCACAGGGCGGCCGGCCACAGCCGGTCCAGGTCGGCGTCCGGGGCGAACCGGGCGTAGAAGTCGGCGCTGCGGCTGCCGGCGTACCGGGCGAGGTCGGTGTCGTCGCGGCACAGACCGCTTCGGCCGAGCCAGGCCAGGGCGCGTCGCTCGGCTTCCTCGGCCTCGGGATGGACGGCGGACGCGATGGGACAGTAGAAGGGCGGGGTGTCGACGGCGGTACCGGCCACCGTTTCTCCTTTCGCCGCGGCGACGGCCGCGGTGCCGTACGGCGGACGCGGTCAGGCGGTGCGGACGGTGACGCGGGCCGCGATCTGCCGCAGCGCGGCGGCGATCCGGGGCGCGAGCGGACCGTCGTCCAGGGCACGCAGCGCCTGCTCGTACCGTTCGGTGATCATGTCTTCGACGGTGGCGCGGGCGCCGGTGTGCTGGAGGATGTGCCGGACGCGTGCGGCATCGTCCTCGCCGAGGTCCGCTCGGCCGACCAGCGCGTCGAGCGTCCCGCGCTGCTCCGGCGTGGCGCGCCGGGTGGCGAGGGCCATGAGCACGGTGGCCTTGCCCGAACGGAGGTCCTCGAAGACGGGTTTACCGGTCACGGCGGGGTCGCCGAAGACCCCGAGGAGGTCGTCCCGCAGCTGGAACGCCTCCCCGAGGGGAAGCGCGTAGGCGGAGCACAGGGAGAGCAGGTCCCGGTCGGCACCGGCGAGGGCGGCCCCCAGGTGCAGGGGCCGTTCCACGGTGTACTTGGCGGTCTTCAGGCGGGCGATGGTCAGCGCCTCCTCCACGTCTTCGGTGGGCCGTCCGGTGGCCATCAGGTCCATGTACTGGCCCAGGAGCACCTCGCCGCGCATCGCGTCGAGCAACGGCAGCACGGTGTCGCGCTGCCGGGCGCTCAGTCCGGCGGTGTTGACGAAGGCGTTGGAGCAGACCAGGGCCAGGTCGCCGAGGAGGAGGGCGGCGTTGGTGCCGAACGTGTCGGCGTCCGGCCTGGACCGGTGTCGGCCGGCGAAGTCCCGGTGCACGCTGGGGCGGCCCCGCCGAGTGGGGCTGCCGTCGATGAGGTCGTCGTGGATCAGGGCGAAGGCGTGGAAGACTTCCAGGCTCGCCGCCGTGCGCCACAGGGCCTCCTCGCCGTCTCCGTGGCCGCCGGCGGCGTGCCAGCCGAGGACACACAGCAGGGGACGGACGCGTTTGCCGGGTGCGAGGACGAAATCGGTCAGAGCCCGGGTCAGTTCGCCGGCCCGGCCCCGCAGGGAGGGGACCGGGGCGGGCGGGCGGCGCAGGCTCTGCGCCAGGACGGTGTCGATACGGTCGCGCAGGGCGTCGAGGTCGAGGGCGGGGACTAGGTCGGTACTCATGGGGGCGGGCTTCCTCCCTGCGGACAGGCCGGCAGGCGGGGAGCGGTGACACGCCGGTCACCGGTCCTTCGCGTAGTGGTTCCAGAGCATCGTGGTGGCGAGCGCGAGGGACACCTCCGCCGCACCTTTGCGCAGGCCGGAGGAGCGGGTGGACGAGCGGGAGCCGTTGAGGTTCATGCGCATGGTCAGGTCCTGGTTGGACAGGTCCTTGGTGATTCCCCGCAGTTGCTGGGGGGCGGAGGCACCGGCCGTGATCACTTCCAGGGCCGTACGGACCGCCTGTTGCGGGGAGAGCGACTCCTTGACCAGGTCGGTGACGATGCCGACCAGTTCCTGGGAGAAGACGTCGATGAGGGAGAGCTCCGGGCACAGGTGCCGGATGGACCCCTCGATGTTGGCGAAGGACTTGCCCAGGATGGAGACCATGGGGCTGGTACGGATGCCCCGGCGGGTGGAGTGCTGCAGCACGGCGGTGAGGGTCACCCCGAAGTTCAGCTCCTCCAGGGAGGCCGTGGCGATCTGCGGAACCAGCGAGGCCATGTCACCGGCGAACGCCGCCGTGTTCGCCCACGAGGTGGCGCTCCCCATGTCGACCCAGGCCCGGGCCGTCCCGGCCCCGTCGTTCATCGCCAGGTTGAGGAGGAGCAGCAGGATGCTGGTGCTCATGGGCCGGTCGATGCGCCCGACCATGCCCCAGTCGATCATGGTGGCCGGGTGGCCGGGTTCCACGAAGATGTTCCCCGGGTGCGGGTCCGCGTGGAAGATGCGGTCGACGAAGTAGCCCCGGTACATGAAGGCCAGCAGGTCCTGACCGATGGCCCTGCGCTCCTCGGCGTCGAACCGGTCCTTGTCGGCTTCCCGGATCGGCGTCCCGGGGGCGAGCCCCTGCACCAGGACCCGTCCGGTGGCCTCGACGACCTCGGGCACCGCCACGTACTCGAAGTCCTCCGCCGCCTTGGCCGCCTCCGTCATGTTCCGGGCTTCCATCACGAAGTCCAGCTCGGGCCGCATCGCGTCGAAGACCACGTTGAGCATGGCCTCGACGTCGATGACCTCGTTGAAACGCCAGGTCCGCCGGGAGGCGAAACGGGACAGTGAGCCCATGAGCTTCATGTCCGCCTCCACCGTCTCGCGCACACCGGGACGCTGGATCTTCACCGCGACCGGCCGGCCGCCGGGCAGTTCCGCCCGGTACACCTGGGCCAGGGACGCGGTGCCCAGGGGATGCTCGGTGTCGAAGTCGCGGAACCGCCGGGCCCACCCCGGCCCCAGCTCCCCGCGGAGCACCGGCTCGAAGTCACCGAACGGGGCGGGCGACGCCCCGTCCTGCAGTTTCTCGAACTCGTCGATCATCTGCGGGGTCACGATGTCGGGCCGGGTGGCCAGCATCTGGCCGACCTTCACATAGAAGGGCCCGAGGCTCTCCAGCGCGCGGCGGACGTTGCGGGCCCGGCGTACGGCCCCCTCCTCCGCCCGGCCGGCGGGCATCGCTTCCTGCCGGACCAGGTGGGCGAGCACGCGCATCAGCACGCGTCCCCGGCCCGCACTCACCTGCCGCGCTCCCGTGCCGGGCGGTCCGCGTTCGCCGGTCCGGCCCCGCCCCGTCCGGCCCCGCCCCGTCCGGGTTCGTACCGTTCGGGTCCGGACCGCAGCGGGCGGGCGAGCGGGGGGTCAGCGCGCATCGCGGATACGGTCGATACGGTCGGCCAGGCGCGCCACCTCGTCCCTCAGGGCCTCCGCGTCCTCCGCCCCGCGTGCCCTCGGCACCCTGCCCCGGCCTCCCGGATGATCGTCCCCCTCGCTCCAGCGCCGGTCCATCCGCCCCCGGAGCAGTTCCAGCTGGTCCCTCAACGCCGTCAGTTCGTCCGGGTCCTCGTCCGGGTGGCCGTCGTCCGGCCGGGTCCGCGGTTCCCGCCGGGGGCCGGACGCGTAGGGCTCTCCCTCGTCCGGTCGGAGCCGGCTCCGCGATCCGTCACCGCGCCGACGCCCGTCACCGCGTCCGTGCCGACGGCGGCGGCGTCTGTCCCGGTCGTGGTCGTCATCGTCGTCATCGTCGTGGTCGTCGTCACAGCCGTCGTAGTCGTCGCAGTGGCGGTCATGGCGGTCGCGGCGGTCGTCGTGGCCACGGCGGCCACGGTCACGATCATCGTCGTCGTCCAGCGCCCGGCTGACCGAACTCCGCAGGCCGCACTCGAAATCACCTGCTCTGTCCAGGGCGTCGTCCACGAGATCCTCCGTGGCGCGCACGATATTGCGCAGCGCGTGACTGAATGACGTACGGGAATGGCGACGGGACATGCGATGTGCCCTTTCCGCGAGGTGAGGCGAGGGGGAATCAGGCAGGTTTCCGACCTCTCTCATCCTGGCCGGTGGAGTCGGCTGAAAACGCTCCCCTTATCCATTTCATTCAATCGAGCGAAGCGCCCTTCCTCACCGTATCCGCGCGCCGTCGCACGCCGTGCGTTCGTGAGGGGCGCGCTGGCGTGGCGAGGCGGTTACGGTCGCACGATCGCATCATGGCCGACTGTCCAAATGGAGATAATCTCATCCTTGCCCTTGACGTCACACGCCGTAAAAGGCGCCGTCTCGGCGGCGGAGAAGTATCCCGGCAGCTCGACAACGGCTCGAAAACGAGAAAATCATCACGTCGGCATGGATTCGCCTCGGTGCGCCAGGGAATCAATCCCGAAAAGATCCGGAGGTTGCCCGCCGGGGAAACCCGGCGGGAAAAAGGAGGGCATCCCGTGGCGAGGATCACGAGAATCGAGGCGCATGTGCGTACCGCTGACGTACCGCACGGGGGTACACAGGGGTGGGTCTATCTGGGTGTCGCCGGCCGCGAGTTCGTACTCGACGCCGGCGGGACCGCCGACGGCACCCGGACCGGTGACAACTGGACCTTCGTGCTCGGCGAGGACGCCAACGTCCGCAACCCCGCCTACAACGACCCGCGCAGGCCGCAACTGGACACCGACGACCTCGACCGCTACCCCGTCTACGTGAGGTTCGAGCCCGTGGGCCCCGACCCCGCGTGGTGCCTGGACCGCGTCGTCGTCCATGTCAACGGCGACACCGACCACCCGCACACCTTCGACAACCCCGACCTCGCCGACTTCGGGGAGGACCGCCGGCTGTGGCTGGGCCAGGAGTACGGCAAGCAGCTCTACCTCAAGCGGTACGACAACTGACGGCGCTGGACGCCGCACGACCGCCACCTCTCGTGAAGTGGCGGTCTGCCGGGACCTGGTCGAGCGCCGGCCAGGCGTGACCGTGCCGATGCCGGTCGAGGCGGCGCGCTTTGTGGACGCCGGTCCGTGGACGCGGCTTGAGGCCGCGACGAAGCCTGTCAGGTTCTGCCCGCCGGTTCGGGCCGCACGGGCGCCGGCAGCTTGGTGTTGAGCTGCCGGTGGTGTTCATCCCGGCTTCGCCCGCAGTTCGCTCCGGCCCGCCACACACAGTGGAGGTGGCGATCACGGCCCGCGCCTTGCCGTTGGCGTCGGCCACGACGAACTCGACGGCGTACAGGTTGTCCGCGACCGGACCGTGCTGCCGGGACAGGACGCCGTAGCCGCCACCGGTCATGTGACCGCCGACCCCGGCGGCCGGGCAGGAGCCGCCCGGAACCGTCACGCCCCAGCCGGGGTCGAGGGTGCGGTATGCCTGGGAGAGGACCGCCTCGCCCTCGGGCGGTCCCGACGGCGAAGGCGTTCATGTCCGTGCCGAAGTACACCGAACGCATCCCGGACAGGTCGATGACCATGCTCATGTCCGGGTCGTCGACGAAGTTCTCCAGGCAGTGTCCTCCGCCGCGGACAGTGACTCTCTTCTGTGAACCGGCGGTCGTGTCCCCGGAGCAGCAGGTCCTGATACCGCAGATCCTCCCGGCATCACACTGACCGGCCCGAACACCGCTGTGCCGGCCGTCGATGTCTGATCCGCCGCTACGGTCGCCCCGGGCCGGGCCGGGCCGGCCGGCGCGGCCCCGCCTCCGGTGAACGACGTCGACCGTCGCGATACCAGGTCCGGCCAGTGTAAAACGTCTGCGTGTCAACGCGGCCTTGAAATGCCCCTTGTGCCGACCACTGGTTTTCGACGACACCCGGTGGTGTCGGAGGCTTACTCGTCCTCTGTTCGGCCGGGCATTGGTATCTGGGTGGCTCTTGGTCGCCCCCCCTGAAAACCCCTATGCCGCTGCCGCGGACATGCTGGGCCGGAATAAGTGACTACGATAACTCCCCGCCCTCTACGGAGAGTTGGAGGACATGGCCACGTACGTCATCGCGGCGCTCTGCAACGTGCACGCCGACGCGGAGCGCGCATGCAACGAGTGGTACGAGACCAAGCACTCTCCCCTGATTGATTTCGAGACCGACGACCTCCCCGCCACGCTGGCCGCCGTGCGGAGCCTGGACGGTGCTCAGGCGGCGAGATTCCTGGTACCGGGTCAGGTGATGACCTCGCTGTACCGGGACCCGACCGTGCATGCCGCACCCTGACCGGGCGCTCCGGCAGACCGAGAGCCACAGAGCGCGGTGCTCACCGGGTCACGGCGTCGGTGCGGACCCCTGGGCGGTCCGGCATCCCGCTGCCGGCGACCGCGGCCATGGGCGGCCGGGCGTCGTCCGGCGACACTTCCCCGGTGAGCACAGCGTCGGCCAACGCGAGGATTCCGGCACGCACCTGCGCCAGACTCATGCCTGCCGTGTCGACGAGCATGTCGACCATGTCCGCGCGGGGAATGTTCAGCAGGACATGCGCCATGAACCGGGCATCGATGTCCGGCCGGGCCGCGCGGATCGCGTCGGTGAGCTGGGCCTGCCAGGTGGCGTACCGCTCCATGCCGGCGGCGCCTACGCACCCGTCCATGGCGCGCAGTAGTGGCCGCCCGGGGACCACGACCATGTCGAACAACTCGCTCACGAAGCGCAGGACGCGCTCGCGCGCGGGTACCTCCGCGTCGGCCAGCCGCTCCAGCGCTCCCGGTTCCCACTCCTCGGTGAGCTGCTGGAACAGGGCAGCGATCAACCCCTTGCGGTCGCCGAAACGCCGGAAGAGTGTCGCCTTGCCGACACCGGCCGCCTCGGCGATGTGGTCCATCGAGACGTAGTCGACGCCGCTCTCGGAGATCAGCCGACGCGCCGTCAGCAGGATGGTGCGGCGGTTCCGCGCGGCGTCCGCCCGCTCCCTGCCTCCCATGATGATCACCCCTTGGCATATCGGGAACCCCCGCCGGTACCCTATGGCAACCGTAAGCGGACCGGCAGTACGCTTACGGTCGCCAGGCCCCGCCACCTCAAGGAGACAGCAGATGCGGTCTGTTCGATTTCACGACTACGGACCCCCGGAGGTCCTGCAGGTCGACGAGGTACCCGATCCGGCCCCGGGCCAGGGCGAGTTACTGATCCGTGTCACGGGAGCCGGGATCAGTTACTCCGAGGTCCAGATCCGTTCCGGCCTGATGCGGCAGTTCGACTGGTTCCCCGACCCGCCCATGCCGTGCGCGCCCGGATTCGAGGTCGCCGGGCAGGTCATCGGGGTCGGCTCCGAGGTGGGCGACGAGTGGATCGGCCGTAACGTCGTGGGCCCCACCGCGACCGGCGGTGGCTACTCCGAGCTGGCCGTCATGCCGGCCGCGGCGGCCAACCCGGTTCCCGACGGGCTCGACAGCCAGACCGCGCTGGCGCTGCTGAGCCAGGGCGTCGTCGCCGTCGGCGTGGCGGAGGTGGCCGGCATCCGTCCGAAGGACGTGGTCCTGGTCACCGCCGCGGCGGGCGGTGTCGGCAGCCTGCTGGTGCAGTTGGCCAAGCGGGCCGGCGCCGAGGTGATCGGGCTGGCGAGCGGAGAGCGGAAGCTCGCGCTGGCCAAGGAGCTCGGTGCGGACCACGTCCTCGACTACACCGAGGAGGGCTGGGACGCGCAGGTCCGCGAGATCGCGGGCGGCGGCGTGCAGGTGGCCTTCGAATCCAGCGGTGGGGAGGTCTCCCGCAAGGTCTTCGACCTGCTGGCCTTCGGCTTCGGCCGGATGGTCGTCTACGGCACGGCCAGCGGCGCGGTTCCGCAGTTCGACCCGGAGAGCCTCTACACCCGCGGTGTGACCGTCACCGGGTTCGGACCCCGCCTCTTCATCGAGCCGGAATACGGTGTCCGGCTTCGGAAGGAGGCGTTCGACCTCGCGCTGGCGGGCGAGCTGAAGCCCGTCATCGGCCAGGTGCTGCCGTTGTCGGAGGCCGCTGCCGCGCACCGGGCGTTCGAGGAGCGTACGACGGTGGGCAAGGCCATTCTGGTCCCGTAGACGGACGACGACCTACTCATGGAGCCGCCATGACCCAGACAGCAGCCGTTCCCGCGTCGCCACCGATCAGTGACGCCGACCCGTTCGCCGCCGAGTACCCGGCACACCCCGAGCCGCTGTACCGGCGGTCGCGCGTAGCCGGCCCCGTCGGCCGCCTGTCCCGTTACGGCGTGCACGTCCTGGCCCGTCGCCAGGAAGCGCACGCCGCCCTCGTCGACCGGTAGACCTTCCAGTCCGGTGCCGGAGTCGGACCGGCCAGTTTCCGCCGCACGACCCCGTGATCATCACCGGCCGCAAGACCACCCGGAACCACCGACTCACCGATGCCGAGAAGGAAGCGAACCGGCTGATCAGCCGCCAGCCCGCCGCCAGCGAACACGGGTTCGCCCGCCTCAAGTCCTGGCGCACCCTGACCAAGGTCCGCACGAACGCCCGCCACGCGACCACCCTCCTGCGGGCCCTCCTCGTCCTCGCGAACACCGGGGCCAGGGGTGACCGACGACCACCCCCGCAGTGATCATGATGCTGACCGGCAGGAGTCCGTCACTCCCGGACCGCACCAGCCCCACCCCCAGCTCCGCGAGCTGCGGAATCAGGATGAAAGGGTTCCACTGGTCGTTCGCGGTGTTCGCCGTACCTGTCCAGTACCTGAGAGGCGAATGTCGTGCAGGACGTCACGCAGTGCCCAGTAGGCGGGTTTCGCCTCGTACGCCGCGTCCCAGGGAAGAGCGTTTCCCGGACTCGGTGGGTAGTGTCGCAGGTCAGCCGTGGAGCCGTACTTGTCGGTGAAACCCCAGGTCGAGAACGAGGTGCAATTGGGTTCTTCGCCGCAGACCGCGAGTTTCCCCGCCAACTGGCGGGCCTGGACGTCCTCTTCGTCCTCGTCGACGAGGACGTCCGCCTCCGAGACCCGGGCCTTCAGGCCGAGCCCGGCCAAAGCCCGGACCTTGCGTCGGAAGACCTCGGGGTCGGTACGGTCGCCGACGGCGTACTCGTGGTCCTGGAAACCGACGCCATCGATCGGAACGCCCCGCTCCTTCAACCGGATCAGCAGCGCGTAGAGGGCATCCCAGCGGGGACCGTCCTCCTCCACCCCGTACTCGTTGAGGTACAGCACCGCATGCGGGTCGGCCTCGCGGGCAGTACGGAAGGCGATGTCGATGTACTGCTCACCCATCGCTTCGAACCACAACTGTGGCCGCACGCCCCGGTTGCCGTTGGAGTAGTCCTCATCCTCGTCGGACATGGGCTCGTTCACCACGTCCCATTCCGCGACCTTCCCCCGGAAGTGGCCCGCTACCGCGCGTATGTGCTCCACCATGACGCGCCTGCGTTGCTCGTGCGTCATCTCGGCGCGCATCCACGCGGGCAGGGCTTCGAACCAGACGAGGGTGTGGCCGTGCACCTTCATCCTGTTGGCCTCGGCGAAATCCACCAAGGTATCGCCTTCCGCGAAGGCGAACACGCCGCGTCGAGGCTGGACGAACTGCGGCTTGAAGTCGTTCTCCGGCGTAAGCATGGAGAACTCCTCACCCGCCGTCCGGCGGTAGGCGCTGTCGGTCAGCAAAGGGCCCGCGGCCAGGGCGGTTCCCATACGGACCGGGCGTGGGAGAATCGCCGCCAGATCGCGCATCGCATCGCTGGACCGGGGCACTCGCAGGCCAGGCGCGTCCACGACGGACATCCGGCCCCGTCCCAGTGACCGCGCGTGGAGACCGCTGAGGGTCCAGCCCTTCCCGTGGACTCCGGCATCCGCGCCGAACCAGATGCGGCCACTGCCGAAGACGTCCCGCGCTGGAACGGTCCCCACGACCCTGCCGTCGGCCTCCAGCACAAGCCTGTTTGCGCGGACTTCGACGGCGAGGCGGACTTCGAGCCCCAGGCCGCTCCCGAAGGTCCGGGTCATCGCGGGCCTGTCGGAGTCCCCGTCCCAGCGGTCGATCCGGAGCCTCCCGCCGACCACGCCGATGCGCACGCCGCGCCGTTCGTAGCGCCATTCGTCGTAGATGACCGGCGTCTCACCGTACAGATGCAGGTAGGCATCCGTGTCATCCGTGCGCCGCAGGCCGGCTTCGATCCGGACATCCCCTCGGAACACCATGTGAGGACCGCGCAGGTTCACCGGTGGGTTGGGCTGTCCGCCGGTACCGTCCTGGCGTGTGATGCGCCGGTCGAGGGGTGTGATCCGTACCCCCGCGTGCGTGGGCTTCCCGCCGGCGAAGTGAGCCCAGTCCCTGCCGTTCAGGAGGTCCTCCACAGGTCCCCCCGCGGGCGCGGTGGTGCCGACACGGTCCCCCGAGACGCCAGCGACCAAGGCACACACAACGGCGACGACAGCGCTCTTTCGAAACCGCATGAACAGCAGCACTCCGTATCCTCGGCCCGTCTTCCGACGGCGTCACCGCCCTCAGCCACACCGTCGCCGAGCGTCCTCCCCAGCCGCGGCAAGAACGGCGCGCAACCGATCGCGCCGCCCCGCTGTGACTGATCGCCAGTGTCTCAGGTGCGAGTGAGGGACCGTCGGCCGAGGACCGTTCGGGAGCGACGGCCGGAAAGCTCCGGACCCGGTGTTCGCGAGGACGAGGAGGGCCCGCAGGAGGGTGGTCGCGTGGCGGGCGTTCGTGCGGACGTCGGTCAGGATGCGCCAGGACTCGGGGTGGGCGAACCCGCGTTCGGTGGCGGCGCGTTCGCGGCTGATCAGCCGGTTCGCTCGCTCCTGGTTCTTCCGCAGCCGGTTCCTGGGTGGTGATGGTGACGATCACGGAATCGCGCGGGGTGACAAGGAGCGCGGGGTCTCGCTCGGGCTCAGGGACGGACTGCCAGGGCAGGACGGTGTGGCTGGCGGTGGCGTGGACGATCTGGGCGGCGAGTCCCTCTTCCACGCGCAGGAGCCCCGCGCCGGCGATGCGGCGAATTTGGTCCATGAGGTGTGAGGCCGGTCCGGAACACGGTCGTGGACCGGGCGGGTTCGCTGTACGTGAGTGCGTACAGCGCGGGGTTGGTCAGTCCGAACTCGACCACGGGTCCCGATCTGCTGCTTGGCTGCCAGGAACGGGGTGAATCCGTGCTCGGCCACCGCGTCCAGCAGCCCCTTCTTGTCGCCGAACAGCCGGTAGAGGGCCGGCGGCTGCAGTCCGGCGGCATCGGCGACCGCCCGCGTGGTGACCGCCTCGCGGCCCCCGCGCTCCAGCGGGCCCGTCGCGGCGTCGATGATCCGGCGGCGCGTCCGCCCTCGCGCGGCGGCGCTGGGCTCCGCGGCGCGTTGGGTGAGGGTCGGTTCAACAGGCATGCAAGCAGCGACAGCGATCCCTGAATCTGGATGCTATCACTGGCACCACCATCACGTTTCCATCGATAGTATCAATGGTATCGTGGAGAGAGTTCCAGCGGAAACATCAGTATGAGGAGAACCGTCATGTCCGACCGTTTGCGCATCATCGGGGTGGAAGAGACCGTCGTGGTACCGGCCGTCTATGACGCGTACCAGCGGGCCGGATCGCCGCAGATCCCCGCCCGCGGCTTCGGCGACAGCCCCATCGCCAGGAATCTGCACGAGGTCGGCGAGCAGCGGCTGGCCCACATGGACGACCAGGGCATCGATGTCGCCGTGCTCTCCTTGTCCTCCCCGGGTGTGCAGGATCTGCCCGAGGCCGACGCGGTCGCGGTGGCCCGTGAGGCCAACGACCAGCTTGCCGAGATCGTCGCCTCCCGCCCCGACCGCTTCCAGGCGTTCGCTGCGATTCCCACCCAGTCGCCGGCCGCGGCCGCGGCCGAACTGGAGCGCGCCGTGTGTGAGCTGGGCTTTCCCGGCGCCATGCTCTACGGGCGTACGGGGGACAAGCTGGCCGACCACCCGGACAACGACGAGCTGTACGCCATGGCCGAGCGGCTGGCCGTGCCGCTGCACTTCCACCCGCAGACACCGGTCCAGCTCGTCATTGACGCCTACTACTCCTACCTCCCCGAGCCCATGGGACCCGTGCTGGCCGGAGCCGGGCTCGGCTGGTACTACGACCTCGGCATCCAGTACCTGCGCATGATCTTCTCGGGGGTCTTCGACCGGTTCCCAGACCTGCAGGTGATCGCCGGGCACTGGGGCGAGGTCGCGCTGTTCTACCTTGACCACACCGGCTTCTTCGGCGAGGCAGGCCGCCTGCGCCAGCCCCTGGCGGACTACTTCAAGAACAACTTCTGGGTCGCCGGCAGCGGCACCAACAGCCCCCGCTACCTGCGCTGGACCGCCGAAGTGATGGGAACCGACCGGATGCTGTACTCCACCGACTACCCCTTCACCTACGGTTTCCGCCCCGGCGGCTTCCCCTACGTCGACACCAGCGACGGTGAAGCCCGCTCCTTCCTGGAGAACTCGCCCTTCACCGACGAGCAAAAGGCCGACATCGGCCACCGCAACTGGGAACGCCTCACCGCCCGCGCCAAGCGCCTGACGGTCTGAAGCGCCATCTACAGTGGCCGGCCGGAGCAGCACCGCCCGCTCTTGCCGGCCCTCACGGCCCCCAACAGGGCGGACCTCGGCGCACGCCGGATCCGCGGCGAACGCGGTCCGCACCATCCCCGCCTGGCGGCTTCCTGCGCTCTGGGGCAGGCCCCCCGCGTGTCGTCACACGATCGTTCGACGACATGCGGTCGACGCGTCCAATGAACCCGTGCAATCCGGAGGTTCGCGGCTGCGCTGCCGAGGAACCCGGCACCGAGGCTGCCCACCGCCCCGTCCGGGATGCGGCGGGGGAGGGCCGACTGCCGTGCGGACGCCGGCGGAGATTTCGACGCGTCTTGAGGTCTCCTGCGTCCGTGTCCGCGATGCGTTGCCTGTCGGAGAGTTGCAGCAGCATTGTGCAGGCATCCGGAGATCACTCGCGCACGACAAGCGCGAGCAGAGTACGGGCACTCCTCCGCCGCCCGGGCCGCTCAGGAGTTCGGCTACGGCGAGGACCGGCAACTGGGTGTTGGTCGCCGGCACCATCGGCAGCACGGAGGCGTCGGCGACCCGCGGGTTGGACAACCCGTGCACCCGGCCCGTCCCGTCGACCACGGCGTACGGATCGTCCGCGGGCCCCATGGCGCAGGTCCCCACCGGGTGCCAGTAGGTGCCCGTGCGGGTCCTGATCTCCTCGTCGGTGAGAGCGGCGGGGCGGCTGCCGAGCGGCTGGACCAGCTTCCCGAGCGCGGCCGTCGCCGCCATCTTGGCGACGAGGCCGAGCCCGCACCGGACCACGGCCAGGTCGTGGCCCACCGGGCCCGAGAAGAACCCGATCGGCGGCTCCTCGTGCGTCAACGGGTGCTGGAACACCTGGGGCGCCGCCCACGCGGACCACACGGACTGGGAACGGGCGGGGGCCTCCCGGCCGGCCTCGACCAGACAGACAGACAGACCGACCGGTCCGGGTCCTCGCTCAGCCGGGCGGCGAGTACGCACCCGGCCACACCTCCGCCGAGTACGACGACGTCGTGGCGCTTCACCGATCCTGTACGTGACATACGTCTGCTCCACCATCTCACCGCCGGACGGCGGCGGTCGTGCGAGCCGGGCGGGGGTGACGCGCGCGGTCGCACGGTGTGCGGGGGCCGCGCGCGGGCCGGGTGTCCCGGCACGCTGTCGGACGTGCGGTCAGCCGCGGTGCCGGGCGGGGTGTTCAGCGTGCCGTCGTGAACGCCGGGGCCAAGTACCGGGCGCCCTCCCGCACGCCCCGGACGGTGACCGCCCCGGTGGCCGGCAACCGGGCGAGACGGGAGCCGGTCAGGCACGCGTTCTCCGGCCGGGAGGCGTACCGCGTGGCCGCCCGCGGCACCGGCACGACCAGGTGCGCGGGCGCCCCCAGCGTCTCGGCGACGACCGAGGCCCAGGCGGCACGGCTCACGCGGTCCGGCCCGCCCAGATGGAGGACCGGCGGCAGGGGCGCGCCGGCGCCCAGCAGAGCCGCCGCCACCTCCGCGACGTCGTCCACCAGGACCGGCGTCGTCCACTGGTCCCGCGGCACCCTGACCTGCTCGCCGCGCCGCAGCCGGTGCGCGCACGCGGCGAAGAAGTTGAGCCATTTGCCGGCGTCCGCGGGCTCGTGCCCGTAGACCAGGCTGACCCGCAGCACCACCGCGTCCGCCGCCGCGTCGAGCACGGTCCGTTCCGCCCGCAGTTTCGCGCGGCCGTAGGCGTTGGCCGGGGAGACCGGGGCGTCCTCGGGGTTGTCGGGCCGGGATCCGTCGAAGACGTTGTCGGTGGAGATCATCAGCAGCCTCGCGTCCCCGGCCAGCGCGGCGAAGTGGGCGGCCGCGGCGGTGTGCGCCGCGACGGCCAGGTCCGGGTGCTCCTCGCACCACGTGACGTCGGACGGGCCGTGCACGAGGACGATGCGCCGCGGGTCCAGCCGGGCCACGAGCCGGCCGCACGCCGCGGAATCGGTGGCGTCCAGGGCGTGCCACCGGAACCCCGGGAGGTCCGGAAGGTGCTCCGGGCGGTGACGCGAGGTGACGGTGACCGGCTCACCGGCCGCCGCCAGCCGTCGCGCGATGCCCATGCCGACGAAACCGCTGCCGACGACGAGGGTGCCCCCGGCGCTCACCGTGCACCCGCCGGGGACGGCCGGGACATCCGGTCGGCCAGCAGTCTGCCGGCACCGATCAGGCCGTGGTCGTCGTCCGGTTCGCCGAGCGACACCATGGCGTCGACCGCGTCCGCGTCCAGACCGAAACACCCCAGTCTCACCAGCTCGCCCACCAACAGCTCCCGGTAGCGTTCGCCGACCGCCAGCGCGAAGCCGCCCATCACGATGTACCGGCACACCCCGACGGAGGTGAAGACGGCCCCGATCGCCTGCGCGAGATGCGTGAGGGTGCCGCGCAGCACCTGCGTGGTGAACTCGTCGCCCTCCCGCACCGCGGCCGCGACGGCCGGGTTGTCGATGCCGGGCGCGCGGCCGCCGCAGCGCGCGGCCAGCCGGGACCGGGCGAAACCAGCCGGGTCGGCGTCCGCCGCACGGCGGACCGCGGCGAGCACCCCCCGCCCGGAGGCGACGGCACCGAGATGGCCGCGCGCACCGCAGTCGCACAGCGGCGCCCCCGGGGACGGATCGCACACCCAGTGCCCGAGTTCGCCCCCGTGCCCGTCCGCGTCCAGCAGCACCTCCCCGCCCCGGAAGACCTTGTTGCCGATGCCGGAACTGACGGTGATCAGACAGAACGGCTCGGTCTCGGTCGCCGCGTAGCGCCAGGCGGCGGCGGTCAGGTCGTTGACCACCACGACCGGTACGCCGGTCCGCTCCGTCAGGAGCTGCCCCAGCGGCAGCGGGTCACCGCGGCGCCCCCACACCGTGGGAGCGGCCAGCACCAGACCGCCGGCGGAGATCGGCCCGGCGAAGGCCACGCCGACGGCGCGCGGCGCCGTCCCCGCGGTGTGCCGGCCGACCTCGTGGACGATCTGGTCCACGACGCGGCGCTGCAGACCGGCCACCGAGTCCTCCGGATGGCGGGCCATGCCCTCGACCGGCACCCGGCGCACGCGGGAGACGGCCGCCGTCACCGGGTCGTAGCTCCCGGTCCGCAGCGTCGTGCCTCCCACGTCGAGCACGGTGAACACGTCGTGGGGCCGCCAGGAGTCCGCGCGGTGCGCCGGACCGGCGGAGAGACGGTCAGACCGCGGGACGGTCACGGAGCTCCTCCTCGAAGACCAGAAGCCACAGATCGGCGGCCGAGTCGTTGACGAGGCCGTGCTCGCCGTACGGGCGGTTGACGACGACGTCCCCGGCGCCGACGCGGAACTCGGCTCCGTCCCGGTACATCAGCCCGCTGCCGCTGAGCACGACGTACGTCTCACGGTCCAGGGCGTGCCGATGGCGCCCTATGGACGTGCCGGGCGGCAGCACGGCGATGTCGACGAACTCCGCTCCCACGCCGCCTTCGGCGCGGGCGAACAGGCGGTGCGCGAGAATCGTGCCCAGCCCGCCGTGGTCGTGTTCCTTGCCGCGCAGGAGCGTGTCGAGGTTCACCACGTCGCGGGCGGTCACTTCGTGCCCCCGTCGCGCGCCAGCGCGTCCAGGGCGGCCCGCAGCACGTCGGCGGGCAGGTCCTCCAGCCGCTCCACGAAGCTCGCTTTGCCGATGCCGGTCGGCACGACGAGGTGCAGCTTGCGTCCCCGTCGCTGCCAGGAGGCGTGCAGGGCCTGCGTCATCAGCTCCGGCGTGCAGGTGGCCGGGTCGAACACGGGGAGGCCGATGCGGCGCAGCAGCGTCACCACGCGCGCGCAGCTCTCCGCGTCGACGAGCCCCAGCAGCCGGGCCACATGTGCCGACAGGGCCATGTCGACGGCGACCGCCTCGCCGTGTTCCAGGCGGTGGCCGCCGGCCGTCTCGATCACCGGGCTGAAGGTGTGCCCGAAGTCGACGAGCCGGGCGAGGTCGTGCTCGCGGAGGTTGGGGCAGAGCTCCTCCATCATCAGCCGCATCGAGGTGCGCAGCACGTACGTCTCCAGCGCGCCGTCGGAGGAACGCAGGAAGGCGTCCGGGTGCTCCTCCAGCGCCCGGAAGAGGTCGGAGTCGAGGATCACGGCCATCTTCACGATCTCCGCGAGGCCGCAGCGGATCTCCCGCGCCGGCAGCGTGGCCAGCAGGGCCGGGTCGTTGAGCGAGGCGTGCGCGGGGTGGTAGGCGCCGAACATGTTCTTGGAGTCCAGGGCGTTGACGCCGGTCTTCACCCCGACGCCCACGTCCACCTGTCCCACCAGGGTGGTGTTGACCTTGATGTAGCGGATGCCGCGGGCGTACATCGAGGCCGCGAAGCCCACGACGTCCGCGACGATCCCGCCGCCCACGGCGAGCATCACCCCGTGCCGGTCCAGGCCGGACGCCTTGGCGACGGCGCACACCCGCTCCACCGACGTGAGGGTCTTGTTCCGTTCACCGCTGTCGATGGTGTGGACGCTCCAGCTGCCCGGCTCCAGCCGGGCGTCCAGGTAGGCGCGCAGCCGGTCGCCGTAGAGACGGTCCACCGTGGGGCCGGTGAAGGCCACCACACGCCGTCCCGCCACATAGCCCGCGAGGAGCGGGTTGCCGGGGCCGAACACCCCGTCGGTGACGTCCACACGGTAGCGCGTGCCGTCCGGCGCCAGCAGGTCGAAGCCTCCGGAGTCCTCGCGGACCCCCTGGAGCCGATCAAGGGCCTGGCCTGACATCTCTCTCCTCGGTCTTCGTTCCGTGCGGTTCACCGTCGGCGAACACGCGGGCGACGGCCTGTACACGGGGATGGCCGGGCAGGTCCTCCAAGGGCACCGGCCGGCCCTGCCCGTCCGCCACCGGCAGCCTCCAGTTGGGGTGCAGGTCAGCGGTACCGGGCAGGTTCTGGGGCCTGCGGTCGCCGGTGGCGTCCGGCAGCCAGACCCCGAGCAGGGTGGACGGGGTGCGGGTCAGGAAACGGTGCAGGGCGACCAGCTCGCCGTCGGCGTCGGGCAGCAGGCCCTGCCGGCGCAGCTCCGCCAGCCAGCCGTCCCGCTCGGCCGCCGCCTGCGCCTTCTCCTCCGGTTCCGGGCGGGTCAGCAGCCCCAGCCGGGCCCGCAGGTCGACGTGTTCGCCGCTCAGCCATGCGGTGGTCGTCGGCAGGTCGTGGGTGGTCAGCGTGGCCAGGCAGTTCCTGCGCCACTGCCGCGGCGGCAGCGGACCGTGCCGTCCCTCGGAACCGCCCAGGTACTCGAAGCGCTGTACCGACGTGCCGAGTACGCCGCGCGCGGCCAGCTCCTCGCGGACACCGCGCTCCACCGTGCCGAGGTCCTCGCCGATCACCGCCACCCCGGCCCGGTGGGCCTCCAGGAGCAGCACGCCGAGCATGGCCTCGGCGTCGTAGCGGACGTAGGTCCCCTCGGACGGGGGCCGGCCCTCGGGCACCCACCACAACCGGAACAGCCCCATGACGTGGTCGACCCGCAGGGCCCCCGCGTGCCGCATGCCGGCGCGCAGCAGCCCGGCCAGCGGCCGGTACCCCTCGGCGGCCAGCGCGTCCGGCCGCCAGGGCGGCTGGCCCCAGTCCTGACCGAGCGGATTGAAGTCGTCCGGTGGGGCCCCGACGCTCATCCCGCCGGCCAGGCAGTGCTGCAGCGTCCAGGCGTCGGCCCCCTCGGGGGCGACGCCCACCGCCAGGTCGTGCACCAGGCCGATGTCCATGCCCGCGTCCTTCGCCCCGCGCTGCGCGGCGGCGAGCTGCTCGTCGGTGATCCACGCCAGCCAGCGGTGGAACGCGACGGCTTCCGCCAGTTCCTCGCGCGCCTCGGCCACCCGCGGCGACCGCGGGTCGCGCAACCCCTCGGGCCAGGACCGCCAGGCGCCGCCGTGCACCTCGGCCAGCGCGGACCAGGTGGCGAAGTCCGTCAGATCCTCGCCCTCGCGGGCGGTGAACGCCTCCAGGGCCGCACGGCGGCCGGGCGGGGCCGGCACCCGGTACACATGGCGCAGCGCCTCGAACTTGAGGGCGCGCACCACCTCCCGGTCGATCAGCGTCCCACCGCTCAGCACGCGCTCGTTGAGGGCCCGCGCCCGGGCGGCGCAGGAGTCCACCGCGCGGCGGGCCTCCCGGTCCAGGTACCGGTACTCCGGCACCTCCTCCACCCGGACGTGCATCGGGTCCGCGAACCGCCGCGAACTGGGCCGGTACGGCGACGGATCGGGCAGCGGACCCGGCTCCACCGCGTGCAGCGGCCCCAGCTGGACGAAGCCGGCGCCCAGCGCTCGGCCGGACCAGGAGGCCAGCTCCGCGAGGTCGGCCAGGTCGCCCATGCCCCAGGACCTGCGGGAGAGCACCGAGTACAGCTGGACCAGGAAGCCCCAGCCGCGCCGCTCGGGCACGGGGATGCGCTCGGGCACCGACAGCAGCGGAGCGGACGCCCGCCGCCGGCCCGCCACGGCGTGCAGGACGTGCGCGCCCGGCGGCAGCGGGTCCTCCGGAGCTTTCTCGCCACCGTCCTCCAGGGCGACGCGGGCCTCGGCGCCGGGCGGCAGCCGCAGCCCCGCGGCCGATCCGGCACGGACGACCACGCAGGGCGGAAGCAGCCTGTCCGCGTCCGCCGCGCGCCGGGCGGCCAGGGCCCGCCGGGCGGCGTCCGGGGTGCTCGCGTCCACGCCGCACGCGGCCAGGACCGCGACCAGGGTGTCCGCGGCGACGGTGACGCGGTCACCGCGGTCGGTGACGTACTCGGTGCTCACGCCGTGCGCGCGGGCCAGGTCCCGCAGGGACGAACCGGGCGCGGTGCCGGTCACGGACGGCCCCCTTCCGGCGCGAAGAGGCGTTCAAGGACGGCGGCGACCCCGTCCTCGTCGTTGCCCGGGGCGACCTCGTCGGCCATGGCCCGCAGATCGTGGTGGGCGTTGGCGACCGCCACGCCGTGAGCGGCCCAGGCCAGCAGCGGGATGTCGTTGGGCATGTCGCCGAAGGCGACGGTGTCGGCCCCGGTGAGGCCCAGCAGTTCGGCGGCCCGGGCCACACCGGTGCCCTTGTCGGTACCCGCGGGCAGGACCTCCACCATGCCCTTGACCGAGTGCACGACGGTCACCTCACCGTCCGTCAGCCGTTGTGCGACGGCGGCCAGCCGGTCCTCGTCGACGTGCGGGTGGTGCAGGATCAGTTTGTCGATGGGCGTCGCCCACAGCCGGCCCGGGTCGGTGGTCACGTCCCAGCCGTGGCGGACCCGTTCCCCGAAGCCGGGGGTCACCTTGAACCGGCTCTCCGGCGGCGAGGTGACGACGCCGAGCTCGACCCGGCCCAGTTCGGCCTCGACCTTCGCGACGACGCCGCGGGCGAGATCACGGTCCAGGGACACCGAGGACAGCAGGCGGTCCGCACCGGCGTCGTACAGTTGCGCGCCCTGGCCGCAGACGGCCAGCCCTCGGTAGTCGAGGGCGTTCAGGAGCTGCCTGCAGGCCACCGCGGGGCGTCCGGTGACCACCAGGTGGTGGGCGCCGGAGGCGGCCACCCGTTCCAGCGCCCGGCGGGTGCGCGCCGACACGGTCAGGTCGCTGCGCAGCAGCGTGCCGTCGAGATCGGTCGCCACCAGCCGGAACGCGGGTGCGCGGGTCGGCACGGTGTCCCAGACCACCCGGCCGGAGCGCAGGGTCACCATGGCGACGGCGTGACCTCCGACGGGCGGTCCGTCCAGTGTCCCCGTGAACACGCCGTCGCCGCCGGCGGCGAGCGGCCGCAGCACGGCACCGCCGGAGGCGGGAGCCGGCTCGTCGGAGGCGAGGACCTCGGTGACCGACTCCAGCGGGGGGCGCGGAGCGCCGGCTTCCCGCGCTTCACCGTCCGCGGCAGTCGTGTCCGCGGCAGCTGGGTCTGAGGAGGGGACGTCCGCGGAGCCCGTGTCCGGGGCAGCCACGTCCGAGCGGGCCGTGCCGGCGGCAGTCGTGTCCGCGACAACCGTGACCACGGGTGCCCCGGACACGGTGGCCGTGCTCGGGGCCCGGGCAGCGGGCGTGGCGGGGGCGGCGGCCGTCAGGGCCCGGCCGGGGGCCGCGCCCGTCGTCGCGGCTGCCTCGACCACCAGCTCGACCCGTTCCGCCTCGGCGTGCGCGTACCGCACGCGCCACGTGCCGTCCGGAGCGGCGGTGAGCCGGAAGCGGTCCGCCTGCCGGGCCCACAGGTCCGGCCGGCCCGCCCGCCGGGCCAGTTCGGCACAGCGGGTGAAGTCCCCCCGGCGGTGGGCCGAGGTGAACAACCGCTCCCAGTCGTCCGCTGCGAGTTCGTCGACGCCGCACCCGAGAACGCGGGCGAGGGCGGTGGCGTCACCGCGTTCCGTCGCCGCCCGCGCGATCAGCTCACGGTGCTCGGTACGGGCGGCGGGCGGCAGCGCCTCCAGCCAGCCCCGCTCGACCAGTTCGCCGGCCGACGGCTGCGCGCGCTCGCCGCGCAGCAGACGTTCGTAGGCGGCCAGACGCAGGTCCGCGCTGCGGGCCCAGGTGAACGAGCGGCCCAGACGCCGGGCGTTGCCCGAGAGCCGGGCGTAGGTGCCGGGTGCCGTGCGGAAGAGCGTCACGGCCTCGCGTATTCGCCCGGCGAGGACCCGGGCCAGCCCCGGGTCGTCGTCGCGGAAGGAACCGGGCACGGAGAAGCCCGTCGCGTCCGGGTCGTCGAGGGGCCGCCCGTGCCCGAAGTGGGAGGTCACCCGCTGGGCGGTGGCGATCGGCACCGCCCCGCAGGCCATCGCCTCGGCCTGGGCGATGAGGAAACCGTCCAGTTCGAACTTGGACGGATACACGCAGAAGTCGGCGCTCGCCGCCTGCTCGAACAACGTGTCCTCGTCGGCGAGCCGCCACTCCAGGCGGAGTTGTCCCGGAAAGCGGTCGGCTAGCCGCTGGAACGCGGCGTTCGCGACCGCCGCCGGCGCGTCACCGCCGCCCCCGGTCGAGCAGCGGATCACGAAACCCACCTCCGGATCTCCGGCCAGCACCTCCTCCACGGCCCGCATCAGCTCCAGCTGGCCCTTGTGGTGCACCGCGTAGCGGGCGGCGTGGTAGAAGACCGGACCGGTGCCCGTCAGACCGAGCGACCGGCGCACCGCGGCCCGGTCCACGGCCTCCGGGTCGCGCGCCAGCCAGCTGTCCGCGATGCCGCAGCCGCCGGCCAGCAGCCGGTCCGGCCGTTCCCGCAGCCGCCGCGCCACGGGCAGCGACCGGAACAGGGTTTCGAACGGCGTGTCCTGCCAGGTGACGTAGTGGTCGCGCTGACCGGGGGACACGAAGTCGATCAGATCCGCGCGGTCGGCGATCAGCGGGAACACACCCACGTGGTCCGGCCCGTACTCGACGTGCATACGGGTGCCGGCCAGCGCCCGGGCCATGGTGGCCAGGGGGGAGTCCTCGGCGGGCGGTGACCCGTCCAGGGCGTCGAGGTCCGGTCCGCGGACCCCGAAGAGCTCCAGCAGCCGTTCCACCTGCGGCCGGTACACCTTCTGCGTGACGGGGGCGTTCGCGGCGACCGTGCTCACCGTCCGGAACCGGTCGTCGTCGGCGAGGACCGTCGGCAGCAGGTAGTGGTAGTAGGGCTCGAAGCCGTGCACGACCGCCGGGCCGTCCGCCAGGTGGCGCTGGACGAAGCGCAGGCCGCCGACCTGGAAGACCAGCGGCTTGAGGTACGCCAGGTCCCGGCCCTCGAGGGCCGGAGGCGGGTAGAGCCGGTCCGGCAGCAGGTCCAGGAAGGCGTCGGACAGCAGATAGACGTCCACGCCGTCCAGGCGTAACAGGTGGGCGCGGGTGTCGAGGGCGAGACCGGTCTCGGCGGGCCGGCCGGGCCACACCTTGGGGTCGAGCACCAGCGGCACCGTGTGCTCGTCGCGGTAGTCGAGCTCCCGGACGTCGAACCGCTCCCGCAGGGCCTGAAGGTGACCGTGCGCGGGTGTGACCAGCGAGACGCGGTGGCCGCGTGCGGCGTACTCACGGGACAGGTTCCACACGAGCGGGGACAGCCCGCCGCGCATCAGCCGGTTGTCGAAGCCGCCGCACTCGAAGGAGAAGGTGACGATGTGCACGCGTGGGGCTCCTTCACTCCGCCGCGGCCCGCGCGCGGGCGCAGGCCGCGCGCAGGCCGGGCAGGTCGATGAACTCGGTGTGGGTGCCGGCGGCACCGCAGGCGAAGGCCCCGGACACCGATCCGGCCAGGACGCACTCCTCCACCGGCCGCCCTTCGAAGTGGGTGTGGAGGAACGCGGTGACGAAGGCGTCGCCGGCCCCGTTGGAATCGACGACGGGCCGCTCCGGCCGCACGGCCGGGAAGTGGCGCACCCCGGCCTCGCCCCGCACGAGCACGTGGCAGCCGTCCGCTCCGTCGGTGGCCACGACGAGGCGGGCCCGGCCCTCGTCGACGATGCCGTGCAGGACCTCCGCAAGCCGGTCGTGGACGGCCGCGGCGCTCATGAAGACGTAGTCGGAGGCGAGGGCGTAGGTGCGGTGGTGGGGGTTGACACCGTCCCAGTCGTGCAGGTCGGTGGAGCTGGTCACCCCGAGCCGGTGGACGTCCTCGTACAGGTCGCGGTTGTGGCCCACGATGGAGAGGTGGACATGGCGCGCCCGCTCCAGGTGGGGCAGGTAGAAGGCGCGCGGCAGCCGCAGGTCCGCGGGGTGCCGGGAGTCGTAGAAGGAGAAGCGGCGGCCCTGCGCGTCGACCAGGTTGACGCCGCGCGGGGTGCCGTGCGGGGACACCACGTGGCTGAAGTCCAGACCGTGCCCGGCGTACGCGGCGAGCACCGCGTGACCCTGGGGATCGTCGCCGAGGAAGTCGATGAACTTGGTGGTGAGGCCCAGGGCGTGCCAGCCGAGCGCCACGCCGTTGCCGGTGTGCGCGACGTAGTCGTACACCGGAGGCACGTGCAGCGAGTCGCCCGGGGGGACCTCCAGTTTCTCGACGCGGACGACGGTGTCCACGCCGGCTCCGCCGACCACCAGGACGTCGTAGGGGGACGGGCTCATGTACGGGCTCCTTCCGCGACGGCCGCGGGGTCCTCGACCCGCTGCACCTGTCCGTTCTCCAGGACCACCGCCGAGTCGATGTCCTGACCGGGGCCGACCGCGGCACCGGGCAGCAGTACGCTGCGCCGGACCCGGGCGCCCGCCCCGACGGTGACTCCGGGGAAGAGCACGCTGTGCTCCACCCGGCCTTCGTTGACGAGGTCCGCCGGGACCAACGAGGCGACCACGCCCAGGGAGTCGGCCACCCAGCCCCGGTCCACCCCGGGCCGGACGGTCATGGGCATCCGTTCGACCGGGAGCCCGGCCCGCGGCCCGCCGGCCGCGAGCATCAGGTGCGCCCGGTGGTAGCGCTCGACGGTGCCGATGTCCTCCCAGTGGCCGGCTACCTCGTGGCCGCGGATGTCCTCGCCGCCCGCGAGCATCGCGGGGATGACGTCCCGGCTGATGTCGTGCTGCCAGTCGGTGCCGTCCAGCTTCTCCAGGTAGCGGTGCAGCACCGCGGCGTCGAAGACGCAGAACGCGGCGAACACCAGGTCGCTGGTCGGTTCGGCCGGCTTCTCCGTGAACTCGGTGAGCCGGCCCGCCCGGTCGAAGCGGACCATCCCGAACAGGTGGACCCAGCGCCGCTCGATCCGCTGGTAGGCGACGGTCAGAGCGGCGCCGGAGGCCCGGTGCTCCGCGATCAGCGGCCGGTAGTCGAAGCGGTAGACGTGGTCCGCGTGCAGCACCAGGACCTGCTCGCGGTCACCGCCGAAGACGTGCCCGGCCTTGCGGATCAGGGCGTCCGCGGTACCGCGCTCGGCCGGCCAGGTACGTGCGGGCAGCTCGCGGGGAAGCCCGGCGCCCGCGGCCCGGTAGGCGTCGTCGTACGGCCCGAAGTGCACTCGGAAGCCCGGGTCGCGGTTCCACACCCGGTACAGGTCGTCCATCAGCCGGCGTTCCTCGTACTGGGACAGCAGCAGTACTTCCCCCAGTCCCGAGTCGCGCGCGTTGGCGAGGCTGAAGTCGACCAGGCGGCAGGCGCCTCCGTACGGGACGAGCGGCTTCAGACGCCCCTCGCCCAGCGGCCCCATGCGCCGTCCCTCACCGCCCGCCAGCAGCACCGCGCGCACCCCTCCACGCTCAGCCATGACGGGCCTCGTCCCAGGTGACCCGGCCGGAGGACAGCGTCAGCAGCAGCCGCGCCCCCGGCCGCGGCGGCGGTCCCTCGAACACGCCGGGCGCGGTGCGGCGCAGCTCCCGCACCCCGGGCAGCGCCCGGACCGCCGGGCCGCGCGGGGCCGGGGTCACCAGCTCCACCCGCTCGGCGTGCGGCAGCCGGTACACCAGCCCGCCGTCGCCGCCGACCGAGCACCGCTCCCGCAGGGCGCGCACCTCCTCGGCGGTCACCGCGGCCGGGTGGCGGTCCACGATCCGTTCGCAGGTACGGAAGTCGGCCCGCTCCCAGGCCGCGTGGAAGAACCGACGGGCGACCGGGGCGTCGACGGGGGCGCGGCGCGCGTACGCCGCCGGGTCGCCGTGGGCGAGGGCCGCCTCCTCGGTGATCTCCTCGTCCTTCAGCAGGTCGAACCAGCCGTGCCGCAGGGCGCGTTCGGCGGGCAGCTCGGCCGGCTCGCCCCGCCACAGGCGGCCGAACGCGGCGAGATGCAGGTCCGCGCAGTGTTCCCAGGTGAACTGCCGGGCGACCGCCGCCGCGCGCTGGGACAGCTCGCGGTAGCGGGCCGGGTCGTCGGACCACAGCTCCACCGCCTCCCGGACGCGCGCGGCGAGCGCGGCGGTGAGCAGCGGGTCGTCCTCGGCGAAGGAGCGGTTGACGGCGAGGCCGGTGGTCTCCGGCTCGGGCCGGGCGTGCCGGAAGTGCGCCATGCCCTCCTGCGCCGTCGCGATGGGCACCGCCCCGCACACCATCGCCTCGCCCTGGGCGATGAGGAAGGTGTCCATCTCGAACTTGGAGGGGAACAGGCAGAAGTCGGCGGCCGACGCGTACTCGAACACCCGCCGCTCGTCCACCCGCTCCGACTCCAGGTGCAGCCGGCCCCGGTGCCGCTCGGCGACCTCGCGGAAGCAGGGGTCGTCGAGCGGGGCGCCGGAGATGCAGCGCACGACGAAGTTCGCGGCCAGGCCGTCGCCCAGCACCCGGTCGACGGCGCGCATCAGCTCCAGCTGGCCCTTGTGGTGCAGGGCGTAGCGGGCGTTGTGGAAGAACGTCGGCAGCGCGGGATCCAGTCCCAGCCCTTCGAGTACCGCCGACCGGTCCACCTCGCCCGGGTCCCAGGCGAGCCACCGGTCGGATAGGGCGCAGCCCCCGACGAACATCTTGTGCGCGTTCTCCTTCACGGCCCGCGCCAGGGGCAGGTGCGCGAAGAGCGCCTCGAAGGGCGTGTCCCGGAAGGAGGCGTAGAAGTCGAGCTGGCCGGGCGAGAGGAAGTCGATCAGGTCGGCGTTCTCCAGGACCAACTGGTAGACGGCCACGTGGTCCGGCGGGTACTCGTAGTGCAGATGGGTCAGTTGCTGGTACTGGCGCACCGCTTCGAGGTCCGGCCCGGCCGGCGGGTGCTCCTGCGGCAGGCCGTCCGGTGTGCCCAGGAGCTCGAGCAGGCGCCGGACCTCGGGCGCGTAGACCTTCTTGGTGATCGGCATGTTGCTCTGCACCGTGCTGACGACGTGCTTCGTCGGGTCGTCGCGCAGCGCGGCCGGCAGCAGGTAGTGGTAGAAGGGCTCGTGGGCGTGGACGATCGCCCGTTCCCCGCCGAACCAGTGGCGCAGGAAGCGCACGCTGTCCACCTGGAAGACCAGCGGCTTGAAGAAGACCAGGTCCCGGCCCTTGGCGGAGTACGGCGGGTAGAAGGTGTCCGGGAGCCGGTCGAGGTGCTCGTTGGACAGGAAGTACAGGTCCACGCCGTCGAGGCGGATGCGGTGCGCGGTGGTGCGCACGGGCAGTCCGGTCTCGGCGGGGAAGCCGTGCCACACCTCCGGGTCGAGGACCAGCGGCAGCACGTACTCGTCCGAGTAGCCGAGGTCCTCCACCTCGTACCTGCCGCGCAGGTCGTCGAGTCTGCCGTGCGCGGGGGTGACGAGGGAGACCCGGTGCCCGCGGGCGGCGAACTCCCGGGAGAGGTTCCACAGGTACACCGAGGTGCCGCCCTGCAGGAAGGTGTGGTCGAAGCCGCAGCATTCGAAGTAGGTCTCGATGATGTGCATCGGGGGCTCGGTCACGTTCACGTCCTTGCTGGGAGGGCCGGGGCCGGGGTGCGGGCGCCGAGCGCGAGGGCGTGGCGCAGGTCGATCGCGGCGTGGTAGGGGCGGGCGTGGTCGGTGTTGTAGGCGAGTTCGTGCAGCAGCCGGTCCAGGTACAGCAGCCGGCGCAGGGGGTCGTCCACCGTGCGTCCGAGGAGCAGCCGCAGCACGTGCGCCCGCCAGACGTCGGCGGCGTGGAAGACCGGGCGCAGTACGGAGCGCTGCCCGGGCGGCCGGTCGCCGGCGCCGTCCAGCGCGTCCCGCATCGTCTCCATGGAGTCGACGCCGAGGCGCCGTGCGCTCTCGAAGGCCGCCTCGTCGGCGGTGAAGTACTCCAGGGCGCGCTGGACGGCGACCAGGTCCTGGACCGGCGACTGCGCGGCCCAGCCCGCCTCGCCGGGGCCGAGGGCGGGGGTGGACATGTCGATGACGTTCATCGACCAGCCTCCGTCGTCGCGCGGCCGGCACAGCAGGTGGGACAGGTGCAGGTCGCCGTGGCACGGCCCCGAGGGGAACCCCGCCGGGGCGGCGTCGAAGGCGCTCCGCAGCGCGGCGGCCTCCTGCCGCAGAGCCGTGAAGGCGGCGGCGCGCGGGGCCTCGGGCAGGTCGATGTCCGCCGAGGCCAGTGCGTCCGTGCGGGCGGTGGCCCGGGCCAGCATCTCCCGTACCGGGTACGGCGGCACGGGACCCCGGCCGAGCCGGCCGGCCAGATCGCGGTGGAAGCCGGCCAGGAAGCGCCCGGCGTCGCGCAGGTTGTCCGCGAGCGGGCGCAGGTGTGCCCGCACGACGTCGTCGAGTGAGCCGGGGGCCCGTCCGCCGGTCACCTTCGGCCACAGGGACCGCATGCTGTGCCTCAGCGGCAGGTCGATCCCGTCTCCGGGGGCGTACCGGTAGAACACGCCCAGCGGGCGGTGGGTGCCGTCGGCCGGGTCGACGTAGGCGTAGTCGCCCGCCCAGTCGGGGGTGCGGCCGGTCCCGTTCATCAGCCGCAGGAGTTCCGGCTCCCGGACGGTCTCGTCCAGCCGCCGGTAGGTCTTGTGGACGTAGGCGGTCCCGTCGTTCTCCACCAGGGACAGCACGTTGGAGGACCAGCCCCGCTCGAACGGCAGCCGGCGCACCGAGCGCGTGGTGAGTCCCGCACCGCGGAAGAGCACCCGGCCGCCGCGGGCGGTGGGCAGCCGGCGGCCGGCGCAGACCGCGTCCAGCACGGCGGAGTCGAACTCGACGCTGCCGTGCGCCTCTTCGGCGCGGTGCCCCGTGGGCGCGGGCCGCACCGGCACGAAGTAGCGCCGGCCCGACGCCGGCCCGCCGACGGCGGCCACGACCAGCAGGCGGGCGGTGGCGCCGAGGTCCGCGTGGTCGACGCACTCGAAGCGCTCGGCCCGCCGGCCGTCCTCGGGCATCCACGGGGCGGTGCGCAGTAAGGGGCCCAGATCGTCGTTTCTCATCATGCCAGGCTCAACTCCCGGTCATTTCGTAGCGGTTGACGCCGCGGCGCCAGACGGTCAGCGCGAGGGCCAGGGCGCCGGCGGTCACCACGGGCAGCCAGCCGAGCAGGCCGGTCCCGCCGCTCAGCAGGTAGACGCAGGGCACGTAGGCGGTGAAGGCGAAGGGCAGGACCCAGGTGAGCAGGGCCTTCAGCGAGGGGTGGTAGATGTCCAGGGGGTAGGCGGAGAACTCCGACACCTGGTTGGCCGCGTACATCGCGGGCATGCTCGTCACCGTCCAGAAGGACAGGGAGGCGAAGAGCAGCTTCACCGAGGTGTGCAGCAGCGCCCCGCACAGCACCAGCACGGGCGCCAGCACCCACTGCACGGGGCTGAGCGACAGGCCGAGCTCGCTCCCCGCGTATCCCACCAGGACGGCGCCGACGACGAGTTCGCCGAGCCCGTCGGGGTGGAAGAAGCGCTCCGACAGCAGGGAGAACAGCGGGTCGACCGGCCGGACGAGGTAGCGGTAGAACTCCCCGCGCTGGACCAGCTTGCGGCCCAGTTCCCACAACTGGTCGGTGAAGAGGTGGTCGAGCCCGCGCGGCAGCAGGGAGAACCCCAGCAGGAACAGCACCTCGTGGTACGACCAGCCACCCACGGCGGGGACCTGCCGGAAGACGAGGCCGACGACCGCCGTCTGGATGCCGACCCGCACCAGGAAAGCGCCCGCGCCGAGCACGAAGTCCATGCGGTACGCGGCCAGCCGGTGCAGGCCCACCCCGCCCAGGAACCAGGCCAGCCGCAGGTACCGCGTCATGGTGCGCGTCATCCGCCGAGCACCTCCAGCCGTCCCAGGGCGGCACGCCACAGCGCGGCGCACAGCAGCGACAGCCCGGCCGCCCAGGCCGCCTGCTGGACGAGCACCCCGGCGGCGTCCGTCCAGCCGTCGTAGCGGCCGAGCAGCAGGGTCAGCGGACCGTCGACCATGCCGCGGAAGGGCAGGACCCTCGCGAGCGCGGACAGCGGGCCCGGCATCAGCGCGAGCGGCACGAGCTGTCCGGCGAAGAAGGCGACGACGCTCTGCTTGACCATCCGCACGCCCCAGGTGTTGGTGGTGAGGAAACCGGTCATGCCGGTCAGCAGGTTCACGCAGAACGCCAGCAGCACCGACAGGGCGGTGGAGAAGGCGAACAGCAGCAGATCCGCCGGCCGGGGCGCGGTGAGCGGGACGAGCAGCGCGAACAGGCCGAGGACCGGCAGGCCGACCAGGACGGCGTTGGCCCCCACCACGGGCAGGCAGGCGAAGAACCGCGTCACCGGGTAGCTGACGGGGCGCACCAGCATGACCGCGACGTCACCCCGGTACACCTCGGCCGCGACCTCGTCGTCCACCCGGTTGGTGTGCAGCACCTGCAGGATCTGGGCCACCAGCAGGTAGGTGGTGATGTCCTCCACGGTGAAGCCGCCGGGTCCGCGGCCGGGTGTGCCCGCGTACACGGCGCGCCACAGGAAGACGGTCACCGCCGCCCCGGCGGCCGCGGTCATCGCGGTCATCGCGAACATCGAGCGGTACTGCAGCAGGGACTGCAGGCCGCTGGTGGCGAACGGCGTGTAGCGGCGCAGACGGGCGGTCATGCGGCACCGTCAGGTGTACGGCCGGCCTCGTCGGGGGTGCCGGCGGGAACGCGTGCGCGGCCGTAGATCTTGCGGAGCACGTCCTCCAGGCCGGGTTCGGGGGCGTACCAGTCGGCGAGGTCGAAGTGGTCCAGGAGGAAGGTGAGGACCTGCCGGGAGGTGTAGCGGCCGGCCGGGTAGTCGACGCGGATGCGGCCGCCGTCGTCCGGTGTGGCGCGCACGCCCGGCAGACCGGCCTCGACGCGGGCGCGGACGGTACCGGCCGCGGTGCCGTCCCGGTGGTCGAAGACGACCGAGCGGTGGTCGGCGGTGCGCAGCAGGTCCTTCAGGGTCCCCTGGTGGACGACCCGGCCGTGGTCGACGACCAGGGCGCTGTCGCAGATCGCGCCGATGTCGGCGATGTCGTGGCTGGTGAGCACCACGGTGGTGCCCAGCTCCCGGTGGGCGCGGTTGACCAGGTGGCGCACCGCGTCCTTGAGCACCATGTCGAGGCCGATGGTGGGCTCGTCCCAGAACAGGACGGCGGGGTCGTGCAGCAGGCTCGCCGCGATCTCGGCGCGCATGCGCTGGCCGAGGCTCAGCTGCCGTACGGGGGTCGAACCCAGCGCGTCGATGTCGAGGAGCTCGCGGAACAGGCCGAGGTTGCGCCGGTAGACCGGCTCGGGGATGTCGTAGACGCGGCGCAGGATGCGGAAGGAGTCCGGCACCGACAGGTCCCACCACAGCTGGCTGCGCTGGCCGAAGACGACACCGATGGTGCGGGCGTTGCGCTGCCGGTGGCGGTACGGCTCCAGGCCGGCGACCGTGCAGCGGCCGGAGGTGGGGGTCATGATGCCGGTCAGCATCTTGATCGTGGTCGACTTGCCGGCCCCGTTGGCGCCGATGTAGGCCGTCTTGGTGCTGGCCGGTATCTCGAAGGAGACGTCGTCGACCGCGCGCACCACGCGGTGGCGGCGGGTGAGGAGGGTGGAGAGGCTGCCGAGCAGGCCGGGTTTGCGTTCGGCCAGCCGGAACTCCTTGACGAGGCGCTCCGCCACGATCACGCGATCACCCGTTCGAGGGCCTTCTCCAGCAGCCGCAGACCCTCCTCGAGCCGGGCCTCGTCGAGGGTGAACGGCGGGGCCAGGCGCAGGATGTGGCCTCCGAGGGAGGTGCGCAGTCCCAGGTCGAGGGCCGTGGTGTAGACGGCCCGGGCCGCCTCGGGTGCGGGGGCGCGGCTGGTGGGATCGGTGACGAACTCCAGACCCCACAGCAGTCCCAGGCCGCGCACCTGGCCCAGCCGGTCGAAGCGGGACTCCAGGACGCGCAGCCGGTCCTCCATGATCTCGCCGAGGACGCGTACGCGGTCGATCAGCCGGTCGCGCTCGACGACCTCGAGCGTGGCGCGGGCGGCGGCGATGCCCAGTGGATTGCTCGCGTACGTCGAGGCGTACGCCCCCGAGGTGGCCGCTTCCGGGCTGCGCAGCAGCTCCGCACGGCCGGCGAGAACGGCGAAGGGGAACCCGCTCGCGGTGCCCTTGGACAGCATCGCCAGGTCCGGTTCGACGCCGAAGAGGTCACTGGCGAGGAAGGCCCCGGTGCGTCCGCCGCCGGTGAGCACCTCGTCCGCGACGAGCAGGACGCCGCCCTCCCGGCAGGCGTCCGCGATGCGTTCCCAGTAACCCGGCGGCGGCACGATGACCCCCGCCGCGCCGAGGACGGGTTCGAAGACCAGCGCGGAGACGTTGGGCTTCTCGGCGATGTGCCGGCGCACCAGCGTCGCGCAGCGCACGTCGCACGACGGGTACTCCAGCCCCAGGGGGCAGCGGTAGCAGTAAGGGCTGTAGCCCAGCACGCTGTTGCCGCTGAACGCCTGGTGGCCGATGTCCCAGTGCACGAGCATCCTGGCCCCCATGGTCTTGCCGTGGAAGCCGTGCCGCAGGGCCCCGATCCGGTTGCGTCCCGGCGGCGCGGTCGCCTGGACGACCCGCAGTGCGGCCTCGACCACCTCCGCGCCGGTGGAGAAGAACGCGTAGGTGTCGAGCCGCTCGGGCAGCAGCCTGGCGAGCAGGTCCAGCAGGCCGGCGCGGTCCGGAGTGGCGCTGTCGTGGACGTTCCACAGACGGCGGGCCTGGGCGGTGAGCGCCTCGACCACCTCCGGGTGCCCGTGGCCCAGGGACTGGGTGAGGGTGCCGGCGGCGAAGTCGAGGTACTGGTTGCCGTCGAGGTCGGTCAGCACGGGACCGTGCCCCTCGGCGAACACCCGGCGTCCGTGAACGGCTTCCTCGGAAGCGCCCGGCGCCAGATGCCGGGCCTCCCGTGCCAGGTACTGGGTCTGCCGTAAACCTGTCATCGCTGTCCCTGCTCGTCGGACCGGCTGTACGCGCTCACCGGCGAACTGCGGTGTGACACACCACGGTTGGCGGTTCGACTTGAGTCAAACACTTGAACGCAGATGACTGCAAGGCTTTGCGGATCGTTTCAGAAAGTTGTTGCGAGGGGGCGCGGCAGTCTGCTTGAGTCGATGTGCCCACGGCGACGCCACGCCTCTCATGCGAGGAGAGACCTGTGAGAAAACGCCCCCCGACCGGTCCGCCCCCGCGGAGGTCGAGGTGAAGGCCCTGGTCCTGGCAGGCGGAACCGGCAGCAGACTGAGGCCGTTCACGCACACCGGCGCCAAGCAGCTGCTCCCCATCGCCAACAGACCCGTGCTGTTCCACGCGCTGGACTCCCTCGCCGCGGCGGGCATCCGGGAAGTCGGCGTCGTCGTGGGGTCGCACGGCCGCGAGATCCGCGAACTGACCGGTGACGGCACGGAGTTCGGATTACGCATCACTTACCTGCGACAGTCCCGCCCGCTCGGCCTCGCGCACGCGGTGCGCATCGCCCGCGACTTCCTCGGTGACGACGACTTCCTGCTGTACCTGGGCGACAACTACCTCTCGCAGGGGGTCACCGACTTCGTGCGTCTCGCCGCCGCCGATGCCGCGGCGGCCCGGCTGCTGCTGACCCCCGTAGCGGACCCCTCCGCGTTCGGAGTCGCGGAGGTCGACGCCGAAGGGAACGTGCTGCGCCTGGAGGAGAAGCCCGACACTCCGCGCAGCGCGCTCGCCCTCATCGGCGTGTACGCCTTCAGCCCGGTCGTGCACGAGGCGGTGCGCGCCATCGCCCCCTCGGCACGCGGCGAGCTGGAGATCACCCACGCCGTGCAGTGGATGGTCGACCAAGGGCTGCGCGTGCGCGCCGAGACCACCACCCGGCCCTGGCGCGACACCGGCAGCGCGGAGGACATGCTGGAGGTCAACCGCCACGTCCTCGACGGGCTGGAGGGCCGGATCGAGGGCAAGGTCGACGCGCACAGCACGCTGATCGGCCGGGTCCGGGTGGCCGAGGGCGCGGTGGTGCGCGGGTCACGCGTCGTCGGCCCGGTGGTCATCGGCGCGGGCGCCGTCGTCAGCAACTCCAGTGTCGGTCCGTACACCTCCATCGGGGAGGACTGCCGGGTCGAGGACAGTGCCGTCGAGTACTCCGTCCTGCTGCGCGGCGCGCAGGTCGAGGGGGTGTCCCGCATCGAGGCGTCCCTCATCGGCCGCGGCGCCGTCGTGGGCCCGGCCCCCCGTCTTCCGCAAGCTCACCGTCTGGTGATCGGCGACCACAGCAAGGTGTACCTCACCCCATGAACGCAGCGATCCTCGTCACCGGCGGGGCGGGTTTCATCGGCTCCGCCTACGTCCGCCACCTCCTGTCGCCCCGAGGGCCCGGTGGCACGGCGGTGACCGTCCTCGACAGACTCACCTACGCCGGCAGCCTCGCACGCCTCCACGCGGTGCGCGACCACCCCGGCCTCACCTTCGTCCAGGGCGACGTGTGCGACGCGTCCCTGGTGGACGCGCTGGCCCGACGCCACGACCAGATCGTGCACTTCGCCGCCGAGTCGCACGTCGACCGTTCCATCGCCGACGGCGGCGCCTTCACCCGCACCAATGTGCTGGGCACCCAGGTGCTGCTCGACGCCGCGCTCCGCCACGGCGTGCGCACCTTCGTGCACGTCTCCACCGACGAGGTGTACGGCTCCCTCCCCCAGGGGGCCGCCAAGGAGAGCGATCCTCTGCGGCCCACCTCGCCGTACGCGGCGTCGAAGGCGGCCTCGGACCTGATCGCCCTGGCCCATCACCGCACGCACGGACTGGACGTCCGGGTGACCCGCTGCTCGAACAACTTCGGGCCCCACCAGCACCCGGAGAAGCTCATCCCGCGCTTCCTGGCCCGCCTGCTGTCCGGCGGCACCGTCCCGCTCTACGGCGACGGACGGTACGAGCGCGACTGGCTGTACGTCGACGACCACGTCCGGGCCGTCGAACTCGTCCGCGTGTCGGGCCGGCCGGGGGAGGTCTACAACATCGGGGGCGGCACCTCGCTGCCCAACCTGGAGCTCACGCACCGGCTGCTCGCCCTGTGCGGCGCGGGCCCGGAGCGGATCGAACACGTCCAGGACCGCAAGGGGCACGACCGGCGTTACGCGGTCGACCACAGCAAGATCACCACCGAACTCGGATACCGGCCCCGCACCGACTTCGCGGCCGCCCTGGCCGAGACCGCCCGGTGGTACGAGCGCCACGCGGACTGGTGGCGTCCGCTGCTCGCGTCCGCGTGACGCCGGGCCGGACCGGGACCACGGGACCTCGGCCGCCCCGGCGTGTGGTGTCCGGCGGATCAGTGCCGGCCCGGCGGGTGCTGGCCGTCCCGCGGAGTGGCGGCGGTGGACCCCCGGACCACCAGTTCCGGCATGAGGACGAACTCGGTGCGCGGCGGCGGCGTTCCGGACATCTCCTCCAGCAGCGCGTCCACGGCGATCTGCCCCATCGCCTTGACGGGCTGTCTGATCGTGGTCAGCGGAGGGTCGGTGAAGGCGATGAGCGGCGAGTCGTCGAAGCCGACGACCGAGAGGTCGCCGGGAACCGCGAGGCCCCTCTGGCGCGCGGCCCGGACAGCGCCGAGGGCCATCATGTCGCTGGCGCACACGACAGCCGTGCATCCCCTGTCGATCAGCGCGGACGCCGCTGCCTGGCCCCCTTCCAGAGAGAACAGTGAGTGCTGGATCAGCTCCCCGGCCTCCTGCGCAGACAGCCCCAGGTGCTCGTGCACACCGATGAGGAAGCCCTCGATCTTGCGCTGGACCGGCACGAAGCGCTCCGGCCCGAGCGCGAGCCCGATGCGCTCGTGCCCCAACTCGGCCAGATGTGCCACGGCCAGACGCATGGCGGCCCGGTCGTCCGGAGAGACGAAGGGCGCCTCGATCCGGGGGGAGAACCCGTTGACGAGCACGAAGGGCACCCGCTGCCGGTGCAGCCGGTCGTAGCGTCCGGTGTCCGCGGTGGTGTCGGCGTGCAGCCCGGAGACGAAGACGATGCCGGCCACCCCGCGGCCCACGAGCATCTCGGTGAGTTCGTCCTCGGTCGAACCCCCCGGCGTCTGCGTGGCCAGGACGGGCGTGTACCCCCGGCGCGTGAGCGCCTGCCCCATCACTTCGGCCAGCGCGGGGAAGACGGGATTGTCCAGCTCCGGTGTGATCAGGCCGACCAGCTCCGCACGCCGCTGCCGTGACGGGTACTCGTACCCCAGCGTGTCGAGTGCGGCGAGCACGGAGTCGCGGGTGTCCGTGGCCACACCGCGCGCGCCGTTGAGCACGCGGCTGACCGTGGCCTTGCTGACGCCCGCCTGGGCTGCGATGTCGGCGAGCCGCATGGTCATGGCATGGCACTTTACCCGCCGGCCGCCGCTGTGCCCACTGCGTGGGAAGACGACGGGGCCGCGCAGTACGCCTGTCCGTCGTCCGCACAATGGCTGAAACTGCTTGCAGCAAATTGCCGCAACTTCTTTCGGCGGCCTTTCGTCCCTGTTACGTTCCTGGCAACCCCGGCGCCGCGCAGGAGCGGTTGGCGTGAGGCCTCGGCGCCTCCGCCCAAGTCCGGGAAGAAACAGGGGAGTTCATAATGCGGCGTGGCATTGCGGCCACCGCGCTGGTCGCGGCTCTGGCCATGACGGCTTCGGCATGTGGCGGGGACGACGACGGCCGGAACGGTGCCGGCGGGGGCAGCGGGGAGCTGTCGGGAACCGTCACCTTCTGGGACACCTCCAACGAGGCGGAGAAGGCGACGTACCAGGCCCTCGCGGAGCGTTTCGAGAAGGAACACCCGAAGGTCGACGTCAAGTACGTCAACGTGCCGTTCGGCGAGGCGAACGCCAAGTTCAAGAACGCGGCGGGCGGCAACTCCGGTGCCCCGGACGTGATGCGCACGGAGGTGGCCTGGGTCGCGGACTTCGCCAGCATCGGTTACCTCGCCCCGCTCGACGGCACGGCCGCCCTCGACGACACGTCGGATTACCTCCCGCAGGCCGCGGCCAGCACGAAGTACGAGGGGAAGACCTACGCGGTCCCGCAGGTGATCGACACCCTGGCGCTCTTCTACAACAAGGAGTTGCTGAAGAAGGCCGGCGTCCAGGCACCCGCCTCCGTCGCCGAGCTGAAGACGGCCGCCGCCAGGATCAAGGAGAAGACCGGCGCGACCGGCCTCTACCTGCGGGGCGACGACCCGTACTGGTTCCTGCCCTACCTCTACGGCGAGGGCGGCGACCTGGTCGACGAGAAGAACAGGACCGTCACCATCGACGACGGACCCGGTGTGAAGGCGTACCGGATCCTCAAGGACCTGGTGGACAGTGAAGCGGCCATCACGGACGCGTCCGACGGCTGGAACAACATGCAGAACGCCTTCAAGTCGGGCAAGGTCGCCATGATGCTCAACGGTCCGTGGGCCATCGAGGACGTCAAGGCGGGAGCCCGGTTCAAGGACTCCGCCAGCCTCGGAGTGGCCCCCGTCCCGGCCGGCAGCGCCGGTCAGGGATCACCTCAGGGCGGGTGGAACCTGTCGGTGTACGCCGGCTCGAAGAACCTCGACGCCTCCTACGCCTTCGTGAAGTACATGAGCTCCGCCGAGGTGCAGCAGGAGACCACCGAGAAGCTGAGCCTGCTCCCCACCCGCGCCTCCGTCTACGAGGTGCCGGCCGTCGCGGACAACGAGATGGTGAGGTTCTTCAAGCCGGCGGTCGACAAGGCCGTGGAGCGACCGTGGATCGCCCAGGGCAACGCCCTCTTCGAGCCCGTCCGGCTGCAGATGGCCAACGTGCTGGCCGGCAAGACCAGCCCGGACAAGGCGGCGTCGAGCACCGGCGACGCCTACCGCAAGCTGCTCAAGGACTACAAGTAGGCCACGGGAAGGTGGACCGACGACCCATGGCTGTCGAGACCGGCCAGTCGGCGACGAAGGCCGCGGGCACACAGGGGGCCCGCGGCCGGACCCACCGCACCGGCCACAAGAATCCCAGGACCCCGGGGCGTCTGCGCAGGGCCCTGGCCACCCACTGGTACGCCTGGAGCATGGTCGCCCCCGTGGTGGCCGTGATCGGCGTGATCATCGGATACCCCCTGGCGCGCGGCGTCTGGCTGTCCTTCACCGACGCCAACGAGGCCAACGTCGAGCGCACCATCGGCGTCAACCACATCCCCGCGACGTACGAGCACGTCGGACTCGCCAACTACCGGGCGATCCTCGGTGACGGGGTCTTCTGGGACCGGCTCGGCTGGACCGTGGTGTGGACGGTCAGCTGCGTGGCGCTCTCCTTCGCCCTCGGGCTGGCCCTGGCCGTCATGCTCAACCGCACCTTCAAGGGCCGCACCCTGTACCGCACGGCCCTGGTCCTGCCCTGGGCGGTGCCGGCGTTCGTCTCCGTGTTCACCTGGCGCCTGCTGTTCAACGAACGCAGCGGCCTGTTCAACGAACTGCTCACCGGCGCCGGGTTCGACCGGATCTCCTGGCTGAACGACCCCACGTGGGCGAAGATCTCCGTCATCGCGGTGAACGTCTGGGTGGGCGTGCCGTTCATGCTCATCGCCCTCCTCGGCGGCCTGCAGTCCATCCCCGGAGACCTCTACGAGGCCGCGGAGATGGACGGGGCGAACCCCTGGCAGCGCTTCCGCCACATCACCCTGCCCGGACTGCGGTCCGTCTCGAGCACGGTCGTCCTGCTCAGCACCATCTGGACCTTCAACATGTTCCCGGTGATCTTCCTGCTGACCCGGGGCGGCCCGGGCGACGCCACCGAGATCCTGGTGACGTACGCCTACCGCCTGTCCTTCGTCATCAGCCCGCGGGACTACTCCACGTCCGCCGCCTGGGGCGTGCTGATCCTGCTCCTCCTGGCCCTCGTCACCGCGGCCTACCGCCGCGCACTGCGCAAGCAGGGAGACACCTGGTGACCGACACGATCACGCGCACCCCCGTACGCACCGAGCCGTCGGCCTCCGCGCGCAAGCGCGGCGAGCGCGGCCCGCTGGCCTCGCTCGGACTGCACCTGACCCTGCTGACCGCCTCCGTCGCCGCGGTCTTCCCCCCGCTGTGGCTGCTGGCCACCTCCTTCAAACCGAAGACCGACGCGTTCGACACCTCGCTCGTCAAGGACTTCACGTTCGGCAACTACAGCCATGTCGTACGTGACACCGACTTCCTGTCCTGGCTGCAGAACTCGCTGGTCGTCGTCGGACTGACCACGCTGATCGGCGTCTTCATCTCCGCCACCACCGGCTACGCGGTGAGCCGTTTCCGCTTCCCCGGCATGCGCCCCCTGATGTGGATGCTCCTGCTCACCCAGATGTTCCCGGTCGCGGTGCTCATCGTGCCGCTGTACAACCTGCTCGCCAACCTCGGGCTGCTCAACCAGCCGATCGGACTGGTCGTCACCTATCTCACCGTCGCCGTGCCGTTCTGCGCCTGGATGATGAAGGGCTACTTCGACGGCATCCCGGTCGAGATCGACGAAGCCGGCCGGGTCGACGGGCTCACCCCGTTCGGTACGTTCTGGCGGCTGGTGCTGCCCCTGGCCAAGCCGGGGCTCGCCGTCACCGCCTTCTACACCTTCATCACCGGCTGGGGCGAAGTGGCCTACGCGTCCGCCTTCATGACCGGCGAGGAGAACCTCACGCTCGCCGGGGGCCTCCAGACGTTCGTCAACCAGTACACGAGCGACTGGGGCGCGCTGACCGCGGCCGCCGTGATCATCGCGGTCCCCGCCGCGATCGTCTTCGGACTCGTCCAGCGGCATCTCGTCTCCGGCCTGACCGCAGGCGCCACCAAGTCCTGACCGTCCCCCAACGCAGGCAGGAGAACCATGACCCAGTACCTTGCCGAACCCGGCACCCGTACCCGACCCTCCGGTCCCGGCGAGCGTCCGGGCTGGTGGCGGGAGGCCGTGATCTACCAGGTCTATCCCCGCAGCTTCGCCGACAGCGACGGCGACGGGGTGGGCGACCTCCAGGGCATCCGCTCCCGGCTGCCGTACCTGAGGGACCTCGGCGTCGACGCCGTCTGGCTCAGCCCCTTCTACGTCTCGCCCCAGGCCGACGGCGGTTACGACGTCGCCGACTACCGGGCCGTCGACCCCGTGTTCGGTACGCTGCTCGACGCGGACGAACTGATCCGCGACGCGCACGCCGTGGGGCTGCGCGTGATCGTCGACGTGGTCCCCAACCACTGTTCGGACCAGCACGACTGGTTCCAGCGCGCCTTACGTGAGGGCCCCGGCTCCCCGCTGCGCGACCGCTTCCACTTCCGGCCGGGACGCGGGACAGCCGGTGAGGCTCCGCCCAACGACTGGGAGTCCATCTTCGGCGGCCCCGCCTGGACGCGCACGAAGAACCCGGACGGCACACCGGGGGAGTGGTACCTCCACCTCTTCGCTCCCGAGCAGCCCGACTTCGACTGGGACAACCCGGCCGTGCGGGACGAGTTCCGCTCCGTCCTGCGCTACTGGCTCGACATGGGCGTCGACGGCTTCCGCGTCGACGTCGCCCACGGCCTGGTCAAGGCCGCGGGGCTGCCCGACATGGGGCGCACCGGGCAGCTGCGCCTGCTGGGCACCCAGCCCCTGCCCTTCTTCGACCAGGACGGCGTGCACGAGATCTACCGGTCCTGGCGCGGAATCCTGGACGAGTACCCGGGAGAGCGCATCGGCGTCGCCGAGGCGTGGACACCGAGCGCCGAGCGCACGGCCAACTACCTGCGGGCGGACGAGCTGCACCAGGCGTTCAACTTCCCCTACCTGGGAGCCGGCTGGGACGCCGGCGCCCTGCGCCGGGCCATCGACGAATGCCTCGACGCCATGCGCCCGGTGGGCGCGCCCAGCACCTGGGTGCTGTCCAACCACGACGTCGTCCGGCACACCACCCGCCTCGCCGTGGACGGTCCCGAGCAGGGGGTGCGCCGGGCCCGCGCGGCGACGCTGCTGATGCTGGCCCTGCCCGGGTCCGCCTACCTCTACCAGGGTGAGGAACTCGGCCTGCCGGAGGTGACCGACCTGCCGGACGAGGTGCGGCGAGACCCCTCGTTCTTCCGGGACAACGGGCAGGACGGGCTGCGGGACGGCTGCCGGGTGCCGATCCCGTGGTCGGGGACCGAGGCGCCGTACGGCTTCGGACCCGTCGAGGGCGGACCGAGCTGGCTGCCGCAGCCGGAGAGCTGGAGGCACTTGTCGGTCGAGGCGCAGTCCGGCGACCCGGGCTCGACGCTGGAGCTCTACCGCAGTGCCCTGGCACTGCGCCGGGAGCACCCCGCCCTGGGTGCCGGCGACGGCGTCGAGTGGCTGGAGGCCCCCGAGGGCGTCCTCGCCTTCCGCCGCACCGCGCGGGGCCCGGGCGACCGGGCCTGGGACGGCGACCTGGTCTGCACCGTCAACCTGTCCGGCGCACCGGTGCGGTGGGCCCCGCGAGGGCGGCCGCTGCTCAGCAGCTGCGAGCCGGTGACCGAGGGCGACGCGGCCGTGCTCCCCGCGGACAGCACCGTCTGGTGGGCGGTGTGACCCTCTCCCTGACGTGGGGTGCCGAGCACGGCACCCCACGGCTCACCGACATCGCCGCGCAGGCCGGGGTGAGTGAGGCCACGGCGAGCCGCGTGCTCAACGGGAAACCCGGAGTCGCCCCCGCCACCCGGCGGCGGGTGGTGGCCGCACTCGACGTACTCGGCTACGAGCGGCCCGTACGGCTGCGTCAGCGCAGCGCCGGCCTGATCGGGCTGGTGATCCCGGAACTCACGAACCCGATCTTCCCGGCTTTCGCCCAGGTCATCGAGCAGGTGCTGGCCGGGCACGGATACACGCCCGTGCTGTGCACGCAGATGCCCGGCGGGTCCACCGAGGACGAACTGGTGGAGCAGATGGAGGACCGGGGCGTCACGGGCATCGTCTTCCTGTCCGGGCTGCACGCGGACACGACGGCCGATCCGGTCCGGTACCAGAAACTCGCCTCCCGGGGAGTGCCGTTCGTCCTGGTGAACGGCTACAACGAGCGCATCACGGCGTCCTTCGTGTCGTCCGACGACCGGTCCGCGGTACGGATGGCGGTGCGGCACCTGGCCGACCTGGGGCACACGCGGATCGGACTGGCCGTCGGCCCCACCCGTTTCGTGCCGTCGCGGCGCAAGGCCGAGGGCTTCCTCGCGGCCGTGCGCTCCTTCTGCGGGATGCGGGCGGAAGAGGCCGAAGCGCACATCGAGCGCACCCTGTTCACGGTGGAGGGAGGCCACGCGGCCGCGGCGGCGCTGCTGGACAGGGGGTGCACCGGCCTGGTCTGCGGCAGTGATCTGATGGCCCTGGGGGCGATCCGCGCGGTGCGCGAACGGGGCCTGTCGGTTCCGCACGACGTCTCGGTGACCGGGTTCGACGACTCGCCGCTGATCCCGTTCACCGACCCACCGCTCACCACCGTGCGTCAGCCGGTGCAGGCGATGGCGACAGCGGCGGTGGGGGCGCTGCTGGAGGAGGTCGGCGGAACCCCCGTGCGGCGGACCGAGTTCGTCTTCCAGCCGGAGCTGGTCGTGCGCGGTTCCACGGCGCGGCGGGGCGGCTGAGCGCACCGGCCCGGGAAGAGGCTCCGCAGCCGGCCCCGGTCGGGGCTGCGGGGCGGCATGAAGGCTGCGGAGCCCCGGCTGGAGTCCGGTCCGGCGGGCCGGGCGCGTGGGCCCGGACGACTGCCGAGGCCGCCGGACCGCCGGACCGGACGGTGATTGAACGTAACACCTCTGAAACGCTTGCGAAAGTCTTTGCAGGGCGCCAGTTTGCCTCTGTGCCAGCGATGTTGAGGTTTCCGGAGGGAGAACCAAGAGTCCCGTCGTGAAGGGTTGACCGATGATGTGGGGGCTCGTACGGTCTCGATCGCAACAACTTGCTGACGTGTTTCAGCAAGTCCCCCCACAGGCCTGCCGGGCAAGGCGCGTTGCTGCGTGAAGGCCTCTCATCCGCATCAGGTGGATCAGGAGGAACTATGGCCAACAAGACCGTGGCCACTGCACTCGCCCTCGTGGCGGGAGCCGCTGTGGTCGTCACGGCACCCGGGACCGCGCAGGCGGACCCGCCCGGCGACAAGGACGTCACCGCGGTGATGTTCGAGTGGAACTTCAACTCCGTCGCCCATGCCTGTACCGACGACCTCGGGCCGGCCGGGTACGGGTACGTGCAGGTGTCACCGCCGAACGAGCGGGTCCAGGGGCCGCAGTGGTGGACCGCGTACCAGCCCGTCAGCTACAAGATCGGCACGAAACTGGGCGACCGCGCCGCCTTCAAGAACATGATCGACACCTGCCACGCCGCCGGCGTCAAGGTCGTCGTCGACACGGTCATCAACCACATGGCCAACAGCGCCGGCACCGGAACCGCGGGTTCCTCCTACAGCAAGTACAACTATCCCGGCCTGTACTCGTCGTCCGACCTGGACGACTGCACGAGGGACATCGACAACTACGGGGACAGCTGGAACGTCCACCACTGCGAACTGTCCGGCCTGCCCGACCTGGACACCGGCGAGGAGCACGTCCGCAAGACGATCGCCGGGTACCTGAACGACCTGCTGTCCCTCGGGGCGGACGGCTTCCGCGTCGACGCGGCCAAGCACATCCCACCGGGTGACCTCGCCGACATCAAGGGCCGGCTCAGCAACCCGGGTGTCTACTGGAAGCAGGAGACCATCGGGGCGCCCGGCGAGGCCGTGCAGCCCGGCCAGTACACCGGCACCGGTGACGTCCAGGAATTCTCCTTCGCCAAGGACCTGAAGCGCATCTTCTCCGGCGAGAGGCTGGCGTACCTGAAGAACTTCGGGGAGGCCTGGGGCTACGTCCCCAGCGGCAAGGCCGCCACCTTCGTGACCAACCACGACACCGAGCGCCACAACACGACGCTGACCTACAAGGACGGGGCCGACTACACTCTCGCCCACGTCTTCATGCTGGCCTGGCCGTACGGCTCACCGGACGTCCACTCCGGCTACGAGTTCAGCAACGATGCGGGCAGCCCCAACAACGGCCAGGTCGACGCCTGCTACACCGACGGGTGGCAGTGCCAGCACGCCTGGCGCGAGATCGCGAGCATGGTCGAGTTCCGCAACACCGCCGGCAGCGCGGGCGTGACCAACTGGTGGGACAACGGAAACAACGCCATCGCCTTCGGCCGGGGCAGCAAGGCCTACGTCGCGATCAACCACGAGTCCGGCTCGCTGACCCACACCTTCCAGACGTCGCTGCCCGCCGGCACCTACTGCGACGTCCAGAGCGGCAAGGCCGTCACCGTGAACGGCTCCGGGCAGTTCACCGCGACCCTCGGCGGCAACACGGCGCTCGCCCTGCACACGGGGGCGACCAGCTGCTCCGACACCGGCTCCGGCCCGGACCCTGAGACCAAGGCCGGTGCCTCGTTCAGCGTCGACGCCACCACCGCCTGGGGCGAGAACATCTACGTCACCGGCGACAACGCCGCGCTCGGCAGCTGGAATCCCGCCGCCGCCCTCAAGCTCGACCCGGCGGCCTACCCCGTGTGGAAGCTCGACGTCGCCCTCCCGGCCGGCACCTCCTTCGCGTACAAGTACCTGCGCAAGGACGCCTCCGGCAACGTCACCTGGGAGAGCGGCGCCAACCGCACCGCCACCGTCCCGTCCAGCGGCAAGACGCTCCTGAGCGACTCCTGGCGCGGCTGAACCAGGCAAGCGCTCCGTCTCGTCGACCGAAGGGCCGCCCGGTCCGCCTCCCCAAGGCGTACCGGGCGGCCCGCCTTGTCCGCGCCGGCTCCCGCCGCCGGCGGACCGGGCGACCCGTCCCGTTCGACCGGTGAGGAGAAGAGAGGCCCCATGACCGGTTTACCGTCCCGGCGCAGAACCGTCCGACTGTCGGCCGTCGCACTGACCCTGTCCGTACTGCCGGCCCTTCCACCCACCACCCCGTCCGCGGACGCCGCGACCCCGCGACCGCCGTCCGATCACGCGCTCGCCCGCACACCGGCGCGCCCCTCCCCGTCGCGCGAGCAGTTCTACCTGGTGCTGCCCGACCGCTTCGCCAACGGGACCACTTCCAACGACGAGGGAGGCATGACCGGCGGCCGCTCGCAGACCGGCCACGACCCGACCGACAAGGACTTCTACCAGGGCGGTGACCTGAGGGGCCTGATCGAGAAGCTCGACTACGTCAAGGGCCTGGGCACCACCGCCCTCTGGATGGCGCCGGTCTTCAAGAACCGGCCCGTGCAGACCATGAGCGGCACCGAGATGGCCAGCTACCACGGCTACTCCATCACCGACTTCACCCGGGTCGACCCGCACTTCGGCACCAACGCCGAACTGGCGGAACTCGTCGACAAGGCCCACGCCAAGGGTATGAAGGTCTTCTTCGACGTCATCACCAACCACACCGCCGACACCGTCGACTACGCGGAGAAGACGTACGGCTACCGCTCCAAGGGAGCGTTCCCCTACCTGGACGCCGAGGGCCGCCCCTTTGACGACAGCTCCGGCATGCGCGAGGTCGACGAGGACGGCTTCCCGTACACGCCGCGCCCCCGCCCCGGCGAACACGACACCAAGGTGCCGGCGTGGCTCAACGACCCCACGATGTACCACAACCGGGGTGACTCCACCTTCGCCGGCGAGAGCGCCCTGTACGGCGACTTCAAGGGCAACGACGACCTGTGGACCGAACGGCCCGAGGTCGTCGAGGGCATGCGGCGGATCTACGAGACGTGGGTCAAGGACTTCGGCATCGACGGCTTTCGCGTCGACACGGCGAAGAACGTCAACATGGCCTTCTGGACCCAGTGGGCCACGGCGCTGGACACCTACGCGGCCCGGCGGGGGAAGCGGGACTTCTTCATCTTCGCGGAGGCCTTCTCGGCCGACCCCGTCGTCATGGCGCCCTACGTGACCGAGGGCAGGCTCGACGCCACGCTCGACTTCCCGCTGCAGGCCGCGCTCCGCAACTACGCGTCGCGCGGTGGTCCCCCGCGCGACCTCGCGCACGTCCTGGCCCAGGACCACCGCTACACCACGGACAAGGCCAACGCCTACGGCGAGGTGACCTTCCTCGGCAGTCACGACATGGGCCGCATCGGCGGCTTCGTCAGCCAGGACAACCCGGGCGCGGGCGATGCCGAGCTGCTGCGCCGGGACCGGTTCGCGCACGAGTTGATGTTCCTGTCGCGGGGCAATCCGGTGATCTACGCGGGTGACGAGCAGGGCTTCACCGGATCGGCGGACGATGTGTACGCCCGGCAGACGCTGTTCGCGTCGAAGGTCCCGGAGTATCTGGACGACGACCAGATCGGTACGGAGCGTACGCATGCCTCGGACGCGTACGACCCGGCGCATCCGCTGTACCGGTCGATCGCGAAGCTGTCGGAGCTCACGAAGCGTCATCCGGCGTTGCGTGACGGTGTGCAGGAGGAGCGGTACGCCGACGACGGTCCGGGTGTGTACGCGTTCTCGCGCACGGACGCGAGGCAGCGGGTCGAGTACGTCGTCGCGGTGAACAACGCGGCGGAGGCCCGAACGGTTGGGGTGCCGACGTATTCGGCGGGGATGGACTTCCATGGGGTGTACGGGTCGTCGGCGCGGACGCGCAGTGGTGCGGACGGGAAGGTGCGGGTGGAGGTGCCGCCGCTGTCCGCGGTGGTGCTGAAGGCGGCCAAAGCGCTGAGGCCCCCGTCGGTGAAGCCGTCAGTGTCGGTGCGGGCTCCGGCGGCCGGTGCGACCGGTGACGTGGAGGTCTCCGCCGAGGTGGACGGTGGCGGGCTGGACCGGGTGGTGTTCGCCGCCCAGGTCGGCGACGGGCCCTGGCGCACGCTGGGTTCCGCCGACCACGCCCCGTACAGGGTGACCCAGCACCTGCCGGACACGGTGCGTGCCGGGACGCCGCTGCGCTACAAGGCCGTCGTCGTCGACCGTGCGGGACGCACCGCGAGCGACACCGCCACCACCACCGCCGGACAACCCCCCGCCCCCGAGAAACCGACCGCGAAGCGACACCACGTGGTCGTCCACCACCGGCGCGCGGACGGCGACTACGACGGCCTGCTGCTGCGGACCGCCGACGGTACGACGGCCCGGTTCACCGGCCGCGACGCCTACGGGGCCTTCGCGTGGATCACCCCCGGCTCCGGTACCGGCGCCATCCGGTTCACCATCGAGAAGGACGGAGTCCCCGACGGACCCGAGCGCGTCCTCGACGTCGCCGTATCCGGCGAGGTGTGGACCGAGCAGAACAACACGACGGTCCTGAAGGCCAGACCCAAGTCCGCCTACCCGCCCCAGGACGGCACCAAGGCCGTGCTGCACTACCACCGGCCCGACGGCGACTACGAGGGGTGGGGCCTGCACACCTGGACGGGGTCCGCCGACCCGCCCGAGTGGAACGACCCCATCCTGCCGGTGCGCGAGGACCCCTTCGGGCTCGTCTTCGAGGTGCCGCTGAACGACGGAGCCGCCTCCCTCAGCTACGTCCTGCACAAGGGGCAGGAGAAGGACATCCCCGACGACGAGGCCCTCGACTTCTCCCTCTACGGGCACGAGGTCTGGCGCCTGGCGGGCGACGCCACCTATCTGACGCCCTCTCCCGGTGGCGCCTTCGGCCTCGACCTGCGCGCGGCGGAGGCCACCTGGATCGGTGACGACACCGTCGTGTGGGCGGGCGAGGGCAGCGGCGTGGCCAGTCAGCAACTGGTGTACGCCACCGAGGGCGACCTCACGATCGAGAACGGCGCACTGACCGACGAGGGACAGTGGCTGCGGCTCGTACCGACCGAGCTGACCGAGGCCCAGAGGTCCCGCCACCCCCAGTACGCACAGGTCTCGGCGTTCCGCGTGGACCCGCGGGACCGCGACCGCGTCGGCCAGGCACTCCGCGCCCGGCTGATCGCCACCCAACGCGCCGACAACGGGGCCCTGCTGGGCGCCACCGGCGTGCGCATCGAAGACACCCGACCGGAAGGAACCGGCAAGTGATCGGATCGCTCCCAGACCGAAGAGGCCGAAGAAGACGAAGAGGCCGCCCCGGCGGCACGAACCACGGAACCGTGCCGGGACCCACGGGCGGCCCCACGACCATGGCCACCGCGGTCGTCGTGGCCGCACTGCTCGCCACGGCGCTGGGCACACCCCAGCAGGCAGCCGCGGCACCGCGGCCTCCCGCTCCGCCGTCCGACGCCCGGCTCGCCGCCGAGCCGGCCCGCCATGACCTGACCCGGGAACAGGCGTACTTCGTGCTGCCCGACCGGTTCGCCGACGGATCCCGTGCCAACGACCGCGGAGGGCTCAGCGGCGACCGGGCCGCGACGGGATTCGACCCGACGGACAAGGGCTTCTACCAGGGGGGTGACCTGAGGGGCCTGATCGAGAAGCTCGACTACATCAAGGGCCTGGGCACCACCGCGATCTGGATGGCGCCGATCTTCAAGAACAAGCCGGTGCAGGGCGGTGGCGAGTCCGCCGGCTACCACGGCTACTGGATCACCGACTTCACCCAGGTCGACCCGCACTTCGGCACCAACGCCGAGCTGGCTGAACTCATCGGCAAGGCCCACGCCAAGGGCATGAAGGTCTTCTTCGACGTCATCACCAACCACACCGCCGACACCGTCACGAACGTCGAGAAGAAGTACGCCTACCGCTCCAAGGGTTCCTATCCCTACCTCGACACCCAAGGACGCCCGTTCGACGACAGTTCCGGTACGGGCAAGGTCGACCGGGACAGTTTCCCCTACACGCCCGTGGTGAACGAGGGCGAGGCCGACGCCAAGGTCCCGGCGTGGCTGAACGACCCCACGATGTACCACAACCGGGGCGACTCGACGTTCGTCGGCGAGAGCGGCCTCTACGGCGACCACACCGGTCTCGACGACCTGTGGACCGAACGGCCCGAGGTGGTCGAGGGCCTGGAGAAGATCTACCAGAGGTGGGTCAGGGACTTCGACGTGGACGGCTTCCGCGTCGACACGGTCCGCAACGTCGACATGCCGTTCTGGACGCAGTGGGCGACCGCGATCGACGCCTACGCCGCGAAGAGGGGACGCGAGGACTTCTTCGTCTTCGGCGAGACACTCTCCTCCGACCCGGCCGTCACGGCGCCCTACGTGACCGAAGGCCGGCTCGACGCCACGCTCGACTTCCCGCTGCAGAACGCCATCCGCGGCTACGCCTCCCAGGACAAGCCTGCGAGCACCCTCTCCGGCGTCCTGGCCCAGGACTACCGCTACACCAGCGACAAGGCCAACGCCTACGAGCAGGTCACCTTCCTCGGCAACCACGACATGGGCCGCATCGGCAGTTTCATCAGCCAGGACAACCCGGGCGCGGGCGATGCCGAGCTGCTGCGCCGGGACCGGTTCGCGCACGAGTTGATGTTCCTGTCGCGGGGCAATCCGGTGATCTACGCGGGTGACGAGCAGGGCTTCACCGGACCGGGCGGGGACAAGGGTGCCCGGCAGACGCTGTTCGCGTCGAAGGTCCCGGAGTATCTGGACGACGACCAGATCGGTACGGAGCGTACGCATGCCTCGGACGCGTACGACCCGGCGCATCCTCTGTACGAGGCGATCGCTTCTCTGTCACGGCTGTCGAAGCGTCATCCGGCGTTGCGTGACGGTGTGCAGGAGGAGCGGTACGCCGACGACGGTCCGGGTGTGTACGCGTTCTCGCGCACGGACGCGAGGCAGCGGGTCGAGTACGTCGTCGCGGTGAACAACGCGGCGGAGGCCCGGACGGTCGGGGTGCCGACGTATTCGGCGGGGATGGGCTTCCGTGGGGTGTACGGGTCGTCGGCGCGGACGCGCAGTGGTGCGGACGGGAAGGTGCGGGTGGAGGTGCCGCCGCTGTCCGCGGTGGTGCTGAAGGCGGCCAAAGCGCTGAGGTCCCCGTCGGTGAAGCCGTCGGTGTCGGTGCGGGCTCCGGCGGCCGGTGCGACCGGTGACGTGGAGGTCTCCGCCGAGGTGGACGGTGGCGGGCTGGACCGGGTGGTGTTCGCCGCCCAGGTCGGCGACGGGCCCTGGCGCACGCTGGGTTCCGCCGACCACGCCCCGTACAGGGTGACCCAGAACCTGCCGGACACGGTGCGTGCCGGGACGCCGCTGCGCTACAAGGCCGTCGTCGTCGACCGTGCGGGACGCACCGCGAGCGACACCGCCGCCACCACCGCCGGACAACCCCCCGCCCCCGAGAAACCGACCGCGGTGGACCGTCCCTACGCCGTGGTGCACTACCGGCGGACGGACGGCGACTACGACGGCTGGCAGCTCAAGTCGTCCGCGGGCACCGCGGACTTCACCGGCCGCGACGCCTACGGAGCCTTCGCCTGGGTGAAGCTGGACGACGGTGCCGGCGACGTGACCTACACCGTCGAGAAGAACGGCGACGCGGACGGTCCGCGGCGTACGCTCGAGGCGGCGAAGACGGGTGAGGTCTGGATCGAGCAGGGCGAGGACGGACAGGCGGTGACCGCGCCCGAGGGCGTGTACCCGCCGCAGGACGAGAAGAAGGCCGTCCTGCACTACCATCGCGCCGACGGCGACTACGACGGCTGGGGCCTGCACACCTGGACCGGTGCGGCGAACCCGACGGACTGGTCCAAGCCGCTGCAGCCGGTCGACAGGGACAGCTTCGGCGTGACCTTCGAGATACCCCTCGCCGACGGCGCCACGTCCCTCAGTTACATCATCCACAACGGTGACGAGAAGGACATCGCCAGCGATCGGTCCCTGGACTTCGCCACCCACGGCAAGGACGTCTGGCTGATCGGCGGAGCCGCCGACTACCTGCTGCCGACCGTGGGCTCGGCCCCCGACCTCGACCTGGGCGCCTCGAAGGCCCAGTGGATCGACGCGGACACGGTGGTGTGGAACGTCAAGGCCACCGACGCCACCAGCCAGCAGCTCGTGTACGCCCCCGAGGGCGACATCACCGTCAAGGACGGCGCCCTCTCCCACGAGGGGCACTGGCTGCGTCTGGTGCCGACCACCCTCAGCCACGCCCAGAAGGCGAAGTTCCGGCACCTGAAGGACGACACCGCCTGGTCCGTCGACCCGCGTGACCGGGACCGGGTGCGGGAGGCGCTGCGCGGCCAGCTCATCGCCACGCAGCGGGCGGCCAACGGCGCGTTGCTCGCGGCGACCGGTGTCCAGATCCCCGGCGTGCTGGACGACCTCTACGGCGCGGCGCGCAAGGCCCGCCTCGGGCCCGTCTTCGACCACCGGGGCAGGCCCACCCTGTCCGTCTGGGCCCCGACCGCCAAGAGCGTGTCCCTCGAGCTGGACGGCCGGCGCGTACCCATGCGCAGGGACGGCGGCACGGGTGTCTGGTCGGTGACCGGAACCCGCGCCTGGAAGGGCAAGCCGTACCGGTACGCCGTCACGGTGTGGGCCCCGACGGTCCGCAGGACCGTCACCAACAAGGTCACCGACCCGTACTCCGTGGCGCTGACGGCCGACTCCGCACGCAGCCTCGTCGTCGATCTGAAAGACAGGTCCCTGGCGCCCGCGGGGTGGTCCGGGCTGGACAAACCCCCGGCCGTTCCGCTCAAGGACGCGCAGGCCCAGGAACTGCACGTACGTGACCACTCCGTGGAGGACTCGACCGTCCCGGCGGCCGAGCGGGGCACGTACACCGCCTTCACCGAGAAGAACTCGGCGGGCAGCAGGCACCTCCGTGCGCTGGCCGAGGCCGGCACCTCGTACGTGCACCTGCTCCCGGTCTTCGACTTCTCGACCGTTCCGGAGAAGGCCGCCGACCGGACCGTCCCCGGGTGCGACCTGGCCTCCTACCCGGCCGACTCCGCCGAGCAGCAGGAGTGCGTGGCGAAGGCCGCCGCCGAGGACGCCTACAACTGGGGCTACGACCCCTACCACTTCACCGTCCCCGAGGGCTCCTACTCCAGTGACCCGGACGGGACGCGGCGCACGGTCGAGTTCCGCAGGATGGTCAAGGCGCTCAACGAGGACGGCCTGCGGGTCGTGATGGACGTGGTCTACAACCACACCGTCGCGAGCGGTCAGGCCGACGCCTCGGTCCTCGACAAGGTGGTGCCCGGCTACTACCACCGGCTGCTCGCCGACGGTCCGGTGGCCACTTCGACCTGCTGCGCCAACACGGCTCCCGAGAACACCATGATGGGCAAGCTGGTCGTCGACTCGGTCGTCACCTGGGCCAAGGAGTACAAGGTCGACGGGTTCCGCTTCGACCTCATGGGTCACCACCCGAAGGACAGCGTCCTCGCCGTGCGCAAGGCCCTCGACGAGCTGACCCTCACGAAGGACGGCGTCGACGGCAAGAAGATCATCCTGTACGGCGAGGGCTGGAACTTCGGCGAGGTGGCCGACGACGCCCGCTTCGAGCAGGCCACGCAGAAGAACATGGCCGGGACCGGCATCGCCACCTTCTCCGACCGGGCCCGTGACGCCGTGCGCGGCGGCTCGCCCTTCGACGCCGACCCCGGCGTGCAGGGCTTCGCCTCCGGCCTCTACACCGACCCCAACTCCTCGGCGGACAACGGCACCGAGGCCGAGCAGAAGGCCCGCCTGCTGCACTACCAGGACCTGATCAAGGTGGGGCTGACGGGCAACCTCCGGCAGTACCGTTTCACCGACTCCAGCGGCAAGGAGGTCACCGGCTCCCAGGTCGACTACAACGGCGCTCCCGCCGGATACGCCGACGCCCCGGGCGACGCCCTCGCCTACACCGACGCGCACGACAACGAGACCCTGTTCGACGCGATCGCGTACAAGCTCCCGGCGGACACGTCCGCCGACGACCGAGCCCGCATGCAGATCCTGGCGATGGCCACGGCCACCCTCTCGCAGGGCCCGGCGCTCTCCCAGGCGGGCACCGACCTGCTGCGTTCGAAATCCCTGGACCGCAACTCCTTCGAGAGCGGTGACTGGTTCAACGCGATCCACTGGAACTGCGCGGACGGCAACGGCTTCGGCCGCGGGCTGCCGTCGGCCGCCGACAACGAGGCCAAGTGGCCCTACGCCAAGCCCCTGCTCGGTGCGGTGAAGGTCGGCTGCCCGCAGATCCAGGGCGCCTCGGGCGCCTACCGGGACCTGCTGAGGATCCGTACCACGGAGAGTGCCTTTTCCCTGGACACGGCCGCCCAGGTGCAGTCGGCGCTCTCCTTCCCGCTCTCGGGCAAGGACGAGACACCCGGTGTGATCACCATGAGACTGGGTGACCTGGTCATCGTCTTCAACGCCACGCCCGACCGGCAATCCCAGCGGCTGACGGAACCGGGCGGAGGCACCTACCGGCTGCATCCGGTGCAGGCCGCCGGTGCTGACCGCGTGGTGAGGACGGCCACCTACACGAAGAGCACCAGTACCTTCGAGGTGCCGGGCCGCACCGTGGCGGTCTTCACGCGCTGACAGGAAACGGCCCACGAAGTGCCCGTACCGGCAGCCGGTACGGGCACTTCCGTATGTGAGGGCCAGCACCCGGAACGGGGAAGGGACGACAGCTTTCGGTCTTGTCGCGGCTGCCTCACTGAGCGCGGCCATGTGTTCGTTTGTCGACGGCGGCGCGGCCTGGTGGCAGGAGTAAGACATGCCGCTTCATCCGGCAGTAACCTCACTGGCTTCGCGGGTTCATCCGTCCGGCTGTGTCCTGTCATCCTGCGGTGTGATGTCGGCTCTCGCCTCTGAGCTGCGTGTTCATGAGGAGCCGCGTCTCCCGGAACCATTGAAACCGACGCCACAAGTTGCTGGAACTTGCCGCAATGTTTTTCATGCCCCTGCCGCACCCCCGTACTCTGAGGGTGTCCGTTCAGCAAGTGAAGGGGAGCACTCTGATGAAGCGGTTTGTGCATTCAACTTTCGTGACATGCGCGATGGCTCTGGCCCTGGCGACGCCCGCCACGGTGGCCCACGCCGAGTCCCAGGAGAGTGCGGAGAGCCAGACCCCCGCACCCGCGTGCCTGACGTACAGCCCGGGATGGCGCTACACGTTCGTGACCAACGACTGCTCGACCGCCTACCGGGTGAAGGTCCTGTACGGCGACGGAACGGACGTCCCCTGCCAGGAGGTGACCCCGCGGAACTGGTTCACCTTCCCGGGCTACGGAACCGAGGGGAACACGATCGAGGGCATCGTCCTGTGCGACCACGCCGACGGTGCCTGACCGGGGGATCGCACGGCGGAACGGGCGTGCGCTCCCGGCTTGTCGGGAGCGCACGCTTCTGCGCTCGCCGCAGCGGCCCCGATCACTGGGCGTACTCCGCAGTGCGTGGACGGCAGTGAGCTCGCGACAGGGAGGGGGCCTGCCACTTCCACCGGAGCACACCTCCTATCTGACGACTCATCAGACAAGTCGGCATCCGATCGGCATCGGACCGGGGCGGACTTCGGTACGTGCGCCCGGTCGACGGCTTCGCGGCAGCTTGCTTCGCGCAGATCGCCCAGGTGAGAAGCTTCTGAGCTCCGCGGCGCCCGATGTTCTGGGAAGTCTTCGAGTCGAAGACACGCCGGTGTACAGTGAAGGACGCCCCTGACCTGCAGAAAGCTGGCAGGGAGCCGTCTTCCAGGAGTCCGACATGCTGCGCACCATGTTCAAGTCCAAGATCTAGCATCTGGGTGTTTGCGCAGGTCAGAGGCGTAGTCGGGCCGCTCAGGTCAGCAAATGGTCAGCATCGGGTGCGAGGGCGTCCTGGCTTGCTGACCTGGTGACCGTGGGGGCGGGGTGCCTGGGCGTGAATGCCTGGCTCCCGTTCGGAAGGTGCGTCACGTGGTTCGTCAACTCGCTCGCGGTATGGGGTCGTTCCTCAAGGACTGCGGCTGTGCCCGGCCGACGCGGTGCCCGCATCCGTACACGATCCGTTTCCGCAACGGTCTGGGGAAGCAGGTCGAGGAGGGTGGGTTCGGCACGCAGGACGATGCGATCGAACGCCTCACGCAGATCTATGCGGAGAAGAAGCGCACGGCGCCGTCTGTCGCGGAAGCGCGGCGGGAGCTGGGGCAGAAGACGGTCGCGGAATACGCGAAGCAGTGGCTGCCCCGTCAGCGCCGGATGACCGCATACTCCACGGGTGAGCACGTCAGCAGCTCCATCAACGTCCATATCATTCCGCGCCTGGGTTCTCGGAAGCTGATATCCGTAACTCCCATCGTGGTGGAGCGTTTCCTGGACGAGTTGGAGGCCGACGGCGTCGGCCGGGGCAATCAGGTCAACATCCTGCGCACCCTCAAGGCGATTCTGAGGGACGCCTACGACAAAGGGGCGATGGCGGATGACCCGGTCAAGGGAGTGCAGGAGCCGGAGTACGTTCGCCAGACGGTGATCATTCCGGACCTGGCCCATCTGAAGCAGGCTCTGGCTGTTGCGGGTGACGACCTTGCTCTGGAGATCGTGATGATGGCGGGGTGCGGACTGCGTAACGGCGAAGCCCGGGCCGTGAACGTCAACAACGTGGTGGCGGACGACGTGTACCGGGTGCACGAGCAGATCCACTCCAATACGCACCGGCCGGCGAAGCTCAAGCACCGCAAGGCGGGGGCGTTCCGGGAGGTGCCGCTGCCCCGATCCGTACGGGAGGCGATCGAACGCCATGAGAAGAAGCACGGCACGACGAGGGAGGGGTATCTGCTGCGGGGACCGAGCGGGTACTACACGGAGCCGATGGAACGCCGGCGCGTCCGCACGCTCTTCGAGAAGCTGCCCGTGTTGGACGGGATGGGGATGTACGGCTTCCGGCACTACTTTGCCTCCAACGCGCTGGGCAGTGGCATCCCGATCACGGACGTGGCCGAGTGGATGGGGCACAAGTCGATCGAGAGACGTACCGCACCTACCGGCACCTGATGCCGGGCAGCATCACCAAGGCAGCGCGTGTCCTTGAGGCGGGACTCTGGGACGCGGCTTGACACTGTGGCGAAACCTGTCGTGCTGCTCTCCGGTTGGGCTGCACCGGCACCACTTGGCACAGGTTGTAGAGACCGTCTTTGGGCGTCCACGTCAGTCCAGACTGGGCGAGTTGTGGCAGGTCAGCGCGTTGCGGTCCGGGGGCGTCGGCGTAGTTGGTGACAGACGCGTGACAGCGCCGGTGATAGATCGAGGCCCCGCCGGGGAGCATCCTTGGCGGGCCTCTTCCTGAAGCCATGAGACGGTGCCCCACCGGAGCGCTCCGGTGGGGCATCACCGTGGAGTTGACTGTGCGTGCACGCGTGACGCGTTCGGCTCGTCATGCAGTCTGGTCTTCCAGCGCTGTTCTCGGGGGCGCTAGATTTGCGATCGCAGACATGACGGACGACGTGGCTCGCCAGGCAACTGGGCGGGCTCTGTCGGCTGGAGGGTTGATGCACTGTGCCCTGCTCGGGCAGGCCAAGCGGTATGCCGGATGCCCACGCGCCGCCCTCCCCGGCCACACCGCCCGGTCCTGGTGAGGAGTTGGGAGTGGCTCTGCCGGCGCGTGCCGCCAGCGCCCCGGCCATGGCGCTGACCGAGTGCCCGACGAACACGGCCCGTTCCAGGTCGAGTGCCTCGCAGACCTCCGCTGCGTCGCGGGCGTAACCCTCCAGGGACGAGTACCGCTCGCGGCTCCAGGCCGACAGGTCCGATCCGTCGGAGCCGACGTAGTCGAACAGCACCACGCGGTGCCGCTTCGCGAGGCCGGCACGGCCAGGCGCCACATGTTCTGGTCACACTCGAAATCGCGCGGCAGCAAGAGCGCCACTCCGTCGCCCTGTCCGACGACCGTGACGTCGTTTCTGCGGGGCATGTCCATTCCGGCCATTGCCCCATTCCTGTGCGAGCGGGCCCGGCGGAGTCCGGAGAGAGCCTTGCGGCACCCGGCTTGGACGACGAGGTCGCTACCAGTTGGCCCGGGCCCGTTCCGGCGTCGGGCCGACAGCGTTTCCGTCTTCGCAGCGCGGTTCGGTTCCGGCGTACACGGGTGTCCGGTGGTGCCACCTGGTGGTGTCCGGAGCGGCCGGGCCTTCACCCAGCGGACGTACTTGAGTTCGGCGAGGCCCCCGACCATCGTGGGCCCGGCGGTCGTCAGCGCGTCACATCCCCGGTGCTCAAGCGGTGGGGGAGGGCGAGACGCCCGGCGGAGTGCCTCCCCCCGGCATGCCACCGCGTGTGAAACAACGGCCACTTCCAGCCGATCCTGGCCGGCTCCGCCCGCCGTCCAACCGTTGCCTGTCCGAGGTTCCGCCGTATCTTGGCCGGATCGATTCCCCTCGGAACGAGAACCGATCACTTGCCACGCACGAGTGCCTGGTCTGCGACCGGTCAGGGGCAACGGTCGCTGACCAGGTCCCGTTGAGACGGCTGGTCTGTACAGCCGACGACTTCATGCCACGGCCGTCCCCTGCGGGAGCCGGCTGCGCCTCTTCGAAGGTTTCTGGTCGCCTTGCGGCGCGGGGCGGCTCCGACGTCGCCTTCAGTACGCCCGAACGCCTCGTCCGGCAGATCCGACGCAGCGGGGCTTCGCTATTTTGTGGCCCCCTGGGCGAAGCCGTTGTAGATGTAGCGCTGGAGGAACAGGAAGACCACCAGCGTCGGCACGATGACGAGAACGGCTCCCGCGGAGATGTTCTCCCAGTGCGCCCCGAACGGCCCCTTGAACCGGAACAGAGCCGTCGACATGGTTCCGAGATCCTCTTTGGGCATGTAAAGGAACGGGATGTAGAAGTCGTTGTACGTGGTGATGCCCTTGATGATGACTACGGTCGCGATGGCCGGTTTGAGCAGCGGGAAGATAATTTTCCGGTAGATGGTGAAGGAGTTGGCGCCGTCGAGCCGTGCGGCCTCGTCGAGGGACCGGGGGATGCCGCGGATGAACTGCAGGAAGATGTAGATGGCCACGATGTCCGTGCCCATGTACAACAGGATCGGGGCCCACCGGGTGTTGAACAGCCCGAAGCTGTTGACGACCTGGAAGGTGGCGACCTGGGTCGTCACGGCCGGCACCAGCGTGGCGATCAGGAAGAGAGCCATGACGAGCTTCTTGAGGCGGAAATCGAAGCGGTCGATGGCGTACGCGGTCATCGAGCCGATGATCACCGTGCCGGTGATGGAGAACAGCAGGATGAAGGCCGTGTTGCCGAAAGCCTGCAGCATGTGGCCGTCGTTGAAGGCCGTGGCGTAGTTGGAGAAGTTGAGCCAGTCGTCCGGCAGGGCCAGCGCGCCCTGGCCGTCGGAGATCTCCCCGTAGGACTTCAGCGAGGTCAGGAAGACCACGGCGAGCGGCAGCAGCACCACGAGTGAGGCGACGACCAGCGACAGGTACGTCAGGGCGGTGCTGACGCGCGGACGACGGCGCGTCTGCTCCTGCGCGCGGCGGGTCGGGGCGGCGAGGGTCATACGAGGTCCACCTTCTCGTCGGGTACGAGGCGGCGCTGGATCCAGGTGATCAGCAGGATGATCGCCAGCAGCACCACAGCGCATGCCGAGGCCAGGCCGGTCTTGTTGAACTGGAAGGCGAACTTCACCGTCTGGATGACGAACGTCGAGGTCTCCGTCGCACCGCCGGTCATGATGTACGGGATCTCGAAGACGGAGAGCGAGCCGGAGATCGCCAGGATGACGCTCAGGCTCAGCACCGGCCGGATGCTCGGCGCGATGATGTGCCGGAACTGCTTCCAACGGCCGGCGCCGTCCAACTGGGCGGCCTCGTACAACTCGCCGGGGATCGACTGGATCGCGCCGAGGAACAGCACGAAGTTCAGGCCCGTGAAACGCCACACGGACACCCCGGCCATGGAGGTGTTGGCCGACTCCGGCGAGCCCAGCCAGGCGTGGTCGGTGCCGACGCCGAACCAGGACAGGACCGAGTCGAGCGTGCCGCCGTCCTGGAAGAAGTACAGGAAGACGAAGCCGATCGCGACACCGTTGATCAGGTACGGGAAGAACAGGATTCCCTTGAACAGGTTCCTGAAGCGCAGGTCGAAGCTGAGGACGGCCGCGAAGTACAGGGCGATAACGATCTGTACGACGGATGCCGCGAGGTAGTAGAAGCTCACCGCGAACACCCGGAACAGTTCGGGCCGGGTGAAAATCTCGGTGTAGTTGTCAGCCCCGACGTAATTGCGGTCGGGGCTGATGCCGTCCCAGTCGGTGAAGCTGTAGTAGATCATGTTGCCCACCGGCACGTAGGTGAACGTGATCAGCAGGGCGAGGGGGGCCAGCAGGAACAGCCACGGCGTGAGCTTGCGCATCGGCCGGTCGCGCCACGAGGCGCCGGGCCGCACGCGATGCCAGGTGGGTTGCTTGCCGGTCGGGCCCGTCCCGGCGGCCGGGGCGGGCGGTGAAGCGGTGGAAGCGGTTCGGGTCATTGCGGAGCCAGGGCCTTTCGTCGTCCGCTGAGGCACCGTGCGCCGGGTCCCGTTCTCCGGGGAGGCGGGGAGGGGACCTGGCGGGTGCGGGGTTCAGACGGGTGCCGGGGTCAGGAGGCGACGGTCTGCCTGGCCTCGGACCAGCGCTTGTTCAGGTCCTCGAAGTAGCCGTCGAGGCTCCCGTCCGTGGCGCCGCGGGCGATGTCGATGAGCTTCTTGCGGTAGTCGGGCTTGTTGAGTCCGATCTCGGAGGCGTTGTCGATGGCGTCGACCTCGGCCGTCCGTGCTGCGGAACGCTCAATCATCTTGACATCGTTGTCAACGTAGTCCTTGAGGGTCTGCGGCATTCCCTCGGCCTTCAGGGCCGAGACAGCGCCCTCCTTGGCCGCGTACCCGGACTTCTCGGTGAACCAGTCGATCCACGCCCGCGCGGCTTCCTTGTGGTCGGAGTGGATGTTGACGGCCTGCTGGTAGTCGGAGACCAGGGTGGAGCAGAACTTGCCGTCCTTCTGGTACGGGAGGGGCATGAAGCCGATGTCGTCAGGGTTCTGGCCGGCCTTCTCGGCCGCGTCCCGCATCTGGTTAATGGCCCAGGAGCCGAGCACCATGCTGCCCACCTTGCCCTTGGCCAGGAGGGTCTTGGAGCTCTCCCAGTTGGTGGTGGCCGGGTCCTTCTCCGACAGCTTCTCGTGGACGATGTCGTAGAGCAGGGTGTCGAGGGCGTTGAGGTCGTTGCCCTCGGCCCACGGCTTGTCCATGTCGGCGAGCTTGTCGTGGCCCTGGGTGTCGCAGCTGACGGAGCCGACACTGTTGGTCCAGGGGCTCTCCAGCGGCCAGCCGTCCTTGAAGTTGGTGTAGTACGGGGTCGCGCCGGTCTTGTCCTTGACGGCCTTGAGGTCGTCGAGGAACTGCTCGGGCGTCGTCGGCCAGTCGGTGATCCCGGCCTTCTTGAACAGCGCCTTGTTGTAGACCAGACCGTTGGCGGTGCCGAAGGTGGCGATGCCGTAGGTCTTGCCGCCGACGTCGGTCTTGTCCGTGAAGCGGTAGGTGGGCTTCATCGACGAGGTCTCGCCGAGCGGCGCGAAGAACTTGGGATAGTCGCCCTTGGCGACCGCCGACGGGATCAGCAGGACGTCGCCGTAGTCCTCCGTGTTCATACGGATCTTCACCTCCCCCTCGTAGTCGGTGAGGCCCTCGAACTCGACCTTCACGTCGGGGTAGGTCTTGTTGAACTCGGCGGCGTACTTCTTCATCGTCCCGTCCTCGACGAGGTCGGTGCGATTGGTGAGCACGGTGATGTCCCCCGAGACGCCGTCCGGGTTCACCGGCGCGGCGGCGGTCTCGCCGGCGTCCGCGCTGCCCCCTCCGCTGCACCCCGCAACGGTCAGCATCGCGGTGGCAAGCAGTGCGACGCTCAGCGTCCTCTTCCCCATGTGCCCAGCTCCTTTCCAAGGATTACGGCTCGGGCTCCGGTGGTGGTTGACGGCGACTATGTCAGCCACTCGTGAACCGGTAAAGCTTCCCAAACCTTCGCGATACTCAATCGTTACCTGAGGTGAGAGGCCGAGTCGGGCTATTGAAGCGCCAACTGTGCTTCGGCGTGGACTCCTGGCAAGGAAGGAAGGCTAGACCGGTTCACTTCTGTGGGGTTAGGTTGAGCCGCGTTCATACGACACCGGGCCCGTCCCGCCGAAGGAGCCGTACATGAAGGAAGTCCTCCCGCTCACCGAGGGCTGGAGCCTGAGCTACAGCGACAACCTGCTGCACGCCCAGGTCCCCGGCTGCGTCCACACCGATCTGCTCGCGGCCGGGCTGATCCCGGACCCCTTCCTCGGCGTCAACGAACCCGCTGTTGCCTGGGTCGGACAGCGGGCCTGGACCTACGCCCGCGACCTGCCGGGCTCCGACACCGCAGGGGAGGGGCACGAGCGGACCGACCTGGTCTTCGACGGACTCGACACCGCCGCGACCATCACGCTGGACGGCCGGGAGGTGGGCCGCACCCGGAACATGCACCGGCGCTACCGCTTCGACGTCACCGGCCGCCACGGGCGCCTAGAGGTGGACTTCGCCTCCGCCTACGACGAGGCGGCCTCGGTGCGGGCGCTGACGGGGGAGCGACCGAACGTCTACCCGGAGCCGTTCCAGTACATCCGCAAGATGGCCAGCAGCTTCGGCTGGGACTGGGGCCCGACCCTGGTGACCGCGGGCATCTGGCGCCCGGTCCGGCTGGAACGCTGGTCGACGGCCCGGCTGGCCGACGTACGCCCGCTGGTGACGGTCGAGGGCGGCACGGGCCGCGTCGAGATACGCGTCGAGATCGAGCGAACCGCGCAGGGGACGGCCCGCCCGCTCACCGTACGTGCCACCGTCGGGGACGGCCTGGCCGAGGCGCGCGGCGTGGTGGAAGGGACGCACGCCGTGCTGACGCTGGAGGTGCCCGACGTCTCCCTGTGGTGGCCTCGTGGCTACGGTGACCAGCCCCTGTACGACCTGGAACTCGAGCTCACCGAGGAAGCCGCGGGTCCGGGCGCCGAAGAGCGGCCCCTCGACTCCTGGCACCGACGCATCGGCTTCCGGACGGTGCAACTGGACCGCTCGGCGGACGAGCACGGCACCGGTTTCACCCTCGTCGTCAACGGCGAACGGATCTTCGCGCGCGGGGTCAACTGGATCCCCGACGACGTCTTCCCCTCCCGGATCACCCCGGACCGCTACCGCACGCGGCTGCGTCAGACGGCCGACGCGGGTGTGGACCTGGTGCGGATCTGGGGCGGCGGCATCTATGAGGACGACGCCTTCTACGACGCCTGCGACGAGATGGGCCTCATGGTCTGGCAGGACTTCCTCTTCGCCTGCGCCGCCTATCCCGAGGAGCAGCCACTGCGCGGGGAGGTCGAGGCCGAGGCGCGCGATAACGTTGTCCGGCTGATGCCGCACCCCTCGCTCGTGCTGTGGAACGGCAACAACGAGAACCTGTGGGGCTTCCGCGACTGGGACTGGGAGCCCGAGCTGCGCGGCGACTCCTGGGGCGGCGGCTACTACCTGGACCTGCTCCCGCGGATCGTCGCCGAACTCGACCCCACCCGCCCGTACACCGCCGGCAGCCCCTGGTCGGGCTCCTGGGAGCACCACCCCAACGACCCGGCCCACGGCACCCACCACTCCTGGGAGGTCTGGAACCGCCGGGACTACACCGAGTACCGCGACTCGGTGCCCCGCTTCGTGTCGGAGTTCGGCTGGCAGGCCCCGCCCGCCGTGGCGACCCTGCGACGGGCGCTGCCCGGCGAACGGCTTGCCCCCGACTCGCCCGGCATGCTGCACCACCAGAAGGCTGAGGACGGCAACGGCAAGCTGAACCGGGGCGTGGAACGCCACTTCGTGCTGCCCGAGGACGACTTCGACCGCTGGCACTACCTCACCCAGGTCGTGCAGGCCCGCGCGATCGCCACCGGGATCGAGCACTGGCGCTCGCACTGGCCCGTGTGCGCCGGGACCATCGTCTGGCAGATCAACGACTGCTGGCCGGTCAGCTCCTGGGCGGCCATCGACGGCGACGGCCGGTTCAAGCCGCTCTACCACGAGCTGCGCCGCGTCTACGCGGACCGCCTCCTCACGCTCCAGCCGGGCGACGGCGACGACGGCCTCCCCGTGCTCGCCGTCGTCAACCAGTCCGCCGAGCCCTGGCAGGCACACATCAGACTGCGACGCCTGCGGGCGGACGGCACCGAGGTGGCCGAGCACGTGCTCGACGTGACCGTCGCCGCCCGCGCGGTGCACCGCCGGACCGTCCCGCAGGACCTAACCCCCGCCCAGGGGTCCGCCAAGGAGTTCCTCGTCGCGGACAGCGAGGATCTGCGCAGCGTGCACCTGCCCGTGACGGACCGCGAGTTCGCCTACCCGGTCCCGCACTACGACGTGGCCGTGGAGTCCCCGATGGGTGCTGGGACGGGTAATGTCGAAGTCGTGGTAACCGCACACACCCTCGTACGCGACCTCCTCCTGCAGGCCGACCGGCTCGGACCGGACGCGGTCTGCGACACCGGACTGCGCACCCTCCTCCCCGGCGAACAACTCCGCCTGCGGGTCACGGGCGCGACCGACACCGGGGCCAATGCCGTCCGGGCGGCGCTGTTCTGCGTGGAACCGGCGTGAGCGCACCGTCCGTACGCGTCACCATCAAGGACGTCGCCGCGGCCGCCGGCGTCTCCAAGGGGGCCGTGTCCCTGGCGTTCAACGACAAGCCGGGGGTGTCCGACGCCACCCGGGAGCGGATCTTCGCTGCGGCCCGGCAACTGGGCTGGGCCCCGAACTCCTCGGCCCGCAGCCTGTCGCGCCAGTCCGTCGACACCGTCGGCCTGGCGATCTGCCGGCCCGCCCGGCTGCTCGGCCTGGAGCCGTTCTACATGGAGTTCGTCTCCGGCATCGAGAGCGTGCTGGCCGAGCGTGACTGCTCGTTGCTGCTGCGCCTGGTCGGCTCGCTGGAGGAGGAGATCGGGCTGCAGGAACGCTGGTGGCGGGAGCGGCAGATAGGGGGCTCGATCCTGGTCGACTTCCACCAGGAGGATCCGCGGATCGCCCCGCTGCGGCGCATCGGTCTCCCCGCCGTGGCGGTCGGCCACCCCACCCTCACCGGCGGGTTCCCGTCGGTGTGGACCGACGACGAGGCGGCCGTCGCCGAGGCGGTGCGTTACCTGGCGGTGCTGGGGCACCGGCGCATCGCGCACGTGGGCGGTCCCCGAGGGCTCGGTCACAGCGCCATCCGGACGAGCGCGTTCGAACGGACCATGGGCGCACTCGGCCTCGAGGGCGGTCCGCACGTCGAGACGGCCTTCTCGGGCGAGGACGGTGCGCGGGCCACCCGCTCCCTGCTGCTGTCCGCCGAGCGGCCCACGGCGATCCTCTACGACAACGACATCATGGCGGTCGCCGGACTCGGTGTCGCCGCCGAGATGGGCGTCTCCGTGCCGGACGACCTGTCACTGCTGGCTTGGGACGACTCCCAGTTGTGCCGGCTCACCCATCCGACGCTCTCGGCGATGAGCCACGACGTGCACGGCTTCGGTGCGCAGGTCGCGCGGGTGCTGTTCGAGGTGCTGGCGGGCCACGACGTGACCTCCGGGCCCGTCGCGACGCCCTCGCTGGTACCGCGGGCGTCGACCGCGCCGCCCCCGTCGTAGAGGGGCGGGCAGGGACGGTCCAGGGGCGCGGCGTCATGCCGCGCCCCTTCGCGTGTCACCGAGAGCTTCGCTGAGGAAATGCCACCCGGACCGCGGCAATTGCAGCGGAAGTTTCACCCAGGGGTACTGCAAATGAGAGCGAAGAGCTGCCCCGTGAGCCGCACGGCCGCAGCAGTGTCACGAAACCGGTTAAGCATTGGTTTCGTGAACGACGGGCGCTGCCGCCCCGCTCCGTTCTGCGAACTGTTGCCGGGCCGCCGCCGCCGCGCCGATGAGCCCGGCGTCCCGTGCCAGAGCGGCGGGACGCACCTCGAGATCACGCACGAAGTCGAGGACCGCGAATGCGCGCAGATGGCGGCGCAGGGGCGTGAACAGCGTCTCGCCCGCCTGTGCGACACCGCCTCCGATGACCGCGACCTCGATCTCCAGCAGCGCCGCGCTGCCCGCGATCGCGGCGGCCAGCGCCCGGGCCGAACGGTCGTAGGCAGCCAGGGCGCGCTTGTCGCCCTCGAGTGCGGACGCGGCGACCGCGGCGGCCGAGGGCTGCGAACCTGGCCCCGGCGACCAGCCCGTCTGCACGGCGTAACGGGTGATGGCGGTACCGCTGGCGTACCCCTCGACACATCCCCGCGCCCCGCAGGCGCAGGGCGGTCCGTCGATGCCGACGGAGATGTGGCCTATGTGCCCGGCGTTGCCCGAAGGGCCGGGATGCAGTCGGCCGCCCAGGACGTATCCGCCTCCGACGCCGGTCGAGACGACCATGCACAGGGCGTTGTCCACGCCCCGAGCAGCCCCCAGCCAGTGTTCGGCAGCGGCCATGGCCACGGCGTCCCCGAGCAGGACCGGTTCGAGGCCGGTGAGGAGCAGTGGATGGGCGCGCACGCTCTCGACGAGGGGGAAGTCCCGCCAGGCGGGAATGTTCACGGGGCTGACCGTGCCGGCCGCTGTGTCGACGGGGCCCGCGCTGGCGACGCCCACACCACGCACGGTGCCCCAGGCCGGGGCGGCCGACAGGGTGTCGATCACGGCGTCGATCGTCCGTGCCATACGTTGGGCGGACTCCCTCGCGGGTGTGGGGAGTTCGGCTCGGTGGACGACGGACCCCCCTTCGTCCACCAGCGCTCCCGCGATCTTGGTCCCTCCGATGTCCAGGGCGGCGTACACCGATGTGGTCCTTTCTCCAGTCGGTCACCGGAGACCTCGAAGCGTGATGTGGACGCGACGAGGAAACCGGTGATGCGACAACGTTGTCATTGCAGAGAAGTGAAGGAATTCCGGGCGACCGCGCCGTGCTCGTCCGGGCGCAGGCCCACGGCGGCCACGAACAGCGTTCCTTCGCCCTCGACCAGGACTTCCTCGTCCGAGGCGGGAAGGAAGCAGGAGGCGCCGGGGCCGAGGCGCAGCGGCTCGGTGTTACCGGTCCTCGCGCTCAGTCGGGCCGATCCGTCCGCACAGAAGACGATACGGGGGCCGGACGCGGGAACGAGGGGCCCGCCGGAGCCGTCGAGTTCGGTCCTGTAGAGCGCGAACTCCGCCACCGGGCAGTCGTACAGCCAGGTTGGACCCGGCCCCGGGACGCTCCTCGGCACGACCACCGGCACGCGCACCGTCGGGTCGGTGATCCGTAGCAGCTCCGGCACGTTCACCTCCTTGCTCGTCAGTCCCGCGCGCAGCACGTTGTCCGAGTTGGCGAGCAGCTCCAGGCCGACCCCGTGCACGTAGGCGTGCAGTCCGCCTGCCGGCATGAACAGGGCGGTACCCGGCTCCAGAACCCGGTGGTCCAGCAACAGGGAAGCCACCAGGCCGAGGTCTTCGGGGTGATGCCCTGACATGCGTTCCACCGCCGCGTACGCGGCCGCATGAGGGTGCGCGGACCGCGCCAGGCGCCGGCTCGACGCCACGACGGCGGACACCAGCGGCGCGCGATCGTCCGGTGCCCGTTCGAGCAGGGCGCGCAGGGCCTCGGAGAGGGCTTGCTCACCGGTGCCGGCTCGCAGCAGTCCGATCACCGGGCGAAGGCCGTCTATCCCGAGGTTCTCCAGGAGGTGTGCGGCCTCCTCGCGGTCGCGGAATCCGGCCAGGACCTCGAAGCGGCTGAGCGCGTAGAGCAGTTCGGGCTTGGGCCAGTCGTCCGCGTAGGGGCCGTGACCGCCGCGGGCCTGCTGGGCGGCGAACGCCGAGCGGGCCTGGTCCCGGTCCGGATGCACCTGGATGGACAGCGGCTGCTCGGCGGCCAGCACCTTCAGCAGGAACGGCAGCCTGCCTCCGAACGTCCGGGCGCAGGCGCTCCCCAGCTCCCCGTCCGGATCGCCGGCCACGGCGTCCAGGAGTGTCGTGGCCCGTCCGTCGCGGGTCAACCCCGCAGGGCCGGACGGATGCGCGCCCATCCACAACTCTGCCTCCGGCCCGGCCGACGGGGTGTCCCTCCCCTGCAGCCGGGCCAGCGCGTCGCGTGAACCCCATGCGTATGGCTTGATGATCGGTTGAAGTAGATCCACGGTCGTACGTTAACCGTGTCTGAACAGATTCCGTGAGCTGCCTGGGTCCCGTTATTGAACCGGTATAGTCAGTACGGTTCGCTTTCCGTCACGCTGACGAGCAGGATGTTCCATTCAGCGTGAAGGAGTCCGGAACGCCGTTCGTGCCGACTTGCGAGGCGCCGCTGAACCCGAAGTTCACAGTCGCTCCGGGGGCGATGGACGTGTTGTAGCCCGAGGGGTGGGTCACGGTCACGCTGCGACCGTCCTGGACGCGGGTGGCGTTCCAGATCTGCGTGACCGACTGGCCGCCGGGGAAGGTGAACGACAGCTCCCACCGGTCGACCGCCGTGCTGCCGGTGTTGTGGATCGTGACGTCCGCGTTGAAGGTGGTTCCCCAGTCCGACAGCCGGTAGTCGACCCGGCACGGTGTACCGGCCGTGGGGGACGCGGTGGGTGTGCCGGTCGGGTCCGGTGTGGTGGTCGGCTCGGGGGTCGTCGTCGGCTCTCCGGTGGAGGGCGAGGAGGTCGGGGTGCCGGTCGGGGAGGTGTGACCGCTCTTGGCGGCCATGCGGGCGGAGTGGGCACGGAACACGTCGAGTTCCGGATCGCCCTGGGTGACGCCGAACTTCCCGTCGATCTCGCGGTCCTGGTACCACCAGAAGGCGCTGCCGTCACCGCCGGCCGCCTCGAAGTCGGCGTAGATCTCGCTCCACCAGGCCGCCCGGTCGACGTTGTGGACGTTGAACTCACCCATGAAGAAGGGCTTGCCGACCTTCTCGTGCGAGTCGGTGATCCAGGCCCGGACCAGTTCCTTCGTGTCGTCCAGGGTCAGGTCGGCCCAGTATTCGGTCGGGTAGGGATGCGCCGAGGTGAAGTCCAGGTAGGGCGACTGCTGGAGGTGGACGAAGGGGTTGCCCTCGTCGCCGCCGAAGCCGTACTGCGTGCCGTGTCCCTCGATGCCGGCGCCGAGCAGGTGGTTGGGGTCGATCTCCTTGACGAAGGCCCCCATCTCGTCGACCCAGGCTCGCAGTGTGGTCCCCTCGACGTTCTCCTCGTCGCTCTGGCCTTCGTAACGCGGCTCGTTCATCAGGTCCCAGGCGAAGATGGTCGGGTCGTCCTTGTACTTGACACCGCTGTAGTGGTTCGTCCGGTTGAGGGCGTGGCTCACGTAGTTCTTGTAGGACGTGAAGCATCCCGGGCAGCGGTCCTTGTCGAAGAACGCGGCACGGGCGGGCTGCCCACCGGACAGTCCCTCCCAGCCCAGGCGCGTGTCGATGCCGCCGTATGCCTCCCAGTAGTTCTCGAAGACCGGCATGAGGCGCAGCCCGTGCGTCCTGGCGGACTCGATGACGTAGTCGAAGAGCGCGAACTGCTGCTCGTCGTAGACGCCTTCGGACTTCTCGAAGCCGTGCCAGCTCTCGTGGCTGAACATCCACAGCCTGACGACGTCGACACCGTCGTCGCGCATGCGTGCCATGTGGGCGTCGATGCGTTCCTTGTCCATGTACTGCGTCTCGGTGTCGCCGGAGCCCGAGCCGAAGGTGAACAGGTCGTAGGCGTTGGCGCCGGCGACGTAGTACTCCTCGCCGTCGAGGCAGAAGCGGATCCCGCAGCGCGTGACGAAGGAGTCCTCGGCTGCGGCCGAGGCCGGGGGCGGGCGCATGAGCGACAGACACGCGCCCGCCAATGCGGCCACGAGCAGGAGCACCAGAGGCGTCACATACCGTCTGGATGAGGGGAGGGGGCGAGCATGCATAGCGGCTCTCTCGTTCGGAGGTGACTTGCATGTACCGGTTAACCGGGGAGGAACGTAGGGGCGTCTACTTCGACTGTCAATCAATCGCGCAGAGTGCGTTCTTGCTGGTAACTGCCCACTCGTGACCGTCTCTTGGTGCTGGGCAGCGCGTTTAGCGGTTTAGTACGCCAGGGCTTCTGGACTTGCTGAGGCGAATCTTGAACCGTCTATTGACATGGATGGAACATCCGGTGCCTCATGGTGTGGCGCTGGGTGGTCCGCAGCCCCTCCGGCTGCCTCGTCGTCCCCGTCACACCGCTAGTCCGGCGCCTGCTCCGCAACCCCCGACGCCTGTGAGGGCCTGTGTCGGGCGGCCCCTCCCGCCGTCTGACATCGTTGTCATCCGCATGCGCCGGCACCGCGCGTTCAGCGCACCCGGTCAGGTGCCGTCACCCCGTCCCACTCACCCCCGAGGAGACACATGCGAAAGCCAGGAAGCACACTCATCACGACGGCGGGGATGGCGTTCGCCGCCGTCCTCGGCCTGCTGCTCTCACTCGCCGGGCCGTCAACCGGCAAGGCGGAGGCGGCGGACGGCGGTATCCACGTCAGCGACGGACGCGTCGTCGAGGGCAACGGCAACGCATTCGTCATGCGCGGCGTCAACCACGCCTACACCTGGTACCCCGAGCAGACCAGCTCCATCGCCGACATCGCGGCCAAGGGTGCCAACACCGTCCGCGTCGTGCTCGGCAGTGGCGGCCGCTGGACGAAGACGAACGCGTCCCAGGTCTCCACGCTCATCGAGCAGTGCAAGGCGAACAAGGTCATCTGCGTCTTGGAGGTGCACGACACCACCGGCTACGGCGAGGACGGTGCCGCGACCAGCCTGGACCAGGCGGCCGACTACTGGATCAGCGTGAAGAGCGCCCTTGAGGGCCAGGAGGACTACGTCGTCGTCAACATCGGCAACGAACCCTTCGGCAACACCAACTACACCGCGTGGACCGACGCCACCAAGGCGGCCATCACCAAGCTCCGCGGCGCCGGCATCGACCACGCCCTCATGGTCGACGCACCCAACTGGGGCCAGGACTGGTCCGGCACGATGCGGTCCAACGCGGCCTCGGTCTTCGCCTCCGACCCCGACCGCAACACCATCTTCTCCATCCACATGTACGGGGTCTACGACACCGCCGCCGAGGTGCAGGACTATCTCAACGCCTTCGTCGGCAACGGACTGCCCATCGTCGTCGGCGAGTTCGGCGACCAGCACAGCGACGGCAACCCCGACGAGGACGCCATCATGGCGACGGCCCAGTCCCTCGGCGTCGGCTACATCGGCTGGTCCTGGAGCGGCAACGGCAGCGGGGTCGAGTACCTCGACATGGTCAACGGCTTCGACCCGAACTCGCTGACCGGCTGGGGCGACCGCTTCTTCAACGGCAGCAACGGCATCACTGCCACGTCCAAGACGGCCACCGTCTACGGCGGTGGTGACGACGGTGGCGGTGACGACGGCAGCACGGGCGGCACCGCTCCCAACGGCTACCCGTACTGCGTGAACGGCAGCGCCTCCGACCCGGACGGTGACGGGTGGGGCTGGGAGAACAGCCGCTCGTGCGTGGTCCCGGGCGGGCTCGCGCCCAACGGGTACTCGTACTGCGCCAACGGCAGCGCCTCGGACCCCGACGGTGACGGGTGGGGCTGGGAGAACAACCGGTCCTGTGTCGTCCGGGGCGGCGCGGCGGATCGCTGACCGGCGGATGCGGTAGTGCCCCGCCCAGGGGAAGTCCCAGGGGGCGGGGCATTCGGCCGTACGGCGACGCCAGGCGTTGGCCACGGACGTGAGGATCCGAATTCGGGCCGCCTGGGTGTCGCTTCGTCCAGCGCGACCAGGAGCCTCGGCATCCCTTGAGTCAGGTGACGACTCCGGCAGTGATCTCGTCGTCTACCTTCACTCAGCGCAGAGCGTCGGGGATGGTGCGCGATGCGCGGGCCGACACCCTCCGGCGCGTGAACATCTTGCTCAGACATCTCCGCCTGCATGGGGGCGCCGCACGGTTTCAACCAGTCCTCGCAGTCCGACGTGAGCACCCGAACCGGGCTCGGGCGAGCGGAGCGCCTTCGCGGCGACGGGTGCATGGACGGCGCATGTGGGGCCGTGCGGTCCGCCGGCGCCTCTTAGCCACTGCACCACGGCCAGGCTGTCCGCCTCAGACGCCATTCAGTTGGAACGCCTCGGAGGTGGGTGCCTTCGAAGCTGCGATGAAGGGCGACCGCCTGATCGCGCTGCTGCTGTCCGTGATGGGGCTCCGTCCGGCGGGGGTCTGCTGCCTGCGGTGGCCGGACATCGACCTTGACGCTGCCACGATCCTGGGCACCGAGTCCTTCCCGGCGACGGCGGCCGGCTACCGTCAGCTGCTCGTCTGGGCCCGCAAGCGGGGCACGGTGCGCCGGGCCGGCGTGGAGGGCACCGGCACCTTCGGTGCGGGTCTGTCCCGCTACCTGCTGGCCCAGCACGTCCAGGTGTTTGAAGTGAATCGGCCCGACCGCACAGCCCGCCGTCTGCTGGGGAAGTCGAACCCGCTCGATGCGCAGGCTGCCGCACGGGCCGTGCTCAGTGGTCGCGCCCGGGCCTGGGCGAAATCCGGCGACGGTCCGGTGCACAGCGCCCGGATCTACAAACTTGCCAAGGACTCCGCGGTCAAGGCCCGCACCCAGGCGATCAACCAGCTCAAGGCCGTCCTGGTCATCGCCGACCCCCACCCTCCGGGAACGGCTGTCCAGCCTGGGCAACGCCGAGCTGTTCCGCACCTGCGCGACCCTCGGCGCGACCGCCGGAGGGGGAGACGAGGACGCGGTAGCCCAGGCCACCCACATGACGCTGCGCATGCTCGCCGAACGCATCGAACAGCTCACCGGCCAGATCAATGAGCTCAACCAACGCCTGACCCGGCTCGTCGAACGTCACGCCCCACAGCTGCTCGTGCCGGTAGGCATCGGTCCGGACAGCGCCGTCACTCTCCTGATCACTGGGGGACAATCCCGAGCGGCTGAACACGGAGGCGTCCTTTGCTGCCCTTTGCGGAGTCAGCCCCATCGAGTACTCCTCCGGGCGTCGGAGAACGCGCCGGCTCAACTACGGCGGCGACCGGCAGGCCAACGCCGCCCTGCACCGCATCGTCTTCACCCGCCTGCGCCACGACCCGCGCACCCAGGCGTATTACGAACGCCGCACCCAGGAGGGCAAGACCCGACGTGAGATCATCCGATGCCTCAAGCGATATACAGCCCGAGAGGACTTCAACCTGGTCAGACCGGTTTCCTACACCCCTGCGTTATAGGGGCGTCCGTGAAACTTGAGATCCCACAACAGGGGTGGGCCGCCGTAGTTCGTGTCCTTTGACAGCGAAGTTAGTCGTGTGTGGCCTTCTGACCTGGGCCGACTAGGTCGGATGCCAAACCGTAGTGGTCTACCTCGGAGTTGGCGCCACTAGGCGCTCCGCGTCGAGAATGGGGCGCTGCAGTGGCGGCGCGCCCTGCGGGGAGTGGCGTGGGCAATGAGGCGGAGCGGTAGGCGACTGCTCGGGCCGCCGCGTCGTGTCGGGTGGGCCGATTGTCGGGTCCGTGGTGTGGTGCAGTCCGGTGGATGGGGCCGGGGCGTTGGGACAGGGGCAGGCCGCTGGTGCCGTTGGTGTGGGCGATGATCTCCGCGGTGATGGACACGGCGGTCTCCTCGGGGGTACGCGCCCCGAGGTCGAGACCGATCGGCGAGTGGAGTGCGGTCAGCTGTTCTGCCGTGATGCCAGCCTCGTCCAGGAGGCGCAGGCGCTCGCTGTGGGTGTGGCGGGAGCCCATGGCGCCGACGTAGCCGGCGGGCAGGGCGAGAGCCAGTCGCAGCAGGGGGATGTCGAACTTGGCGTCGTGGGTGAGGACGCAGATGGCGGTGCGGGTGTCGACGGCGGTCTGCGCCAGGTAGCGGTGGGGCCAGTCGACGACGACCTCGTCCGCGTGCGGGAACCGGGCGGCAGTGGCGAACATGGGCCGGGCATCGCAAACGGTGACCCGGTATCCGAGGAAACGGCCGGCCTGGGCGAGGGCGGCGGCGAAGTCGACGGCGCCGAAGATGAGCAGGCGCGGCCGGGCGGCCGCCACGTGCACCAGGACGGTCAGCTGCTCGGGGCAGGTCGCGGCGTCACCGCCGAGACGGTCGGCAGCCGTACGCCCGGCCCGCAGCAGCGCCCGGGCGTGGTCGGTCACGACGCGGCTGGTGTCCGCGTCCAGGTCGGTGCCGGTCAGGCGGCCGTCGCTGTCCAGAACGAGGAGGCCGCCGAGGATGTGCGCGGGGCCGTTCACGACCTGTGCCACGGCGGTGGGTCCACCGTTCGCCGCGTCGGCGAGGGCGGTGGCTAGGTACGGCTGTGCGGCCGGGTCGATGCGCTGCACGTGGACGTCGAGTTGACCGCCGCAGGTCAGGCCGACGGCGAAGGCGTCCTCGTCGGAGTAGCCGAACCGGGCCTGCTGCGGAGCCGTGCGGTCCTCGAGGATCTGTCGGCACAGCTCGTACACGGCGCCTTCGACGCATCCGCCGGAGATGCTGCCGACGGCCGTGCCGTCTTCGCCGACCGCGACCGAGGTTCCGACGGGCAGGGGCGCGCTGCCGGTGACACCGACGATCGTGGCCAGGGCGAAGGGGCGGTGCTCACGGCACCAGTGGTGCAGTGGGGCCGCGATGTTCAGCATGGGCTCTCTCCGCAGGTGAAGCACGGTGATTGGACGAGGTGGGTAGGCCGCCGCCGTCCGACGGGGGACGGAGCGGCGGCGCCCGGCGATCCGGCAGACGCTGTGTGACTGGGTGTCTGCCGGACGGATCGGCGTGCACCGCGGGGTGCACGGGTTACAGGAGTGCTTCGGCGGTGATGGGGAGTTGGCGTACACGGTGGCCGGTGGCGTTGAAAACGGCGTTGGCGATGGCAGGCGCGACGCCGACGTGGACGACTTCGCCGAGGCCCTTGACGCCGAGCGGGTCGGCTTCGCGGTCCTCGCCGTCGAGGTAGATGGCTTGGATGTCGGGGACGTCGGCGTTGACGGGCACGAGGTAGTCGGCCAGGTTCGCGTTCACGATCCGGCCATCGCGGTGGTCGGTGACGGTGTGTTCCAGCAGGGCGGTGCCGATGCCACCGGTGATGCCACCGATCGCCTGGCTCTCGGCGAGCTTGGGGCTGATGATGCGGCCCGCGTCGTACACGCCGAGCATGCGCCGCACCCGCACCAGTCCGAGGGTGGCGTCGACGGCGACTTCGGCGAAGGTGGCGTTGTAGGCGTAGAAGGAGTGCCGCTCCTTCGCCGCGGGCCCGGCGTACGCGCCGTCTGCTTCCAGGTGGGAACGCCTGTTCCGGGTCAGCAGACTCTTGTACGTCTCGCCGCGCGCCGGGTTGTCCTTGGTGTGCAGCCGCCCGCCCCGTACGACGATGTCCTCGGCATCCACTCCGTAGAGGGGTGACTGGCGGTCTTCGACGGCCAGTTTGATGGCCTGGCGGCGGACCTGGTTGCAGCCGTCGAGGACGGCGGAACCGACGCTCGCCATGGTCATCGATCCGCCGTGCGGTGGGGTCGGCGGGAAGAGGGAGTCGCCGAGGCGGAAGGTGACGGTGCGCATGGTCAGGCCGAGGGCGTCGGCGGCGACCTGGGTCTGGGAGGTGTAGGTGCCCGGTCCCATGTCGCTGGCGGCGGCGTCGACCACCGCGGTGCCGTCCGCGTTCAGACGGATGCGGGCCTGGGCGGGCATGCGGGCGGTGTCGTAGACGCCGGCGGCCATGCCCATGCCGATCAGCCAGTCACCCTCGCGGCGCGAGCGGGGCTTGGCTCGGCGCTGGTCCCAGCCGAACTGGCGGGCGCCGGTGGTGTAGCACTCGCGCAGCCGGCGGGTGGAGAAGGGCAGGTTCTTGGACTCGTCCTCGGATGGTTCGTTGCGGCGGCGCAGCTCGATCGGGTCGATGCCGAGCTTGGCGGCGAGTTCGTCCATGGCCGATTCGATGACGAACGAGGCGGTGGCGAAGCCGGGGCCGCGCATGTAGAGCGGGGTGTTCACATCCAGCGGCACCGTCCGGTACGCCTGGCTGACGTTCGGGGTGCTGTAGAGCATCTGTCCTGGCATCAGGATGGATTCGGTGAACGTCTCGTACGAGGAGGTCTCGGCGTCCATCTCGTGGGCCATCGCTGTCAGGCGGCCCTGCCGGTTGCTGCCCAGCTTCAGCCGGTATTCGTAGGAGGGGCGGAAGCCGGTGTTGAAGTACTGCTGCTTGCGCTTGAGGACGAGTTTGACCGGGCGTCGTGTTTCCCGGGCGGCCAGGGCGGCGATGATGGTGTGGGGCCAGCAGCGCAGTCCGCTGCCGAACGCGCCGCCGACGTACGGGGAGATCACGCGCACGGAGTCGGCGGGCAGGCCGAAGACGGTGGACAGTTCGGTCTGCGTGCCGACCACCCACTGGGTCTTGTCCCACACGGTCAGATTGTTGCCGCTCCAGTGGGCGATGGTTGCGTGCGGCTCCATCGCGTTGTGGTGGTTGCGCGCCATCTGATAGGTCGCATCGATCCGCACGGGCGCCGAGCGCAGGGCCGCCGCCGCGTCACCGCGTGCGTACTTGGTCGGCTTGTCCGCCTTCGCCTTCGTCAGGTCGGTGGACGGCTTCTGGGCGTCGTAGGCGACCTTGACCAGGCTTGCGCCGTGCTGCGCGGCCTCCAGGGTGGTGGCGACGACGACGGCGATGGGCTGGCCGTGGAAGAGGACCTTGTCGTCCTGGAAGACCCGCAGTCTGCGCCCGCCGGGCGGGTTGTTCGAGGCGGGGTTGTCCTTGTAGGGGAGTTTCGGCGCGTTGCCGTGGTGGATCACCGCCAGCATGCCCGGCTGGGCCAGGGCGTCACGGGTGTCGATGGAGGTGATGCGGCCACGGCCGATGCTCGCGTCGACGATGACCGCGTGGACGACGCCCTTGATGTCGTGCTCGGCGGCGTAGGGGGCTTTGCCGGTGACCTTGAGCCGTCCCTCCACGCGGGAGAGCGGGGCGCCGACGGCTGCCTGTGGCTGGGGGCTCACTTCGTACCTCCTACGATGCGCAGCTGGCGTTCGACGGTCCGCTTCAGCAGGTCGGTCTTGAACCGGTTGTGGGCCAGTGGGCGGGCCCCGTCCGCGGCCTTCTCGGCGGCGGCGGCCCACAGTGAGGGGGAGGGGCGTTCGCCGAGGAGGTGCTGTTCGACGGCGGGCAGTTTCCATGGGACGGTGCCCACGCCGCCGGCCGCGACCTTGGCCTCGCGGATCACTCCGCCGCGCACGTGCAGGGCGACGGCGGCCGACGTCAGGGCGAACTCGTAGGACTGCCGGTCACGGACCTTCAGATACCCGGACCTGAGCGGGCGGGGCAGAGCGGGTATCTCCACTGCGGTGATCAACTCGCCGCTCTCGAGTGCCTGTTCCCGGTTCGGGGTCGAGCCGGGGCGCAGCAGGAAGTCGGCGAACGGGATCTGCCGTTGCCCGTCAGCGCCCAGCACATGAACCTGGGCTTCCAGGGCGGCGAACGCCACCGCCACGTCGGAGGGATGGGTCGCCACGCAGGCATCCGAGGTGCCGAGGATGGCATGGGAGCGGTTGTAGCCCTCGCGGGCGGCGCAGCCCGAAGCCGGGTCGCGCTTGTTGCAGTTGGCGGTCACGTCTCGGAAGTAGGTGCAGCGGGTGCGCTGCATGATGTTCCCGCCGATGGTGGCCATGTTCCGCAGCTGCGCCGACGCGCTCAGCTCCAGCGCCTGGGAGACGACCGGGAAGAGGCTGCGCACCTTGGGGTGGGCGGCCGCTGCGGACATGGTGACCAGGGCGCCGATGCGCAGGCCGCCGCGTTCGGTGGCGGTGACCTCGTCCAGCGGCAGGCCGCGTATGTCAACCAGCATCTCGGGGCGCTCGACGGTCTCGCGCATCAGGTCGACCAGGGTGGTGCCGCCGGCGATGTAGCGGCCTCCGCGACGGCCCGCGGCGAGGGCCTCTTCCGTGTCGGAGACACGGGTGTAGTCAAAGGGATACATGATGCGGGGCCCTCACTTCCGGCCCGCGGCGTGTTCCACCGCGCGCACGATCTTGACGTAGCAGCCGCAGCGGCAGATGTTGCCGCTCATCCATTCCCGGATCTCCTCCGGGGAGTCGGTATGGCCCTCCTTGATGCAGCCGACGCCGGAGAGGATCTGGCCGGGGGTGCAGTAGCCGCACTGGAAGGCATCCTCGTCGATGAACGCCTGCTGCAAGGGGTGGAGTTGGTCGCCGTCGGCCAGGCCCTCGACCGTGGTGACCTCGGCCCCCTCCAGACGGACCGCGAGGGTCAGGCAGGCGTTCTGCCGGTGTCCGTCGACCAGGACGGTGCAGGCCCCGCAGGCACCGGCGTCGCAGCCCTTCTTCGCCCCGGTCAGATCGAGGTGCTCGCGCAGCAGGTCCAGCAGGGAGGTGCGGTTGTCGACCGTGACCGTGTGGCGGGTGCCATTGACGGTCACGGTGAGGCGGCTGGAGGGCGCCGAGGGGACGGCTGCCGCTTCGGACTCGGACAGCAGGTCGGTGCCGAGGACGGTACCGGCGACCACGGCGGTCCCGACGGCCGTGCCGGTGGCGATGAAGGCGCGCCGGGTCGGCGCTATGCGCGACTGCGGGTCGGCGGGTATGGCGACGGGTTCTTGCGGTACGGGTTCGGTGGGCATGTGGGGAGACCTTCGCGTCGTGGACAGGGTCAACAGCACAGCGGTGGCGCCCGTGCGGGAGGGCATGGCCCGATGGCCTCCTGGCGGCAAGGAGGCTCACGCGGGTTCGGTTCGTAGGAGAGCTGGGTCCGGACGTCGTGTCGTATCCGGCCCGGGAGCGGGTTACTGGGCGGTGTAGCCGCCGTCGACGGGCAGGGCGATGCCGGTGACGTAGCTGGCGCCGTCGCTGCACAGCCACAGGACGGCCTGGGCGATCTCGTCGGCGGTGCCGAGCCGGTCGATGGCCTGGCCCGCTTCGGCCTGGCTACGGTCGAGTTCTCCGCCTTCGACCATGGCGTCGACCATCGGGGTGCTGATCGTGCCGGGGCAGACGGCGTTGATCCGGACGCCGCGGGAGCCGTATTCGAGGGCGGCGCTTTTGGTCAGACCGATCACGCCGTGCTTGGTGGCGTGGTAGGCGGCGCGGCCGGGGTTGCCGACGAGACCGCCGAGGGAGGAGCAGTTGACGATCGCGCCGCTGCCCTGGGCCCGCATGTGGCGCAGTTCGTGCTTCACGCTCGCCCAGATGCCCCGCAGGTTGATGCCTTGGACACGGTCGAACTGCTCGGCGCTCTCGTCTGCGGCGTCGGTGGGCGGGGGCATGATCCCGGCGTTGTTGTAGGCCATGTCGAGCCGGCCGAAGGCTTCGACCGTGCGGTCGACGGCGGCGGCGACCTGGTCCTCGTCGGTGACATCGCAGACCAGCGCGAGGATTCGGTGGCCCTCCTCGGCGAGCTGCTTGGCAGCATCGTTGACGGCGTCTTCGTTGATGTCGGCGAGGGCGACGGCGGCTCCCGAGGCGGCGAAGGCGCGGGCGGTGGCCAGGCCCATGCCGGAGGAGGCGCCGGTGATGAAGGCGACCTGGCCGGTGAAGTCGTAGGTGGGGTTCATGGAGTGGACTCCTCACGTCGGGTTTCGGCGACTGGTGTTCCCTGGGGGTTCCGGCGGGTCAGACGGTCTGGCCGCCGTCGACGACGAGGGCGGTGCCGGTGGTGAAGGCGGCGTCGTCGGAGCACAGCCACAGCACGGCGGAGGCGATCTCCTCGGGTTTGCCCAGGCGGCCGACGGGTTCGTCGGCGATGAGTCCTTCGCGCCCGCCGGGTCGGGTGTCGCCGAAGCGGCGGATCATCTCGGTGTCGATGATGCCGGGGCAGACAGCGTTGATGCGGATGCCCTCGGCGGCGTGGTCGAGGGCCGCGGAGCGGGTGAAGCCGATGATCCCGTGTTTGGCGGCGGCGTAGGCGGCCTGGCCCTTGAACCCCTTGACGCCGGCTCCGGAGGAGACGTTGACGATCGCCCCGCCGCCGTCCTGCCGGAGCATCTGGCGGACCTGCGCCCGGGTGCACAGGAACGCACCGGTGAGGCTGACAGCGAGGATGCGGTCCCAGTCGTCCTTGGCGGTATCGGCGGCCGTCTGGACGGGCTGCTCTACCCCGGCGTTGTTGAACGCGGCGTCCAGGCTCCCGAAACGTTCGACTGTCCGCTCGACAGCAGTCTGGACGTCTGTCTCGCTGGTGACATCACAGGTCAGGGCGATTGCCTTGCCGCCGTCGGCCTCGATGAGGCGGGCGGTCTCGCGCAGGCCCTCGGCGGACCGGTCGACGAGGGCGACCTGCGCGCCGGCGCGGGCGAAGGCCAGGGCGGTCGTGCGGCCGATGCCTGAGGCTGCGCCGGTGACGAACGCGCTCTTGCCGCGAAAGTCGTAGGTGACGGTCATGGGAGTCTCTCCCTCGATGGCGGAACGGTGGCTCGTCGGGCGGATGTCAGTGGTGTGCCGGTGTGGACGCGTCGTCCCGCACGGGGTCCGCAGCAGCGCGCTGGGCGACAATCCGTGTGCGGTGGCCGGTGCCGCTGAGCGCGAGCGCGATGAGCGGCAGCAGGGTGAGCGCGGCGAAGACAGCGCCGACAAGGGCCGGCCCGGTCAGGCCGAGTGAGGAGTCCAGGGCCCGGCCCGCGACGAGGGAGCCGGCGGCAATGCCGGTGTTGTAGCCGGAGGTGGTCAGCGCCGAGGTGAGGGTGGGGGCATCCCCGGCGAAGCGGACGGCCAGGGAGGTGACGACCGGGTTGACGGTGAACCCGGCCGCGGCCATGCCGAAGACCAGGACCACGGCGGCCACCGGGCTGCTGGAGGCCGGGATCAGAGCCAGGAGGATGAGGGCGGTGGCCGCCGACGCGGTGATCGTCGTGACCATCGGGCGGCGGTCCCCGAGACGTCCTCCGATGGCGGTGCCGCCCAGCGCCCCGATACCGAAGGCGATCAGCACCAGCGGCACGGCCCCGGCCGGGATGCCCGCCCGGTCGGTCAGCAGCGGGGTGATGTAGGTGTACGTCGCCAGGACTCCGCCCATGATCAGCACGGCTGCGCCGAGCGCCAGCCACAGCCGCCCCTGCTTGAGGGCCCGGACCTCGGCCCGCACCGACACCTCGGCCCGCTGCTCGGTGCGGGGGATGAACCGGCCGACGAACGCGGCGGCCAGCGCGGCGAGGACGGCCAGCGCCCAGAACGGGCCCCGCCACCCGGTGTAGTGGCCGACGAACGAGCCGATCGGCACACCGATCACGTTGGCCAGCGTGAGGCCGCCCATCATGACCCCGACCGCGCGCGTGGCACCGGCGGGCCCGGCGGTGGTGGTGGCGATGACGAAGCCGACGGCCCAGAACGCTCCGGTGGCCAGGGCGGTCACCACGCGGGCGGTGAGCACGACGGTGAATGAGATACTCAGGGCGGCGACGGCGTGCCCGAGGGCGAAGACGGCGAGGGCACCGATGAGGGTGTGGCGCTGCGGCAGGCGCAGGGTGGCCATGGCCATCGCGGGCCCGCCGACGATCATGCCGACGGCGAACGCGGTGATCAGCAGGCCGGCGTGCGACACGCTCACGTTCAGGTCGGCGGCCATCTCGGGCAGCAATCCGGCGATGACGAACTCGGTGGTACCCATCAGGAACGTGCCGGCGGCGAGCACCCAGACGACGAAGGGCAGCTTGCCGGCTGCGGTACCGGAGGCGGGGGGCATGCGGGGGTCCTTGTTCGAGATACGGGGGGGGGCGGGCGAGGCAGCGGCGGTACGGGCCGGTCAGCGGACCACGTCGACGGTCACTTTGGAGGCGGTGGCCAGCCGGCCGATGTCACCGTCGTCGGCGAGATGGCCGAGGATGACGATGCCGTCGGCGTAGGGGACATCGCGGTAGTAGAGGACCAGCTGGCCCCAGGGTGCGTAGTAGCCGAGGTCACCGGCCTTCGGGGCGGCTCCCTCCGGGACACCGGAGGTGGACAGCCGACGAGGAAGGTCGACGATTTTCTCGGCCTGATGGAAGTCCTCCAGTTCCAGGGTGAGCGGGAGTAGCTCGGCGAAGTCGCGGGCGGGAGGGCTGTCGTTCAGGGTGGCGTCGACGGGTCGGCCGTCGATGGTGAGGCGGATATCCATCGCAGTGCTCCTGTCCGATCCGGACGCGGCTGCTGACGCCGAGGTCGGGGGCTGCCCGGACGACGCGGCGGAGGTTGTTGTGGCGGGGGTCGACCCTGCAGGTGGGTCGTCGGAGCAGGCGGTCGCGGCCAGCAGTAGAACGCCGGTGATGGCGGTGGTGGTCAGGGCCTGGCGAAAGGTGTGGGTCATGGGGTGCTGGCCTGCGGGTCGGGCATGGGCTCGGCGTAGTGGCGAAAACCCTTGCGGTCGGTGTGCAGGCCGTACAGCAGCTCGGCAAGCGCCTCGGGGCTGGAGGTCGCGGAGTCGGGGCTGATCGCGCCGGGGACGATGAGCTGCGCGGCGTGAATGTTCTCCGGGGCGAGCGCGGTGTGGAGCATCGCCGCGTAGGCGCTCTCGGCGGCGAACGCGATCGAGGTGCCGGCCCGGTCGGGGTGCGGGCGTACCGCGCTGCCGCCGTTGACGAACAGCAGCGTGCCCCGCCCGAGCTCCCGCATGCCGGGCAGGACCGTGTTCACGCAGGTGAGCGGGCCCTTGACGGAGAAGGCCAACGGGTCGTCCAGGTCGGCCGCGGTGGTCTCCAGGACCGGCTTCATGAAGTCGCCCCGGGGCACCGGGCTGAACTGCAGGATCTCGACGGTGCCCAGCGTGTCCGCAGCTTCACGCAGGGCAGCGGTGAGGGAGGCGGGGTCGAGGACGTCGGCGGTGAAGCCGCGGGCGTGGACGTTCTCCCTCGCCAGTTCGGCTGCCAGGTTGTCCTGGTGCTGGGCGCTGCGCGAGAGGAGGGCGACGCTGTGGCCCGCTTTGCCGAAGCGACGGGCGGCAGCCAGCCCCAGGCCGGGGCCGGCACCGACGAGGGCGAAGGTGGTCACGGTAGTTCTCCTCAACAACGTGGGGGCGGGCGGGCCGCATCAGGGAGCCCGCGGAAAGAGCGGTGCGATTCGCGAGGGGTGGTTCTGGATGGCGCGCGTTCGTCGACGCCGCGCAGCCCTTGACGACCTGAACCAGGGGCCCGTGTTCAGCCGGTGGCCGGAGCTGCGGCGTACTCCTCGTCGGTGACAGGGTTCAGCCAGTGCACGACATCGTGATCGTCGTCGCCCTCGTTGATGGCCAGGTGGACCATCAGCCGGTTCGGCGCGGCACCGTGCCAGTGCTCCTCATCGGCCTCGAACAGGACGCGGTCGCCAGGCCGGATGACTTCCACCGGTCCGCCACGGCGCTGGCACAGGCCGACGCCTTCGGTGACGAAGACGGTCTGGCCCAGCGGGTGGCGGTGCCAGTGGGTGCGGGCACCGGGCATGAAGTGCACCAGCGACGCGGTGACCCGGGACGGTGAGGGGGCCGCGGCCACGGCGTCGATGTAGACGTCGCCGGTGAACCAGTCCGCCGGACCCTTGACGGTGTCGATCGAGCTGCGGGTGATCTGCACGGAAAGCTCCTTGTACGGGGGGTACGGGGGACAGGGGGATCAGGGCTTGAGGAGCGTCTTGATGGCGCGGCGCTCGTCCATGGCCTTGTAGCCTTCGGCGACCTGGTCCAGGGGTAGAGTGAGGTCGAAGACCTTGCCCGGGTCGATCCGACCCGACAGGACGCGATCGATCAGGTCGGGCAGGTAGCGGCGTACCGGGGCGGGCCCGCCGCGCAGGCCGACGTGGGAGAAGAACAGCTCCTGGCCGTCGACGGCCACCTCGTGCGGGACGCCGACGAAGCCGACGTTGCCGCCGGGGCGGGCGGAGTGCAGGGCCTGCTGCATGGCCTGGGCGGTGCCGACGCACTCCAGCACGGAGTCCACGCCGATCCCGCCGGTCATCTCCTTGATCCGGGCGACACCTTCCTCGCCGCGCTCAGTGACGATGTCGGTGGCGCCGAACGCACGGGCGAGCTTCTGCCGGGACTCGTGGCGGGACATGGCGATGATGCGCTCCGCACCCATCTCCTTGGCCGCGATCACGCCGCACAGGCCGACCGCGCCGTCGCCGACCACAACGGCGGTCGCACCGGGCTTGACCTCGGCGGCGTCGGCGGCCCACCAGCCGGTGCCCAGCACGTCCGAGACGGCCAGAAGCCCCGGCCAGAACCGCTCGTCCGGCACACCGTCGGTGGCCACGAGAGTGCCCTGCGCGTTGGGGATCCGGACGTAGTCTGCCTGGCAGGTGGACATGAACTCGCGGTTCAGGCAGTTCGACTGGAAACCGTTGCGGCAGTTCGCACAGGTGTTGTCCGAGGTGGCGAACGAGCCGACGACGAACTGGCCGGGCCGGACCGAGGTGACCTCGGAGCCGACCTCCTCCACGAAGCCGACGTACTCGTGGCCCATCGGATGTGCCTGCTCGGTCGGCTCTGCCCCCCGGTACGGCCACAGATCCGACCCGCAGACACAGGTCACCGCCGTGCGGATGACCGCGTCGGTCGGATGCTCGATCTTCGGGTCCTCCAGAGTCTCGAAGCGGATGTCGCCAGGGGAGTGGATCACTGCGCCGCGCATGAGAGGTTCCTTTGCCTACGGGTTGCAGGTGCGGCCCCGGAGCCTCGGGCGGCGGACCGCCCGAGAGGGGCGTGGAGCTGCGTCTTCGCTGCCTTGGTGGCCCCAAGGAGATGCACCACGCCTTCCAGGTAACCCCCTCTTCACGCGCGCAGCGAGTCACTGACAAGGGGTGTACCGGCAGTACATCCCTATGGCGGCGTGCGGGACGTACCGTCGAAGACATGGACAACCGTGAGGAGGTCCGCGAGTTCCTCACCTCGCGGCGCGCGAAGATCACCCCCGACCAGGCCGGACTGCCCTCCGGATCCCGCCGCCGGGTGCCGGGCCTACGCCGCAGCGAGGTCGCGGCCCTCTCCGACATGAGCGTCGAGTACTACTCCAAACTGGAACGCGGCAACCTCGCCGGAGTCTCCCCGGCCGTCCTCGAAGCCCTCGCCCGCGCCCTCCAGCTCGATGACGCCGAGCGCGCCCACCTGGTGAACCTTGCCCAGGCCGCCGACGGCTCCGACGCGCTCACCCGCCCCCGCCGCCGGCGTACCAAGGAGCAGTGGAAGCCGCACCGCAGCCTGCAATGGACCCTGGACGCGATCACCGCCGGACCCGCCTTTGTCCGCAACGGCCGCATGGACATCCTCGCCGCCAACCAGCTCTTCCGCGCCTTCTACACCGACGTCTACGCCACGTCCGGCAACCAGCAGAACCTGGCCCGCTTCACCTTCCTCGATCCCGCCGCCCGCCGCTTCTATCCGGACTGGGACGCCTTCGCCGACATCACCGTCGCCATCGTGCGTGCGGAAGCCGGCCGTAACCCGCACGACAAGGAGCTGCACGATCTGGTCGGTGAGCTGTGTACCCGCAGTGATGAGTTCCGTACCCGGTGGGGTGCGCACAACGTCCGCCATCATGGCACCGGCACCAAGCACTTCCACCACCACGCCGTCGGCGCCCTCTCGCTCGCTTTCGAGGGCCTGGAGATGGCCGCCGCCCCCGGTCTCACCCTCACCATCTACACCGCCGAGCCCGGCTCACCTTCCGAGGAGGGACTGCGTCTGCTCGCCACCTGGGCCGCCACCCAGGAAGCCGCCCCGGACACGAAACGGTCGGCGACTAGCTGACCGTCGACTGGGCTGGCCCCATGGGGGCTCGGTAATCTCGGGTGTGCAGCCTGCTGCGGGTCTGTCAAACGAGCGGTGTAACTAGGGTGGTTGGGGTTACTGGCGGGCGGCTGACAGGCGGCCGTCGAAGGTGATGTCGAAGGCGTTCAGTGCGGTCTTCCAGCGCATGGTCCAGCGGGTCTGGCCCTTGCCGGTGGGGTCGAGGGACGTGATCGCCATGTAGACGCACTTGAGGGCGGCCTGCTCGTTGGGGAAGTGGCCGCGGGCCTTGACCGCACGGCGGATCCGCGCGTTCACCGACTCGATCGCGTTCGTTGTGCAGACGATCCGGCGGATCACGGTGTCGAACCGCAGGAAGGGGGTGAACTCTTCCCAGGCGTTCTCCCACAGCTTCACGATCGCCGGATACTTCCGGCCCCAGGCGCCGGCGAACTCCGCGAACCGCTCCAGGGCGGCCTCCACCGTCGGAGCCGTGTGGACGGGCTTGAGGAGGCGGGCGATCTTGTCCCAGTCCTGGCGGGCGGCATAGCGGAAGGAGCTCCGCAGCAGGTGCACCACGCAGGTCTGCACGATCGTCCTCGGCCATACGGTCTCCACCGCCTCGGGCAGCCCCTTGAGCCCGCCGCAGACCAGCATGAGTACGTCGCTGACGCCGCGATTCTTGATCTCGGTGAGGATGTGCAGCCAGTGCTTGGCACCCTCGCCACCGTCGCCGGCCCACAAGCCCAGGATCTCCCGCCGGCCCTCGACCGTGACCGCGAGGGCCACGTAGATCGGCCGGTTGGCGACCGCGCCGTCGCGGATCTCGGATCTTCACGTGGATGGCGTCGATGAAGACGACCGGATAGACCGGGTCGAGGGGCCTGCTCTGCCATTCGGCCATGCCCTCGAGGACCTTGTCGGTGATGGTGGAGATCTGGCGGGAGACGTCGGCGCCATAGACCTCGGCCAGGTGGGCCTGCACCTCGCCGGTGGTCAGGCCCTTCGCGGCCAGCGAGATGACCATCTCGTCGACCCCGGTCAGGCGCTTCTGCCGCTTCTTGACGATCTTCGGCTCGAAGGAGCCGTCGCGGTCGCGGGACACGACGATCTCCACCGGGCCGACATCGGTCAGCACCGTCTTGGAGCGTTTGCCGTTGCGGGAGTTGCCGCCGTTCTTGCCCGTCGCATCGTGCTTGTCATAGCCGAGGTGGTCGGTGATCTCGCCTTACAGGGCGGACTCCAGCAATCGCTTGGTCAGCTGCTGCAGCAGCCCGCCCTCGCCGGTCAGCTGCAGGCCCTCGGCCTGGGCCCGGCTCACCAAATCGTCGATCAGCTGGTCGTCCACGGCCTTCGCCGACACAGCCGCTGCCGACTCGGCAGCGTCCTGCTCGGCTACGTTCTCACTGGTCATCGATGCATCTTCCATGATCGGGAGTTACACCGAACGATTTACAGTCCCGTCGACGCTGTCGACGTCGATGCTCAGCAGGATCCGCGGCGCTGCCTCGGTTCCGCGTCTGCTTTGGCCACTAGACCGAGGTCGGTGTCGCCGATGCGCAGGCCGAGGTAGAAGACCGGGCCTTCTTCGGGTACCCGAAAGAATCTCCTCGGCACCGCACAACTGTGTGTAAGAGTCGGCCAGAGCCTTCTGGTCGGCTGTCAGGATCACTGGCTGGACAGTGGACATGTTGCTCCTGTCGCGAACGGTCACGTTGCTGGGTAGACCGTCCGGGAAGGGTGAACCCATCGGCCCCACCTCGCCGCGCGGGACTTTCACAGCGACGTGGCCGTCCCAGCCGAGATGGCGGGTGGACACCGGTCTCCCGGGAGGGGCCGTACCCGCACAGCATCGATGGGATGGCCACTCTCATGAGGCTACTGAGGCCCGGCCCTGGTTGGCGACGAGCGAAACATAGACCGTGATCGCCGGTTGGCCAAACCGGCGATCACGGCAATCCTTGGAGGAGCTCGTCAGCCCCCCGGGCTTGGTGTTCGACATGAACACAGAAGGCTGCGCTGGGGCTCCCACACTCCAAGGAAAGCGAGTAGTCCTGTCTTATCCGATCAAGAAGCTTGCCCCCAATGCCAAGGGGAAGGTCCGGTACCGGTTCGTGGTCGACGCAGGCCCCGACCCGGTCACGGGGAAGCGTAAGCAGCTGACACGTACCTTCGCCACGCTGAGGGAGGCGAAGGCGGAGTACGCGAGCATCGTGCATCGTCGCTACGAGGCAGAGCGGGCACCTTTCAGTCAGGTCACGGTGGACGAGTGGCTCGATCAGTGGCTGGCCATGAAGGCCGAGGATCTGGAAGAGAGCACTGCCTACAGCTACACCATGATCCTGGCCCGCGTCCGCGGAAGGCTCGGGCACATCAGGCTCCAGGACCTCACCGAGGACCACGTCGAGGCATGGATGCGATGGGCGCTCCAGGAAGGGCGTGGGCGGGGAGGGAAGCCGGGCACCGGCCTGGGGGCAACCTCGGTCGAGATGTCGTTGGCCCGGCTGAAGGAGGCGCTTGACCGGGCAGTGACACGGGGCCTGGTCCGGGTCAACGTTGTTCGGGAGGTGGCCGTTCCCCGTAAGGCACGCAAGGCAGAGCGCAGGGCCAGGGCCGCAGTGCCGCCGTGGAGCGTCGCGGAAGTGCGCGCTTTCGTTCGTGCGATTGCAGGTGACCGCCTGCAGGCACCGTTCCTTCTTGCTCTGATGGGTCTTCGGCCGGCGGAGATCTGTGGCATGCGCTGGGCAGACGTCGACCTGGACGAAGCCACCGTGTCCATCACCAACACCCGGACGGTCATGGGGAACGACATCGTGGTGGAGAAGGCCACCAAGTCGCCCGCCGGTGAGCGGAAACTTCCTCTGCCAGGTCCGGTTGCGGCTGCCTTGAGCGCGTTCCGGGATGCTCAGGCAGACGAGAGGGCGGCGGCCGGGCAGGGGTACGAAGGCAGCGGCTACGTTCTCGTAGACGCCCGGGGCAGGGCGCTCAACGGACGCCAGCTGCGTGAGCGGGCCTACAAGGTCATAGACCGCAGCGGGCTGCGTCGGGTCCGTCTGTACGACGCCCGTGCGAGCTGCCTGACGTACCTGGCGAACCACGGGGTCCCGGACCACCTCCTCGCCCGGTGGGCCGGCCACTCTGACGTCCGGACCACGAAGCGCTGGTACGTGAAGCCGGATGTGGACGATCTGCGGCCGGCTGCGGACGCATGGGGAGGTCTGGCGAGTGGCTCCGCCCCCGTTGGGCGAAGGCGTGCTCGACGCGGGCGCGGACCTTGCGGTGAGAGCGGTTGTGTTCCTCTTTCCACGCTGGAAGGCCAGCCTGGCCGGGTGCGCGGCGGTGCGGAATGATCAGGCCGGTGCCCCTGTAGCCGCCGTCGGCGATCACGGTGGTGCGGCCGACGGCGTCCTTCGCGCCCGAGATTTCCCATGCCTTGCAGTCGTTGCGATTGCCGGTGACCGGCCGACCGACGGCGACGACGCGCCGGGTGTCGGCATCGATGACGACCTGGTGGTTGGTGGAGTACCGGTAGTTTTTCGACTGCTCGGCGACGGTGTGGTCGCGAGTGGGGACCAGGGTGCCGTCCACGATCAGCACGGCGTCCTTCCGGAACCGCCTGCGTTGCTGGAGCGCGAGCCTCGGGCCGAGGTGGTCGATGATGCGGTCCGCGGCCGACTTCGACACCCCGAGCAGCGGTGCCAACTGTCGCAGGGTGAGGTTCGTGCGCCAATACGCGGCGACCAGCAGGACCCGGTCCTCCAGCGGCAGGCTCCAGGGCCGGCCCTTCCGGACTGGGTCGGCACCCTCGCGCCGCAGTGCGGTGACCAGCTTGGCGAACTGTCGCGGGCTCAGCCCGGTGAACGGGGCTATCCAGGAGGGCTCCGACGCCGTGATCACACCAGTCACATCAAGATCATGTCATCGGTGGCTTCCTGCATCCGTCGGCAGACTGCCTTCCCGATACGGCCCGGACGTTGCAGGGAGAGAAAGGGGGCGGGGTTACGGCAAGGTACCTCCAGTCCCGAGCTGGATGCCGGGGCCTGTGCGACCCACCCCCCCATGGCCGCGAGTCCCTCACGATCTCCGTCCGGCCCATCGAGCCGCGATCGTATCTTGAGCCGCTGACAACACAGCCGACCCGAGAATCAGCGGCTACGGACTCTCTGCACGGCGCCCAGCTGAGGTAACCAGACGCGATGAGCCGAAGCACGGCAGTTGTCACAGGCGGAGCTGGTCGAGCTGATGTAGGAGACCGGTCGAAGCAGCCTGGTTGTCACCAGTGAGGCACGCTGTTTGTCACAGGTCCTCGTTGAGGACCACCGTGACCCGACCGGGAACGGCCTCTCAGTATCCCAAGCCGGCGTAGATGGTGACGTTCTTGCCGTTGTCCCTGGCTCCGACGCACAGGTCACGCCGGTCGAGCAGCCAGCCGTTGGAGCGGCAGCTCTCCTGCTGGAGACCCAGTTCGCGGATGATCTCCGGGCGGGACAGGCCGTCCCGGCTGGTGACCGTCGCGACGCGCCAGCAGCCGCCGGAGCCGCAGCTGGTGCCTTCGTTGACCAGGCTGATGCCCGGCGGCAATGAGGGGAGGGCCCTGGACGGCGGGGCTTCCGAGCCGTCGCTGATGATCAGCGCGTACAGGAGGCCGGCCACGAGGGTGAGGGTGAACTGCATCCCCAGGAAGCCGATCGCTCCGTTGCGGCGGGGAATCCATTCCAGGGGAGGGGAGTTCTCGTGCCGGCCCTCCAGTCCTGCGCCGCAGGCGATGAGCACAGGCGCCAGGGCCGTGAACACGAGATGCGCATCGGGCCTGGGGGCGTCGATCCAGCCCTGCTGGACACTGATCAGCAGACTGGCTCCGGCAAGCAGCGTGCCGCCGATCGCGAAGCCGACACGGCGGGTGCGGGCGATCGTCGTCCAGACGACGGCTGGCGCGACGGCGAAGAGTACCCCTAGGACGATCAGCATGTACGGGGGGACGTGCGGCCTCGAGCGCCCGGTTCCACACGGCCGGGGCGCACCTCAGGCCCACAGGCCGGTCGTTCATGCCGTGTGGTGCGGCGAAGCCTTCGTTGCTGTCCTGTCGCAGTGCAGCTGACAGATCGCGGGCCGCTGGCTTGCTGGGTTGCCATGTCGTGTGTTTAACGCCCGCGGGGGCGGTTTCAAAAAAAAAAATAATAACGGAAACGCGCGCGGGGGGGGGCCAGAAACAAAAACCCGCGCACCAGAACGGA